>DAIQOH010000136.1:0-1501 GCA_036787995.1 Limnohabitans sp. | reverse complement strand
CTGGACCACATGTACGTGGACAACGCCGCCATGCAGTTGGTGAAAGAGCCCAAGCGCTTTGATGTGGTGGTCACGGGCAATATGTTTGGCGACATCTTGAGCGACGAAGCCTCTATGTTGACGGGCTCGATCGGCATGTTGCCCTCGGCGTCCCTGAACGCCAGCAACCAAGGCTTGTACGAACCCAGCCACGGCAGTGCACCTGATATTGCAGGCAAAGGCGTGGCCAACCCCTTGGCCACCATCTTGAGCGCCGCCATGATGCTGCGCTTCAGCCTCAACCAAGAAGCTGCGGCGGTGCGCATCGAGGACGCGGTGAAAAAAGTGCTGGCCCTTGGGCTGCGCACCGGCGACATCTACAGCGCAGGCACGACCCAAGTGAGCACGGTGCAAATGGGTGATGCGGTAGTGAAAGCTTTAAGCACATGACGCCAGCTGCATTTGCGTTTGATGCAGCCACGGCTTTTTCACTTCACGGCCAAACCGCCATCATCACAGGTGGTGCGCGAGGCATAGGGGCTGCTGTTGCCAAAGGCATGGCGCAGTCGGGTGCCTCGATTGCCCTCTTCGATCGCGATGCAGAGGCGGTCTATGCGATGGCACAACAGTTGAACGCTCAAGGCTTTTCTGCCCAAGCCTATGAGGTAGATGTCACCAACGAGCACAGCATCGAAGCGGCCATGCAAGCGGTAGTAGACCGCAGCGGTCGTATCGACTGTTTATTCAACAACGCCGGCTTGGCCATCCGAAAGCCTTCCTTAGAACTGTCAGTTGAAGACTGGCAAAAAGTGTTGGACGTCAATTTGACCGGTGTGTTTTTGTGTGCGCGACTGGCAGCACGTCACATGGTCAAGCGCCAAAGTGGTTGCATCATCAATACAGCGTCCATCATGGGACTGTCTGGCGGTGGGCTATACCCCAATATCTCTTACCAATCTACCAAAGGCGCAGTGGTCAACCTGACACGCTCGCTGGCTGTGGAATGGGCACGGGAGGGTATTCGTGTGAACGCGATTGCCCCCACTTGGGTACACACCGATTTCATCAAGCCCCTGGTAAATAACCCTGAACTTTTAAACAAGCTTCATGCGATGACGCCCATGGGTCGTATTGCCCAAGTCGATGAAATCGTGGGAGGCGTGATTTACCTTGCCAGCCCAGCGGCAGGTATGGTGACCGGCCACACGCTGGCGATTGATGGTGGTTTTTTAGCGCAGTAAAACCAAGGTTAGAATATTTCATATGTATTGCGTTCTCTCACTCACAGCCTACAAGGCCAGCACTGCTGGCCTTGTGTGTTTGCGCGCGATCACCAAAACCACCAAGACAACCACCTAAAGGCTTCGGTTCGTCGCGCCCTTCCCGGCCAGACGAGCCGGGGATCAAAACACTTTGATTGAAAGGGCATCTACATGAAAAAAATCGGAAACAGGGTCGGCTTGGTCGGCTGGCGAGGCATGGTCGGCTCGGTCCTGATGGACCGCATGCAAGCCGAAAAAGA
>DAIQOH010000135.1:0-1525 GCA_036787995.1 Limnohabitans sp. | reverse complement strand
CGCTGGTTTTCAGGCTTGTCGGTCGCGTAAGTGTGGGTGGTGTAACGCAAGCTGCGTCCACTCACCTCTTGACGGTCTAAACGGAAGCCAGGCTCATTGGCAGGGCGGTGCACGATGAAACTCATGGCCACCGATTCAATGCCGCGTGTGGAGTCAAACGCCATCAAACGGATGTAATGGTTAGGGAAGGTTTTACGGCAGTTGTTCACTTCCATCAAGACGCCTGCAGGGTCTTGCAGATCGAACATGGGCATGCCAAACATGTCCCAGTAGGTGTTGCGGGGATGAACGTCATCGGTGTACTCGACGCTCCATGCATAGCCTTTAGAGAGGCCATACTTGATTTGCAAGCTGATTTCTTCGTCTGTCAATTCAGGCAAAAAGCTGAATTGGCCTTGGGTAACTTTACCGGTAGGGTTGGTCAACATGGTGTGATTCCTCTGTATCAAGCAACGGATGGGGTGACGGCATAGTCGCTGCTGTCGGTGGATTGGTAGTTGAAGCTGATGTCGCCCCAGGTGTCCAAAGCGGCTTGCAAAGGACCACAGCTCTTGGCGGCATTCTTCAAAATGGTGGGGCCTTCTTCCAAGATGTTTTTGCCTTCGTTGCGGGCTTTGACCATGGCCTCCAGCGCCACACGGTTGGCCACCGCACCGGCTTGAATACCTTGGGGGTGTCCGATGGTGCCGCCGCCAAACTGCAACACCACATCGTCACCGAACAAGTCGATGAGCTGGTGCATTTGACCGGCGTGGATACCACCAGAAGCCACAGGCATGACTTTTTTGGTGTCTGCCCAGTCCATATCAAAGAACAAGCCACGCTGCAAGTCTTGTTTGGTGTAGCTGTCGCGGCAAACGTTGTAATAGCCCTGAACAGTCATGGGGTCGCCCTCGAGCTTGCCCACGGCTGTGCCTGTGTGCAAATGATCACAACCAGCCAAGCGCAGCCACTTGGCAATCACGCGGAAGCTCACGCCATGGTTTTTCTGGCGTGTGTAAGTGCCATGACCTGCGCGGTGCATGTGCATGATCATGTCGTTTTTACGGCACCATTCGGCCATCGACTGAATAGCTGTGTAGCCAATCACCAAATCCACCATGACGATGACGCTACCCAGGTCGCGGGCAAATTCTGCACGCTCATACATGGCTTCCATGGTGCCTGCAGTAACGTTAAGGTAAGAGCCTTTGACCTCGCCAGTTACCGCTTGTGCTTTGTTAACCGCATCCATCACATACAAGAAGCGGTCCCGCCAGTGCATAAAGGGCTGTGAATTGATGTTTTCGTCGTCCTTCATGAAGTCCAAACCGCCTTTGAGGCCTTCGTAAATCACGCGACCATAGTTGCGAGCAGACAAACCCAATTTAGGCTTGGTAGTGGCACCCAGCAAAGGACGACCGAATTTGTCCAAACGCTCGCGCTCCACGATCAAACCCGTGGGTGGACCTTTGAAGGTTTTGATGTAGGCCACGGGGATGCGGATGTCTTCCAGACGCGCAGCTTTCAAAGGCTTGAACGAGAA
>DAIQOH010000134.1:0-1558 GCA_036787995.1 Limnohabitans sp. | reverse complement strand
ACTTGCAGCACACCACCGATGTCAACGCCGCACGCCACACCCTCGATGCCGTTGCTTAAACGAATGGTTTGGCCTTGCAACACATCACGCTTGGCAAAGCGCTCTTTGAATGCGGCAAAACCTTGGGCCTCGAACAACTGCACGCCCGCCACCAAAGGTGCGATCACGCTTTGCAAAACGTGCGGCGGCAGCAAAGCCTCGCCCATCCATTCGCGCAAGCCTGCAGCCGGCGTGCTTAAACCCGCGTCCATGGGCGCATGCAAATTGATGCCTATACCCATCACGGTGTAACGCGCCGTACCGCTGTCACCCTCGGTCCACACCGTCTCAATCAAGATGCCTGCCAGTTTGCGTGGGGCATGGTGCGCATCCACCCAGATGTCGTTAGGCCATTTCAAACCCATGCCCATCGTGGCTTTGGCATCCAAAGCCTCGGCGATACACACACCCACTGCCAATGACAAACCTGACCAATCGGCTGGGGCCAGCATCAAGCCCAAGGAAAATGTGAGGGCATCGGCCCGCAGGCCTTGCCAGTTGCGTCCTTGTCGGCCGCGGCCTGCGGTTTGTTGCTCGGCCACCAACAAACAGGGGCGGGTGTCGCCGCTGCGGGCCCGGCGAATGAGTTCGCTGTTGGTTGAGTCAATCGTGGGCAGCACCTCTGCATGTGCGTGTACACCCAGCACGGCAACCGCCTTGTGCAAATCGGCCCATGGCCAGTGCAATGAGGCTTGGCCAGCGCGCATCAAGACTTGGGCGACAACAAGGTGCCGCGGCACGACGACGCGCCGCAATGGCAAGGGTAGTCGGCCAGTAAAGTCGCTGTATAGGGTTCGTCAATCACCAAACCGTAGTCGTAGTTCAGTTCTTCGCCGGCTTTGATTTTTCGCAAGGTGCGGATAAAAATGCGCCCCCCAGCCTCATCGGCCTCGCAGTTGGGCTTGCACGAGTGGTTGATCCAGCGCGAGTCATTGCCGCCATAAAGTGCATCAATCACATTTTTTTTGCTGACGTGGAAATAAAACGTGTGGTTAGGGTCTTTTGGATTGTGGGGGTGGCGCTTTTGCGCTTTTTTCCAACTGATGACCTCGCCCACATATTCAATGATGATTTCGCCTTTGGCGATGTCAGTCAGGGCAAACACCCCTTTGCCGTGAACACCTGAGCGGCGCACCTGAATGCGTTTACCGCTGTTGCTGGAAGAGGTCATGGGAGCCTGTTGGAAAATTCTGCTATGTTGAATACGTACATGTGCGCGTGCGCGCGCGCGAGACAGCGGATTGTAGACAAGGAAATTTCGCATGAGTAAGACACTGGTCATCGCCGAGAAGCCCTCTGTGGCCCAAGACATCGTTCGTGCTTTGACGCCCAGCGCGGGCAAGTTTGAAAAGCACGACGATCATTTCGAGAATGACAACTACGTGGTCACCAGCGCGGTCGGCCATTTGGTGGAAATCCAAGCGCCCGAAGAGTTTGACGTCAAACGCGGCAAATGGAGCTTTGCGCACCTGCCGGTCATCCCGCCTTACTTTGACTTGAAGCCGGTCGAGAAAACCAA
>DAIQOH010000133.1:0-1588 GCA_036787995.1 Limnohabitans sp. | reverse complement strand
TGGCTTTCGGTCGATTCGAGCGTGTGGCTGAGCAAAAGCCGATGAGCGAAATCAACGTCACGCCTTTGGTAGACGTGATGATGGTCTTGTTGGTGATCTTCATCATTACCACTCCATTGATGATGAGCGCCCTAAAGCTTGATCTTCCTAAAGCGCAATCTGCACCTACTGGAGTGGCGCAGCGTGTGGTGTCTATCGCCATCAACGCGCAAGGCGATATTTATTTAGACAAAGAACTAATTGCCCTAGATGCACTGGCCAATGCCTTGCGCACGCGTGCCAACCAAGCCAGCCAAGAGGGCGCCGAAGAGCTGCCAGAAGTGCAATTGCAGGCCGACGTCAAAGTGCCATATGGCCGAGTGGTCGAAGTTATGGGATTGGCCCAGCAAGCGGGCTTGAGTCGCATTGGTTTTGTGACCGAGCGCAAGCCCTAAAATCCGAGGGTTCCCCTGTCTGCTCAGGGGCTTAGACCTTTTCCCCATGCAAGACAAATACAACCACACCGAGGTCGAGCGCGCCGCGCAAGCCGCCTGGACCCAAGCCGATGCCTACCGCGTAGTCGAGCACGCTAAAGATAAAAACGGCAATCTCAAGCAAAAGTATTACGCCTGTTCGATGTTGCCTTACCCCAGCGGCAAGTTGCACATGGGCCATGTGCGCAACTACACCATCAACGACATGCTCACGCGCCATTTGCGCATGAAGGGCTTCAACGTCTTGATGCCTATGGGTTGGGATGCATTTGGCTTGCCTGCTGAAAATGCCGCGCTCAAAAACGGTGTGCCACCTGCCAAGTGGACTTACGAAAACATCGCTTACATGAAAAAGCAAATGCAGGCGATGGGCTTGGCGATCGATTGGTCGCGTGAAGTTGCCACCTGCGACGCGAGTTATTACAAGTGGAACCAGTGGTTGTTTTTAAAGATGCTGGAAAAAGGCATCGCGTACCGCAAAACCCAAGTGGTGAATTGGGACCCAGAAGACCAAACCGTTTTAGCCAATGAGCAAGTGATCGATGGACGCGGTTGGCGCACCGGTGCTTTGGTGGAAAAGCGCGAGATTCCTGGTTACTACCTCAACATCACGCATTACGCGCAAGAGTTGCTCGACCATGTGCAAGTCGGTAACGACAAAGCCACCTTGACAGGCTGGCCAGACAAAGTGCGGTTGATGCAAGAGAACTGGATTGGCAAGAGCGAAGGTGTGCGTTTTGCGTTCACCCACGATATCCGCGATGCTTCTGGTGCCTTGATTCAAGATGGTCGCATGTATGTGTTTACTACCCGTGCTGACACCATCATGGGTGTGACGTTCTGTGCGGTGGCGCCTGAGCATCCGCTGGCTGTGCATGCGGCTGCTGGTAATTCCGCGTTGGCTGCGTTTATTGAGGAGTGCAAGGCGGGGGGGACTACTGAGGCTGAGTTGGCGGTGAAAGACAAGTTGGGAATGCCTACCGGTCTTTATGTGAAGCATCCTTTGACGGGGGAGTCTGTCGCTGTTTGGGTGGGTAACTATGTTTTGATGTCTTATGGAGATGGGGCGGTGATGGGGGTGCCTGCGCATGATGAGCGGGATTTTGCTTTTGCCC
>DAIQOH010000132.1:0-1711 GCA_036787995.1 Limnohabitans sp. | reverse complement strand
CCCAATCCCAAAACTCGAAAACATGGGCAGTATCAAAGCCTTGGGCCAAGGCCAGAGAGGGTTTGGCTGTCACGGCCATCAGGTGACGCGGCAACAAATCAGCAGGACAACCACCATCCAACAACCACCGCTGTGCAGACGCGGCAAGGGTGAGGGTTTCTTGGGTGGTGAAGGTTTTGCTTTGCACCACAAATGCAGTGGTGGCAGGGTTGAGGTTTTGCAAGGTGTGTTGCAAGCTCCAAGCATCCACATTCGACACAAAGTGCACTCGCACGGGCGACGTCGCTGCAGTTCGCAAAGCTTGCGTGGCCATACGTGGCCCAAGGTCCGAACCACCAATACCCATGTTCACCACATCGGTGATGGCCAGGTTGCTAAAACCCAAACAAGCGCCAGCACGCATTTTTTCAGCAAAACCACACACCTTATCTAGCTGCGTTTTGACTTGCGAAGAAATACTTTCTCCCCAAGGCGGATTGCTTAAATGGCTGCCACGCAATGCGACATGCAGCACGCTACGCTTTTCGGTGGTGTTGATGGCTTCGCCATGGAACATGGCACGCAGTTGCGAATCGACTTGGCGATCTTTGGCTAAAACATGCAACGCATTCATGACTTGCGCATTCACCCGTTGGTGCGAGAAGTCCATGTGAATACCGCATGTCTTGAGATGCAGCGAAGCCGAACGAGGTGTATCTGACAACAGTTCACGCAGCGTTGGCAAGTGGGTTTGGGCTAAGCCTTGCAAGGCTTGCCAAGCGGAGGAGAGGTGAACCGGCGTGAAAGTACTCATGGGGTTGATTGTCCGGAATTGGCAGTCGCTTCCCCACCCGCCGCCATCGCAGTGGCTTGACGGGCCAGCTCGGTGATGCGAGCCCATTGCCTTTGTTCAATCAAGTTCAAAGGGGTGACCCACGAGCCACCCACCATCGCCACGTTGGGCAAAGCCAAGTAAGACGCCATGTTTTCCAAACTCACACCTCCTGTGGGGCAAAAACGCATGTCTTCCAATGGCCCAGTCAACGCTTTCAACATGGCAATTCCACCGGCTTGGGCGGCGGGAAACAACTTCAAGAGCTTAAACCCTTGTTCACGTGCAGCCATCACTTCTGATGGCGTCATCACACCAGGTACAAAAGCCAAACCACAAGTTTTTGCTGCTTCGATCAAGCGCGTTGTCATGCCGGGTGACAAAGCAAATGAGGCACCCGCATCTTTGACATTTTGCATTTCATGGGGCTGTGTAACAGTACCAGCACCTACCACCATGTGGGGCAAGTTCTTGGCCACAGCTTCAATGGCTGCCAAACCGGCCGCATGCCGCAAGGTGATTTCCATGACATCAATGCCGCCTTCCAGCAGTGCATGCGCCAATGGAACGGCTTGAGCGACATCGGAGATCACGATCACAGGAACCACGCGTGAGCGAAAGTGGGGCATTGAAGAGGGTGTTGTTGTCATGTCAATCCTTAAACAAGGTACAGGCACCGGTTTCGGCCGTGGACGCATGGTTTCGCATCAATGAAAACAGACCTTGTCCACTGGCCAACTGCCGTGGTCCAGGTGAAAAGCTGAACGGTATGCGTGCAGCCAATTCTGAGTCATTGACCTCGGTGTGTAGTAGACCTGTGGTGCAGTCCAGCACCAACATATCGCCATCCTGAATCTTGCCAATCAAGCCACCGGCCAATGCCTCTGGGCTGAGGTGAAT
>DAIQOH010000131.1:0-1770 GCA_036787995.1 Limnohabitans sp. | reverse complement strand
TGCATATGCTCCATGCCAAAGAGAACGGCTGCAAGATGATCGTGGTCGATCCACGTTTCACACGAACCGCCGCAAGGGCTGATGAATACGTGCGTATTCGTTCAGGCTCAGACATCGCTTTCTTGTTTGGCTTGTTGCACATCATTTTCAAGAACGGTTGGGAAGATAAAAAGTACATCAACGACCGTGTCTATGGCATGGATAAGGTCAAAGAAGAAGTCTTAGCCAAGTGGACGCCCGATAAGGTCGAGGAAGCCTGCGGCGTGGGCCCTGAGCAATTGCTCAAGGTCGCGACTTGGTTACATGAAAACCGCCCCGGCACCATCGTCTGGTGTATGGGTCAAACCCAGCACACGATTGGTAATGCCATCGTGCGTGCCTCTTGCATCTTGCAGTTGGCTTTGGGTAACGTGGGCAAGTCGGGTGGTGGCACCAACATTTTCCGCGGCCATGACAATGTGCAAGGCGCGACAGACGTTGGACCAAATCCAGACTCTTTGCCTGGTTACTACGGCATCGTAGAAGGCTCTTGGAAGCACTTTGCTAAAGCCTGGGGCGTTGAATTCGATTGGCTTAAAGGTCGCTTTGCCAGCCCTGCCATGATGAGTAAGCCTGGCATTACCGTTTCGCGTTGGATTGACGGTGTGCTTGAAAAGAACGAGTTGATCGATCAAGAAAATAACCTCAAGGGAGTATTCTTCTGGGGCCACGCGCCTAACTCGCAATCTCGGGGATTAGAGATGAAGCGCGCCATGGACAAGCTGGATTTGTTGGTCGTGGTGGACCCTTATCCATCCGCAACTGCAGCAATGGCCGCCATGCCTGGTAAGCCAGAAGACGCCAATCCCAATCGCGCCGTGTACTTATTACCTGCTGCGACGCAGTTTGAAACCAGTGGCTCATGCACTGCGTCGAACCGCTCCTTGCAATGGCGTGAAAAAGTGATTGAACCATTGTGGGAGAGCCGTTCAGACCACATGATCATGTACCAATTGGCTGAGAAACTCGGATTTGGAAAAGAGTTGGTCAAGAACTACAAGCTACAGAAAGTCAAGGGCATGGACGAACCCATGACCGAAGACATCTTGCGCGAAATCAACAAGTCGGTCTGGACCATTGGCTACACCGGTCAAAGCCCAGAGCGTCTCAAAGCGCATATGCGCAACATGCATCTCTTTGACGTGAAGACCTTGAAGTCCAAAGGCGGCAAAGACAAAGAAACTGGCTATGACTTTGGCGGCGATTACTTCGGTCTGCCTTGGCCTTGCTGGGGCACGCCTGAGTTGAAGCACCCAGGCTCTCCCAATTTGTATGACACCTCCAAGCACGTCATGGACGGCGGCGGTAATTTCCGCGCCAACTTTGGTGTGGAGCGTGAAGGCAAAAACCTGCTGGCAGAAGACGGCTCCCATTCATTTGGGGCGGATATCACCACGGGCTACCCTGAACTCGACCATGTATTACTCAAGAAGCTGGGTTGGTGGGACGAACTTACCGACGCAGAGAAGCCTTTGGCCGAGGGCAAAAATTGGAAGACCGACAACTCGGGCGGCATGATCCGTGTATTCATGCAAAACCATGGATGCCATCCCTTTGGCAACGCCAAGGCCCGCGCCGTGGTGTGGAACTTCCCAGACCCGATCCCGCAGCACCGCGAACCGCTGTACGGTACGCGTCCAGACTTGATGGAAAAGTACCCCACCCACGCCGACAAAAAAGCGTTCTGGCGTCTGCCCACCTTGTACAAAACAGTGCAAGACAAAAACATCG
>DAIQOH010000130.1:0-1856 GCA_036787995.1 Limnohabitans sp. | reverse complement strand
GAGTTCTCCAAACAATGGATGAAGGACAACCAACCCGACGTCATCTTCTTGGTCTACAACGACCATGCCACAGCCTTCAGCTTGGACATGATCCCCACTTTCGCGATTGGCACGGCCGCGCAGTACACACCTGCCGATGAGGGTTGGGGTCCTCGTCCCGTGCCTAGGGTGCAGGGCCATCCCGAGTTGGCCTCACACATCGCACAGTCGGTCATTCAACAAGACTTTGACCTCACCATTGTCAACAAGATGGATGTGGACCACGGCCTCACCGTGCCTTTGTCGCTGATGTGCGGTCAACCCGATGCGTGGCCTTGTCCCGTCATTCCTTTTGCGGTGAACGTGGTGCAGTACCCCGTACCCTCTGGCCAGCGTTGTTTCAACCTGGGCAAAGCGATTGCCAAGGCGGTGAAAAGTTTCGATGCAGATTTGAATATTCACATCTGGGGAACAGGGGGCATGAGCCACCAACTGCAAGGCCCCCGCGCGGGATTGATCAACAAAGATTTTGACAACGCGTTTTTGGACAAGCTGATCGCAGACCCATACGCCGCTGCAGCCATTCCACACATCGACTATGTGCGAGAAGCGGGCAGCGAAGGCATTGAGTTGGTGATGTGGTTGATTGCACGTGGCGCCATGAGTGATGTGAACGAAGGTAAAGTGCAACCTCATGTAGTCCACCGTTTCTACCATGTGCCTGCCAGTAACACGGCGGTGGGCCATTTGATTTTGGAAAACGCTTAATTCCGCTTGTACACACCCACACGTCCTGCACCGGATGAAGATCGACTGGGTCGCCACAGCGGCTACCCGGTAGGTATTGCGCAGAATTATTTTTTCGATGAATCGGTGCGTGTGGGTTCGTTCAGCCAAATGGACGAAATGGATTTTTCGCCAGGCCGCATGGCGCGTTTATTGGCCAGCAGTCATGTCATGCCATTGCCTGTGGCCAAGCTCTCGGAGGCATTCACCAAAGACTTTCGCTACATCCACAAAGGCCAGCCATTCAGCTTGGCCGATTACCTGTCGCGCCAACGCGTCATGGGTTTGATGGTGGTGCAAGGTGGTCAACGTTTGTTCGAGGCCTACCAATACCAACGCACGCCCAAAATGCGTTTCTTGGGTCACTCGTTTGCCAAATCCATCACAGCACTGGCTTTTGGCAAGGCATGGGTAGACCAGTCATTGCCCTCGTTGGATGTTCGAGCCGATGCCTTGGCTCCTGCGTTGAAAGGCAGTGTGTATGGCGAAGCCAGCATCAAGCAGTTGCTGCACATGTCTTCTGGTGTGAAGTTTGAAGACCGTTACGATGGACAAGGTGACACTGCTGCGTTCAGCCGCGTTTCTGCTGAACAAGGTATTGCTGCGGCCGCACAGATGATGCGTCAACGCGATGCAGCCGATGGTGAGCGTTTTGCTTATGCCAGTGCGCAAACGTCGGTGCTGTCCTTGATTTTTCAAACCGCGATGCAACAAGACCTGGCCACCTACGCCAGCCAACACCTGTGGCAAGCCATGGGCGCTGAAGATGAGGCCTTGTGGTTGCAAGACCGCTTTGGTGTGGTGCGGGCCAGTGGCAGCTTTTGCGCCACCCTCAGCGACTATGCGCGATTAGGCGTGTTGCTGGCCAACGATGGCTTGCGCCCTGACACAGGGCAGCAGGTGGTGTCCAGAACGTTTTTGCAATATGCCACGGATTGGCAGCAGCACCCCGCTGCGTTTCACCCAACCGTGGCCACGCCTCACTTGGGCTATGGTTTGCACTTTTGGACCTTCCCTGGGCGACCCAGACGATTTGCATTGATCGGTGTTTACGGTCAGTTCATGTTCGTGGCACCCGACTTGCAGTTGGT
>DAIQOH010000129.1:0-1871 GCA_036787995.1 Limnohabitans sp. | reverse complement strand
TTTAAACAATGGGTTGGTGCACGGTGACGAGCTTGGTGCCGTCGGGGAAGGTGGCTTCTATTTGGATATCGGGAATCATTTCGGCGACACCGTCCATCACGTCTGCGCGGGAGAGGATGGTTCTGCCCTCACTCATCAGTTGGGCAACGGTTTTACCGTCACGCGCACCCTCCATCACGGCAGCGCTGATAAGTGCGACGGCTTCCGGATAGTTGAGTTTCAGTCCACGGGCTTGACGGCGCTCAGCTAATAAAGCGGCCGTAAAAATGAGGAGTTTGTCTTTTTCGCGGGGTGTGAGTTCCATAGCTTTATTCTCTTGCAACTTATGTGCCTTGCGATTGTGCAGAAATTTTTTGGCATTCCAGCTTGGTGCACGAAATGATGCGAAAAATTTTGCACAAGCATGGTGCGCGAGCCATTTTGATGCATTTTCTTGGTGCTGATTTTTCAAAATAAAAGGTTTTATAGGAAAAGAATTCGTGTTCTAGGGGGCAAGAAGTTGGCACAAGGATTGCGAAGGGTAATGCAGCGAGTGAATTGCTACCCGCGCTTACCAACCTTTTTTGGAGTTCAACCCATGATGAATCGTCGAGGAAATCTCAAAGCCCTGGCCGCAGCCGCAGCGCTGTCGGTAGGATCGCTTGTCTCTATGTCTAATGCCTTGGCAGCTGACACGATCAAAGTTGGCGTCTTGCACAGCTTGTCTGGCACGATGGCCATTTCTGAAACAGTTTTGAAAGACACTGTTTTGATGGCGATTGATGAGATCAACGCCAAGGGTGGGGTACTGGGCAAGAAACTCGAGCCTGTGGTCGTTGACCCAGCCTCTAACTGGCCTTTGTTTGCTGAAAAAACCAAGCAATTGCTCGGGCAAGACAAAGTGTCTGTGATCTTCGGTTGCTGGACGTCTGTGTCACGTAAGTCTGTTTTGCCAGTCGTGGAAGAAATGAACGGCTTGTTGTTTTACCCCGTTCAGTACGAAGGTGAAGAGCTCAGCAAAAACGTCTTCTACACAGGTGCAGCACCTAACCAACAAGCGATTCCTGCGGTTGATTATTTGATGAGCAAAGATGGCGGCGCTGCTAAGCGTTGGGTATTGCTCGGTACCGACTATGTGTACCCACGTACTACCAACAAAATCTTGCGCGCTTATTTGAAGAGCAAGGGCGTGAAAGAATCTGATATCGACGAGAAGTACACACCTTTCGGTCACTCAGACTACCAAACCATCGTGGCTGATATCAAGAAATTCTCTACGGGTGGCAAAACAGCAGTGGTCTCCACCATCAACGGTGACTCCAACGTGCCTTTCTACAAAGAACTCGGCAACGCAGGTTTGAAGGCTAAAGACGTTCCCGTTGTGGCTTTCTCAGTTGGCGAAGAAGAGTTGCGCGGTGTTGACACCAAGCCTTTGGTCGGTCACTTGGCTGCATGGAACTATTTCATGAGCATCAAGAACCCCACCAACGATGCATTCATCAAGAAGTGGAGCGACTACGCCAAAGCCAAGGGAATCGCAGGTCATAAAGACAAGCCTTTGACCAACGACCCGATGGAAGCTACCTATATCGGTATCAACATGTGGAAGCAAGCGGTTGAAAAAGCCAAATCTACAGATGTGGATAAAGTGATTGCTGCCATGTCAGGTCAAACATTCACTGCACCAAGTGGTATTACATCCAAGATGGATGAGAAGAACCACCACTTGCACAAGTCCGTGTTTATCGGCGAAGTGAAAGCTGATGGACAATTCAATGTGGTGTGGAAGACGCCTGGTCCTGTCAAGGCCAAGCCATGGAGCCCATTCATCGAAGGCAACGACAAGAAGCCTGATGAGCCTGTGAAGAAGTAATTCGCTTTCTCCTCGATCA
>DAIQOH010000128.1:0-1873 GCA_036787995.1 Limnohabitans sp. | reverse complement strand
ATGTACATCGGCTCCAACGCAGCCGAAGCGCACCCTGTCTCTTTGTTGCACATGCTCCACGCCAAAGAGAACGGCTGCAAGATGATCGTGGTCGATCCACGCTTTACACGTACTGCGGCCAGGGCTGACGAATACGTGCGTATCCGTTCAGGCTCTGATATCGCCTTCTTGTTCGGCTTGTTGCACATCATTTTCAAGAACGGCTGGGAAGACAAAAAGTACATCAACGACCGTGTCTACGGCATGGACAAGGTCAAAGAAGAAGTCTTGGCCAAGTGGACGCCAGACAAGGTCGAAGAAGCCTGTGGCGTGGGCCCAGAGCAATTGCTCAAAGTGGCGACTTGGTTGCATGAAAACCGTCCTGGCACCATTGTTTGGTGTATGGGTCAAACCCAGCACACGATTGGTAACGCCATCGTGCGTGCCTCTTGCATTTTGCAGTTGGCCTTGGGCAATGTGGGCAAGTCAGGTGGTGGCACCAACATCTTCCGTGGCCACGATAACGTGCAAGGCGCGACCGACGTTGGACCTAACCCAGATTCTTTGCCTGGTTACTACGGCATCGTAGAGGGCTCTTGGAAACACTTTGCCAAAGCATGGGGCGTTGAATTCGATTGGCTCAAAGGCCGCTTTGCTAGCCCTGCCATGATGAGTAAGCCTGGCATTACCGTTTCACGCTGGATCGACGGTGTTCTTGAAAAGAATGAGTTGATCGATCAAGAAAGCAACCTCAAGGGAGTATTTTTCTGGGGCCACGCGCCTAATTCGCAATCTCGCGGATTAGAGATGAAGCGCGCAATGGACAAGTTGGACTTGTTGGTCGTGGTGGATCCTTATCCTTCTGCTACCGCTGCGATGGCTGCCATGCCTGGTAAGCCAGAAGATGCCAACCCTAACCGCGCGGTCTACTTGCTTCCCGCCGCCACCCAGTTTGAAACCAGTGGCTCATGCACTGCTTCGAACCGCTCTTTGCAATGGCGCGACAAAGTGATCGAGCCTTTGTGGGAGAGTCGTTCTGACCACATGATCATGTACCAATTGGCTGAGAAGCTTGGTTTTGGCAAAGAGTTGGTCAAAAACTACAAACTGCAAAAAGTCAAAGGCATGGACGAACCCATGCCCGAAGAAATCTTGCGCGAAATCAATAAGTCGGTCTGGACGATTGGCTATACCGGCCAAAGCCCAGAGCGTCTCAAAGCGCATATGCGCAATATGCACCTTTTTGACGTCAAGACTTTGAAGTCCAAAGGCGGCAAAGACAAAGAAACGGGCTACGACTTCGGTGGTGACTACTTCGGCCTGCCATGGCCATGCTGGGGCACGCCAGAGCTGAAGCATCCCGGTTCACCTAATTTGTATGACACCTCCAAACACGTCATGGAAGGCGGCGGTAACTTCCGCGCAAACTTCGGCGTAGAGCGTGAAGGCAAAAATCTTTTGGCAGAAGACGGCTCCCACTCTTTGGGTGCCGACATCACCACGGGCTATCCAGAACTCGACCACGTCTTGCTCAAAAAGCTCGGTTGGTGGGACGAACTCACCGATGCTGAAAAGCCGTTGGCCGAAGGCAAAAACTGGAAGACCGATAACTCGGGCGGCATGATTCGCGTCTTCATGCAAAACCATGGTTGCCATCCGTTTGGCAACGCCAAGGCCCGTGCCGTGGTGTGGAATTTCCCTGACCCGATCCCTCAGCACCGCGAACCGCTCTACGGTACGCGTCCAGACTTGATGGAAAAGTACCCCACCCACGCCGACAGGAAAGCGTTCTGGCGTCTCCCCACCTTGTTCAAAACCGTGCAAGACAAAAACATCGCCGACAAAGTGCATGAGAAGTTCCCGCTCATCATGACGTCTGGCCGTTTGGTCGAAT
>DAIQOH010000127.1:0-1961 GCA_036787995.1 Limnohabitans sp. | reverse complement strand
ACCTGGCCCAAGTGGTGCAAGCTGTCGCCCAAGCTGAGTTCGATTTGCGTCAAACGCTTAAAGCAATGGCTGACGATGTACTCGTCGGTCACACCAATGCCGCCGTGCAGTTGCACCGCTTCTTGGCCCACATGGCGGGTGGAGCGCCCAATTTGGTACTTGGCGCGTGACACTGCCAAGCTGCGTTCCTCGGCGGGTGCGTTGAGTTTGAGCGTGGCGTAATAGCTCATAGAGCGACTCAGCTCCAGCTGCATTTTCATGTCGGCCACGCGATGGCGCAGCGCCTGAAAGCTGGCGATGGCCACACCAAACTGTTTGCGGGTGTTGAGGTACTCCACCGTCACCGCCAAGGTTTTTTCCATCAAACCCACGGCCTCGGCACACAAGGCCGTGGCACCCACGTCCACCGCCAGCTGCAAAGCGGCCAATCCATCCCGTGTGATGAGCTGGGCGGCTGCGTCTGTCAGGTGCAGCTCGCTCATGCGACTGCCGTCTTGTGCATGGTAGGCATGGCTGGTGTTGGTGGCGGCACTGCGTGGCACCAAGAACAAAGCTTGTTGGCCGTTCGCAATCGCTGGCACCAAGAAGCCATGGGCGTGGTCACCTGCTGGTACCAAGCTCTTGCGGCCAGTGACTTGCCATGCGCCACCCACTTGCTGGGCGGTGGCGTGGCATGTGTGCAGGTCGTAGCGCGTGCCCTTTTCATGATGGGCCAACACCAACAAGGCCTCGCCACCGGCCAAACGGGGCAGCCATTCGGTTTTCAGGTCTTCGGGGGCGAAGGCTTGGAGCACCGCGGTGCAAATCCAGGTGTGGGCCAAAGGTTCGAGCACCATGCCACGCCCCAACTCCTCCATCGCCACCATGCCCTCGGTGGGCCCCATGTTCATTCCGCCATAAGCGTCTTGCACATACAGGCCACACAAGCCCAATTCGGCCATGGCTTGGTAAGCGCTGGCCGAAAAACCACCAGCCGCGACCACACTGCGCCGCTGGTCAAAGCTGTAAGCCTTGTCCACCCATTTGCGGACTGCGTCGCGCAGTTGCTCTTGTTCGTCTGAAAAATCAAAGTCCATGGTTCACCCCAAAACGGTTTGCGCAACGATGTTGCGTTGCACTTCATTCGATCCGCCATAAATGGTGGTCTTGCGCATATTGAAATACGTGGACGCTAAGGGCGCACAGTGCGCCGCGCCCACATGGTCGCCTTGCCAACCGGCGTCCATGGCTTCTTGAATGAAAGGCAGGCTGAACGGGCCAGCGGCCATCATCATGAGTTCGCTGTAGCGCTGTTGAATTTCAGAGCCGCGAATCTTTAAAAGGCCGGCAATGTCCAGCGACTGCTTGCCCGATTTCTCAGCGCTCAACACCCGCAGCACCATCATCTCCAAGGCGATGACGTCCACTTCGAGCTTGGCGATTTCATCTCTGAAACGCAAGTCGTCCCACACGCCTTCGGCTTTGGCGATGCGCTTCAAGCGCTCCAACTCTCGCTTGGCGCGGTTGACATCGGCGATGTTGGTGCGCTCGTGCGCCAACAAATATTTGGCGTAGTTCCAACCCTTGTTTTCTTCGCCAATCAGGTTCTCGACCGGGACTTCCACGTTGTCAAACCAGACCTCGTTGACCTCGCATTCACCGTCCAGCAGTTTGATCGGGCGCACACTCACGCCCTTGGATTTCATGTCGATCAGCAAAAACGAAATGCCAGTTTGCGGTTTGCCCTCGTTGCTGGTGCGCACCAAGCAAAAAATCCACTCGCCAAACTGGGCCAAGGTGGTCCAGGTTTTTTGGCCGTTGACGATGTACTTGTCACCCACCCGATCGGCCCGGGTTTTCAGCGATGCGAGGTCAGAGCCCGAGCCTGGCTCGCTGTAGCCTTGGCTCCACCACACCTCGCCACTGGCGATGCCGGGCAAAAACCGCTGCTGTTGAGCGGGATTGCCAAAAGCCATGATGAC
>DAIQOH010000126.1:0-2186 GCA_036787995.1 Limnohabitans sp. | reverse complement strand
CGACAAGCGCTGGGGCGTGTTTGGTGTGGCGATGCACAACCCAGATGTCTTGGCTGCTTTAAAGACACAAGGTTGGCAATACGCGGTGCAAGTGGCTAGCGCACAAGCCAGCCATTGGCAGACGATTCGTGCCATCCAAGATGGTTGTGTGGCCGCGCTAGAGCGCCAGCGTGTTGTAGATAAATTGGCATCGGCTGACACACGATGGGTCACTTTGACGGTGACTGAAAAAGGCTATGACAGCGCGTTAGCGCAATTACTTTTAGAAGGTTTTGCGGCGCGCTTCGCGCAACTTGGGGCTTCATCTGCTGCGCGGCTAACAGTGGCCTCTTGCGATAACTTGAGCCACAACGGCGATAGATTGCGAGACTTATGCTTGAACACCTTAATGCATACAAACCAAGACAGTGCAGTTAAAAATCTTGGTGACACAACCCAATTACATGCATGGATAAAAAAATATTGTTTCTTTCCCAACAGCATGGTGGACCGCATCGTTCCGCAAAGTAGTGACGCTTGTCTTTCAGCCGCGCGTGATGCTTTGGGCGTAGAAGACAAGATTGCACTTTCTACAGAGTCGTTTTGGGAATGGGTGATTGAAGATAAGTTGGCTGACCCGAGCGACGCGCAAGTACTGCAAAGCGTCGGCGTGCAAGTGGTTAGCGATGTGCAGCCTTTTGAAGAAGCCAAGTTACGCATGCTCAACGCCAGCCACTCTGCCTTAGCAGCTATGGGAGCTGTGCTTGGGTTATCCACCATCGCAGACTGCATGGCAACTTCTCCGCTTAGAAACTTCGCGCATCGGCTGATGACCGAAGATATTGCCCCTTTTGTGCGTCGTCCGCATCTTGATGCTTATCGCGATGCATTGCTAGAACGCTTTGCCAACCCTGCATTGCAGCATCGCGCCTTGCAAATCTGTTCAGACAATTCTTTGAAATTGCCTTTGCGATGGTTGCCAACCTACACGGCCAACCGATTAGCAAATCAAATGCCCACGCATCTTGCATTTGCAACGGCTTGTTGGATTCGGTTTTTAAAAGGTGTGGACGAATCAGGCAATGCGTACACATGGTCTGATCCGCTTGCTAAAAATTTGCAAGCCTTGGCCCATCAACATTGGGGCGATGACCAACAGTGCGTGTTGTCACTATTACAGATCGCCTCCATTTGGGGCGATGCCCCTTCAAACGATTGGGCTTGGATAGAGTTGGTCACGCACTATCTTCAAGCTATTCGTACCCAAGGTTTGCTGCAAGCACTCCATGACCATCTAGAGGCCACTCCATGAAATATCCAAAAATTATCGACATCCGCGCCACCACAGTCACTGTTCCCTTGCATGCGCCGCTACGCCATTCAAACGGCGCACATTGGGGACGCTTTGTTCGCACCTTGGTGGAAGTAGAAACTGATGATGGCTTGATCGGTTTGGGAGAGATGGGTGGTGGAGGCGAAAGCGCGGAGGCAGCTTTTCGTCAACTCAAAACCTATTTGGTAGGCCATAACCCGTTTGAATTGGAAGCGATGCGCTTCAAAATTTGCAACCCCACTGCAAGTTTGTATAACAACCGTACCCAATTGCATGCTGCTTTGGAATTTGCATGCTTAGACATCATGGGCAAGTTTTTAAATGTTCCTGTCTACGATTTATTAGGCGGAAAAGTTCGCGATACCGTTGGCTTTGCAAGCTACTTGTTTTTTAGATACCCCAATGCGCAAACGGGTGCAGGAGAAATTCGCACAGTAGAGCAATTGGTGACTGAAGCCAAAGCATTGAAGGCATCCCACGGATTCACAGCGCACAAACTCAAAGGCGGTGTATTTGCGCCTGACTATGAGCTAGAAGCTTTTCGTGCCATGGCCCATGCGGTGGGGCCCGACAGCGTGCGTTACGACCCCAATGCTGCGCTGAGTGCAGAAGCAGCCATCCGTTTTGGTCTCGCTATTGAAGACCTGAACAACGATTATTTTGAAGACCCCACATGGGGATTGAACGGCATGCGCCGCGTGCGTGAGAAAGTACGCATACCACTCGCAACCAATACGGTGGTCATCAATTTCGAACAACTCGCCACCAATGTGCGCGACCCTGCGGTGGATGTCATTTTGTTAGACACCACGTTTTGGGGCGGCATTCGCCCATGCGTCAAAGCGGCTGGGGTTTGCGAAACATTTCAAACGGG
>DAIQOH010000125.1:0-2188 GCA_036787995.1 Limnohabitans sp. | reverse complement strand
ATCCGTATTCCCCACGTGGCTTCTGACAAAGCACGCCGCATCGAGGCACGTTTCCCCGATCCCATGGCCAACCCTTATCTGTGCTTCACCGCATTGATGATGGCGGGCTTGGACGGTATCGAAAACAAAATCCACCCCGGCGAAGCCGCCACCAAAGACCTGTACCACTTGCCACCCGAGGAGGACGCATTGGTGCCCACCGTGTGCCACAGCTTGGACCAAGCCCTGGAGTATTTGGACAAGGGCCGTGCGTTCTTGACCAAAGGCGGCGTGTTCACTGACAGCATGATCGATGCTTACATCGAACTCAAAATGCAAGAAGTCACACGTTTTCGCATGGCCACCCATCCGGTGGAATTCGACATGTATTACTCACTCTGAGCCGCACAGGTCGATCGCAACCCAAAGGACGGCCCAGCGCCGTCCTTTTTTTTGGGAGGCACAGGTGCACAGCTCACATGGCAAAAGTCGGTTGTTAAAAGGACACTTGCAGGCATGAAACTTGGTGGCTATTTCTCAGGCTTGGCTTTGTGTGTCAATGGCATGGTTGCCATGGGCCATGAAGCGGCAGTGCCCGTGTGGCGTTGCGGCAATCTTTATACCAACCAACCCCAGCCAGACCAGTCGTGTGAATCGGTCACCATCAGCACCTTGGAAGAAACCCAAGTTCCTCAGCCAGCCAAGCCCGCATCAGCCAGTGCGGCGGTCCCTGCCGCCACCAAGCCACCCACACAACGGGTGGACACACTGACCCAACGTGAGCGTGACGGGCAGGCCAAAGACATTTTGAGCCATGAACTCAAGCGCCTGACTGAGCGCTGCCAATCCGCTACCGACAACCAAACGGTGCAGCGTTGCGCAGCTGACCAAGCCGCCTTGAAGCGCGAACTCTCACGTTTGCCCTGAGACACACCATGCCTATTGAACGTTTTGCTGCCCTCGACTTGCTAGCTACCTTGGTGCTGGTGGTGCAGGCTGACGACAGCGTGTTGTTTGCCAATGCCTCGTTTGAAGATGTGATGGGCTTATCGCGACGCAGCTTGCATGGCGCGGATGCACCCGCGTTGTTTGTCGATACCCAAGCCATGCGCCAAGCCATAGCAGGCGCCAGACGCCACGATTTTGCAGCCCTGCGTTTTGATGACCAACTCAAGCGTCCGGGGGCCGAGCCTTACGCGGTGCACGTGGTGGTGGCCACCACCGAAACCTCTGACGAGGTAGTGGTGGAGTTGCTGCCCCAAGAAACCCAGACCCGCCAAGACCGCGAAGAGCGGCAAATGGAGCAGGCACAGGCCAACAAAGAGCTCATTCGCAATTTGGCGCATGAAATCAAAAACCCTTTGGGTGGCATCCGTGGAGCGGCGCAGTTGCTGCAACTCGAGCTTGATTCGCGTGACCTGACCGAATACACCCAAGTCATTGTTCGCGAGGCCGACCGATTGCAAACCTTGGTGGACCGCTTGTTGGCGCCCCACAGACGCCCTCAAGTGGTGGGCAATGTCAATATCCACGAGGTCTGTGAGCGGGTACGCACCCTGATCTTGGCCGAATTTCCCAAGGGTTTGCAGGTGCGGCGCGACTATGACACCTCGTTGCCAGAGTTTCGCGGTGACGTGGAGCAGCTTATCCAAGCCGTGCTCAATATTGCCCACAACGCCGCTTTGGCTTTGCGCGAGCGCATGGCCTTGGGAGATGCGCAAATCATTTTGGCCACCCGCATTGCGCGTCAGGTCACGTTTGTGAAAAAACGCTTTCGCTTGGCACTGGAATTGCATGTCATCGACAACGGCCCAGGCATTCCCGAAGACATTCGGGAGCGGTTGTTTCACCCCTTGGTGTCGGGGCGTGACGGCGGCTCTGGGTTGGGATTGAATTTGGCGCAATCCTTTGTGCAACAGCACCAAGGTTTGATTGAATGTGAAAGTCAGCCAGGATTAACGGATTTCAAAATTTTGATTCCCTTGCCCTGACAAGAGTAAAGCGCTTAGGCGCATGACAAGGTGTAGTGCTGCGATGAAACCTATTTGGATTGTTGACGACGACCAGTCCATCCGCTTCGTGCTGGAAAAAGCCTTGATGCGAGAAAACTTGCCCACGCGCAGTTTTACCCACCCGCGTGAGGTGCTGCAAGAGCTGGAGACGGCCACACCCGAAGATTCGCCGCAAGTGCTGGTGAGTGACATCCGCA
>DAIQOH010000124.1:0-2207 GCA_036787995.1 Limnohabitans sp. | reverse complement strand
CAACCTTCCATCATCTTGCTTAGGAGCTTCTCATGGAACACGTACTTGGTTTAGTCGCACTGGCTGCCGGCCTCATTATTGGACTTGGCGCTATTGGTGCTTGTATTGGTATTGGCATCATGGGCAGCAAATACCTTGAAGCTGCTGCCCGTCAGCCCGAGCTGATGAATGAGTTGCAAACCAAAATGTTCTTGTTGGCTGGTTTGATTGACGCGGCTTTCTTGATTGGCGTGGGTATTGCCATGATGTTTGCTTTTGCCAATCCTTTCGTCCTCAAGTAACTTGCAACCTTCCTTTAGAGAGGTGTTGACGTGAGTATTAACGCAACCCTGTTTGTTCAGGCCATCGTTTTTGCTATTTTGGTGTGGTTCACGATGAAGTTCGTGTGGCCCCCCATTGCAGGCGCGCTGGATGAGCGAGCTGAAAAAATCGCCCATGGCCTCAAGGCCGCTGAGCATGCGCGCATCGAGTTATCGAATGCGCACAAGCATGTCGAGGTCGAGCTGGCCAAAACCCGCAACGAAGCAGCCAACCGTATCGCAGACGCCGAACACCGTGCGTCGGTGATTGTGGAAGAAGCGCGTACGCGTGCAACGGAAGAGGCCAACAAAATCATTGCTGCGGCCAAAGCCGAAGCCGAGCAGGCCATGATCAAAGGCCGCGAGGCCTTGCGTGACCAGGTGGCTGTTTTGGCGGTCAAGGGCGCAGAGCAAATTTTGCGCAAAGAAGTCAATGCCAGTGCGCATGCAGACTTACTAAGCCGTCTGAAGACTGAGCTTTGAGGACGCATCACCATGGCTGAACTCGCCACCATTGCGCGTCCTTACGCTGAAGCCTTGTTCCAAGTCGTCAAGGCAGATGCTGCCTCTGCTGTGGCGTGGTTGGATGGCTTGGCCATGGTTGCTGCCGACCCTGGTTTGCAGCAGTATGCCCATGACCCCAAGACTTCTGATGCCCAGGTACTTGACTTGTTTACCCAAGCAGGTCCCCAAAATTTGCCACCTGTGGCCATCCATTTTTTGACCACCTTGATCGACAACGGCCGCTTGGGCGTGCTGAGTGAAATTGCCCAGCACTTTCATGCCTTGTTGGATGCGCAAAGCGGTGTCAAAAAAGCGGTGGTGCACAGTGCATTCCCCATCGAGGGCGCTGCCCTTGACGATTTGGCCAAGGTGCTTGAAAAGCGTTTTGGCAGCAAACTCCATGTGCAAGTGGCTCTCGAGCCCGAGCTCATAGGCGGTGTGCGAGTGGTGGTCGGCGACGAGGTGCTTGACACCTCGGTCAAAGCCCGTTTGGAACAAATGAAAGTCGCGCTGACCGCCTGAGCATCCCGCTCACAGGTTGGCCCAACCATAGGAAGAAGGAAAGAGTCATGCAACTCAATCCCGCAGAAATCTCTGAACTGATCAAAACCCGTATCGAGGGCTCGACAGGCAATACCCATGTGCGTAACCAAGGCACTGTGATTTCGGTCACCGACGGTATTTGCCGCATCCACGGCTTGTCCGATGTGATGCAAGGCGAGATGCTGGAGTTCCCCAACAACACCTTCGGCTTGGCGCTGAACTTAGAGCGCGATTCCGTCGGCGCGGTGATATTGGGTGAATACGAACACATTTCCGAAGGCGACACGGTCAAGTGCACCGGTCGCATTTTGGAAGTGCCTGTGGGCCCTGAGTTGATTGGCCGCGTGGTCAACGCCTTGGGTCACCCCATCGATGGCAAAGGCCCTATCAACGCCAAATTGACCGACGTGATTGAAAAAGTGGCGCCTGGTGTGATCGCCCGTCAATCGGTGGACCAACCCATGCAAACTGGCCTGAAGTCGATTGACTCCATGGTGCCTGTGGGCCGTGGCCAGCGCGAATTGATCATTGGTGACCGTCAGACCGGTAAAACCGCTGTCGCGATTGACGCCATCATCAACCAAAAAGGTCAGAACATGACCTGTATTTATGTGGCCATCGGACAGAAGGCTTCATCGATCAAAAACGTGGTGCGCTCTCTTGAGCAAGCCGGCGCCATGGACTACACCATCGTGGTGGCCGCGTCTGCATCTGAATCCGCCGCCATGCAGTACGTGTCTGCCTACTCAGGCTGCACCATGGGCGAATACTTCCGTGACCGCGGCGAAGACGCTTTGATCGTGTACGACGATTTGTCCAAGCAAGCCGTGGCCTACCGCCAAGTGTCTTTGCTGTTGCGCC
>DAIQOH010000123.1:0-2230 GCA_036787995.1 Limnohabitans sp. | reverse complement strand
AGGCAGTTGCGCCAATACCCAATCGTGCATATACAAATCAGCAGGGCGACGACCACCCCAGTACAAACGTGTAGGGCGTGTGATGCCCTTGTGTTGCATGTGCTCCATCAAGGCTTTGATGGGAGCAAAGCCTGTACCTGAAGCCAGCAGTACCATGGGTGCATCACTGTCTTCACGCAAGTAAAAGCTGCCTTGCGGTCCTTCAATGCGCTGAATATCTTTTTCTTTCATGACACCAAACACATGGTCGGTGAATTTCCCCCCAGGCATGTGACGGATATGCAGTTCGATTTTGGGGGCATCTGCTGAAATGGTGTGCGGTGCATTGGCCATGGAATAAGCGCGACGAGACCCATCACGCAGCAAAAACTCCACATATTGACCCGCATGAAATTGCAACACCTCGGTGGCTGGAAGCTGCAAGAGAAGCCGCATCACATCGGTTGACATTTTTTCCATGGCGGCAACGCGAACGGGCATTTTTTTCATGGGGAAAGCGTCCGCTGAAGTGACTTGTTTGGACTCCAACACCACATCCGACAAAGCCGTGGCGCAACAGGTCAATACCATGCCTTGGGCGCGCTCGTCGTCGCTCAAGGCTTTGGTTTGGTAGCTGCCCAGTTGTACTTCTCCACTGAGTTTTTTGCATTTGCAAGAACCACATGCGCCGTCTTTGCAGCCATAAGGCATGTTCAAGCCTTGGCGTACGCCCGCGGCCAGTAAAGTTTCGTTGCCATCCACAGTGAAACTGCGCCCGCTGGGTTGCACCACAATCTGAAAAGCCATGCTTGTTATCCTTGGAGAACTGTTTGCTATCGAAAGCGTAGATTTTGCCTTCAATTCAAAGTCCTCTTGGTGCCTTGCCCGCAAGGTTTCGCCGACCTCGCGTGTTGATCGTCGGTTGTGGCGATGTGGGTATGCGTGTGGCAGGGTTGCTTAATGCCTCGTCACGTCTGATAGCTCTGACCAGTTCAAGCCAGCGTTTGCTGGCGTTTCAGCACAAAGGCATCACCCCCTTGCTGGGCGATTTGGACCAACCCCAAACCCTCAGGCGTTTAGCAGGCGTGGCAACGCATGTGGTGCACATGGCACCACCGCCTCTTGAAGGTCAGACTGACCCACGTACCCGTGCCTTGGTATTGGCACTGCGCTTACGCAGTCTGCCTTCGGTGTTGGTTTACGGTTCAACCACAGGCGTCTATGGTGACTGTGATGGTGCATGGATCGACGAAACACATCGACTTCAACCCCAAAGTGCCAGAGCGAAACGCCGTGTTGATGCCCAAGACTGGGTGAATTTTTTGGGCAAAAGCGGTTATCCCAGAACCCAAGTGCTGCGCATACCTGGTATTTACGCGCTAGACCGTGAAGGGGGTACGCCGCGTGAGCGATTGTTGCGCTGCACACCCGTATTGCAAGCGCAAGAGGATGTGTACACCAACCATATCCATGCCGATGATTTGGCCCGCGCCACGGTATTGGCACTGTGGCGCGGTAAGCCTTTGCGTACCATGAATGTGTGCGACAACACCGACATGAAAATGGGCGACTACATGGACAGCGCCGCAGCGCTGTGGGGCTTGTCCCAACCCAAACGCATCAGCCGCGAGCAAGCAATGGTTGAACTCTCGCCCATGGTGATGAGTTTTTTGAACGAGTCTAGGCGCATACACGCCAAACGCATGACGCAAGAGTTGGGATTGCGTTTGCGTTATCCCACTGTCATGGATGGCTTAAAAGCAGACACCGAGTCTTAACGCATACCGATTTTGGCGTCCCCAAAAATACCGTTAGCCTCTTTGGGCAGGCTGCGCCAGTATTGCTGGGTAGCTTGAACTTGACCACCCAAAGCCGCAGCTGCTTCCCAACCCCAACGCGGTTTGTATAAAAAGCTTCGACCCAAAGCCACCAAATCGGCTTCGCCCTTGACCAAGATATCTTCTGCTTGTTGAGGTTGCGTGATCAGACCTACAGCGATGGTGGGCATATGGGTTTTTTGCCGTACATGGTGCGCAAACGGTACTTGGTAGCCAGGACCTATGTTGATTTTTTGCTGAGGCGCAATGCCGCCAGAAGAAATATGGATGTAGTCAGCCCCTGCTTGCTTGAGCATCAGGGCAAAGTCGGCGGTTTCTTCCAAGGTCCAACCGCCTTCAATCCAGTCGGTTGCAGATAAGCGCACACCCAGGACACCATGAAACACTTTGCGTACCGCTTGGAAAACTTGCAA
>DAIQOH010000122.1:0-2253 GCA_036787995.1 Limnohabitans sp. | reverse complement strand
GCTTCCACCATGTCGTTTATTTTTTTGTGCAGCAGGGGCTCGCCTTCGCCTGCATAAATGATGCTTTTGACACCCAACGTACCCATTTCATGAAGCCGTTCAGAAAATAAACTGGCATCCAACATATTGCTTTTGTAGCCAATGTAATCAACCGAACAAAAGGTACAGCGGTGGTTGCATGCACCCACGGGTGAGACTTCAATGTAGATGGGATAGACTGATTTGGCCTTTTCCCAGCTGTCTTGCACGTCTAAAAATTGAGCCATCCTTTTGGGGTGATAAATCAATTTATGGCTGTCAATTGCATATTTATCCATTTTTTCCCGCGATCATTTTGATGCTCAACCGACTCAATGCATCCACTGCATCTTCAAATTTTCGACAAAACAGTACAAAATGAATTAAAAAGCATTTATAAACATGTGCTTCATATCAAATAACGCAAATTGCAGGCCAGCGTTAAGCTACCTACTCGTGTCCTTAACATAGGGTGGCCACATGTCCGAAATCTTGCCTTTGAGCGTTTGCATGATCGTGCGCAATGAGTCCCTCCATTTGCCAAAGGCTCTCGCGTCGGTCCAAGGAATCGCTGCAGAAATCGTGGTGGTGGACACTGGCAGCACTGACGACACCGTGGCCATTGCAACAGCCATGGGTGCTAAGGTTTTGCACTTTGATTGGACAGACGACTTTGCCGCCGCGCGCAATTCAGCCCTTGAAGCGGCCACGCAGCCGTGGATATTGAGTCTTGACGCCGATCAAATATTGGCCAGCGACAGTGCCAGTGCTTTAGCAATCGCCTTGCAGCGCAGCGATTGCATGGCGCAAGTGGTGACCATCGATTTGTACGGACCTCCAACCACCAGCTCTGACCCAACCATAGGTCAATCTGAGGTAGAGCTTGCCTTCAAATCGCTTCGCTTGTTTAGAAACCACCCCGAGATCCGCTTTTCGGGACGGGTGCATGAAGACGTTTCTAAAAGCTTGCTCAGTCTAGGCCAAAGCTATTGGCCAGATTCTGGCGTGGTGTTGGCAGACCACGGGTATGCGCTGCCTGAAGAGCGGGACCGCAAACGCCATCGCAACTTGCTCTTGCTGCGTCGCGTTCATCAAGAGCAACCGTATGAAATTTTCCCTGCCTATAAATTGGCCGCGACCCTGCTGCATGAACACCCCCGAGAAGGCCAACAGATACTGGAGAAAGTGGTGAAACTCATCGATAACTTGCCCAGTACAGAATGGTCTGGCTTGGCTTATCTGCCCAAGCTGGTGGCGGTAGTGATGGACATGAGGCGTGGCCAAGGTCGGCTAGAGGAATCTGCGCAATGGTGCGCAAAATTACACGCTGTGGTGGGCGACCCCTTGTGCTTTGCCACGGGCATGGCCATGGCAAGCGCAGGGCGCGCTGATGAGGCTGAGAAATTTTTGAGGCGGTATCTAGAACAATCCCATTCCTGTCAACATCCATTGATGGAACCTGCCCATAACGAACAAGCTGTCTCAGCTTGCCTTTCCTTGGCTGGCTTGGCCAGAAAAAACAAGCGCACAGAAATAGCGTGGGAATGGTTGCAAAAAGCCAGCGCTTTTGCAAACGAAATGGATCAACCCGCTTTGGACTGCGAACAGGTCGAAATCGAATTAAGTGTGGGCGATCTGTTGGCTGCCACCAAGGCCCTTGAGCATTTACACCAACAAGTGTCGCAGAACCCCAGTTACTTTACAAACCTGATGTACTTGTCTGCCAAAGTTGCTCAAGCCTCTGGCGATAAGGCTACAGCACTGGTGTTGGTCAAATCCGCATTAGGTTTACAGGACGACCGCGCAGCTTGTTTATTGGCCAGCTTAGAAATAGAGGCTGGCGATGTCCTTTCAGATCGACTAATGCACCACTACCATGCAATCGCTGGGCAATCCTACGAAACCTTGGCCATCAAGCTCATCATTGGCCGCGCACTTGACTTGTCCTTTCCTCACGAGGTCCCATTGTCAACTCTTGGCATGTTAGAGGCCCATTAAAAAAGCCCATGCTGAAAAGCATGGGCTTTTAGACGCCGAGTTTTCAACGAACTTATCTAAGCAAGGCCAACACCATGTTCGGCATTTGGTTTGCCTGTGCCAGCATGGCCGTGCCTGCTTGCTGAATGATTTGCTGCCTTGCCAGATCACTGGTTGCCTGAGCGTAATCCGTATCAGCAATCTTGCTGCGGGATTCAGTGGTGTTTTGTGCCACATTGCTGAGGTTATCAACCGCAT
>DAIQOH010000121.1:0-2263 GCA_036787995.1 Limnohabitans sp. | reverse complement strand
TTTACATTTTTTCGCTAAAAATGACGCCTTTGAGCAAATCAATGCTTTTAGCTACGCGTAAAACTTCTTCTGAAGGAATGGTTCTGACCAATTCACCGGTATGGGTGTTATGAACAGTAATCACAGGGCCATTGATATGGGGATCCATGCGAAATCCCAGCTGCAGATTACTGGCCTTGGCATGTTCATTCAACTTAGAAATCGCCTCTTTAACCAGTTTTTCTTGCTGCTTAACATCCAGGGTTATTTCAGCTTTGACAGGTGCTTGAATAGTCTGTGGCTTTTGAATGGCAGTGGCCTTTGCAGCAACAGGCCCTGTGGCCTTCTCTACAGAAGGCACCTGAGTGGCTTGGGCATCAATTTTTCCAATGTCATTGACCATGATTTTCTCCGTTGTGGGATATCTGATGGGCTAGCAATGGCCAGCAAACCATCATCCATAACGAATGATTCGGCACGGGAAATACAAACTTGAGTGCCTGGCAGCACTCTTTTTTTAAAAACTATGTAGACCAGTAAATTGGTTAACCATTATTTTTACTCATGCCGTCAAAAGTACTCTTTAAGCTGGCCTTGAGAGAATTGTTACTACCAACCAAGCTGTCCATTTTGGCAAATTGTTTTTGGTACCGGACCAATAAAGCATCCATGCGGGTTTGCAGGTTGGTAAGGTCTTCTTGGTATTTCTTATTTTGAGTTTCGGCATTGGTGCTAACGGTTTTTACCGGTCCCGACGCCTTGAGCAGTTTGGTTAAGGCCCTTGAGGCGTCTCCTGCTATGCCTGCTGGCGCAGTGCTGTATTCGCCCAGATCATTCATATTGCCGGTCATGGCGGTGACGACTTGGTCAAAACGATTGGCAAGCGCATCGTTGAGCTTGGCATTGTCAAGCGTCATGGTGCCCTTCATATCGATGCTCATACCCAAATCGCGCACGTTTTTGATCTTGCTGGATGAGGCGGACGCGCTGGAATCGGTAAACATCAGGTTGCGCAATTGTTCGCGTACCGTTCGCACCATGGAGTCACCCACCAGGGCCCCGCCGTAAGTCTCCACTGTCGATTTGGGATCAGACAGCACATTGAGCATGGACATGGCCTCGTTGTAGGCGGTCACAACATCTTGGACCTTGGACTTCAATCCCGAATTGTCACGGGTCAAATCAATCGAGGTGGTACCAACGGCCTTTAAATCCAGCGATACCCCCGTCAAAGCGTCAGCCACTTGGTTGCTGGAGCGGGTGAAACTAACGCCATTAATTTTGAAAGTAGCGTCGGTTGCGGCCTGAGAGGTATTAGCGGTGTCAAAACCGACCACCTTTGCAGTGCTGTCTGTTAAAGAAAAGGTGTTGGCAGCACCGGTCTTGCCTGACAGTACGATTTTGTAGTCGCTGCCGGAATAAACCAATTGGGCTTTGACTCCGCTCAGAGGCGCGTTGCCGTTGATTTCTTTAACGATGTCGGTAGGGTTGGTGGCCGCTATGGTCTGCGTAGCCGCTACGCTGCCATTTGAGGCAGCACCTGTGCTGTAACCCGCGAGGAAGGTGCCCGTATAGGCGCCATAAGCGGCACCCCCACCTGTGGTTGCATTGGCTGACAAGCTGGCAAATGCTGTAGCCACTTCAGCTGCAGTTACGCTTCTGCTGGCAGTGAACTGCAAGCCATTGATAGCCACCGATTCACCACTGGCCAAGGGCTGGAAGGTGATAGGGTGGGCAAGGCTCAAACTACCTGCGGTCAAACCAGTGATGGCAGTGGTGGCATCAGAAAAACCCGCGGATGAACTTGAACCAAACACCGCTCGCTGTGGCTTAGCAAGCTGCGTGATGGTTAACGCGTGTGAGCCTTCTGTGGCCGTAGGTCCAGCAGTCGCGGTGGCGGTTGCTGCGTTGGCCACACTGGCTGTGGTACCCCCGAAACTGCGCTCATCTTTCAAAGCATTCAGCGCGGTTTGCACACCCGTTGCGACATAAGCAATGGCGGCATAGCCCGAAATACGCGTCTCGTTTTTGCTGATCTTGGCATTGATGGCATTGGCTTTGGGTACTCGCTCGGCGTCCACCAAGTTTTGCGCCAAAGAGGCCACATCAACACCGGAACCTGTACCTAAGGCGGTGATAAGCTTTTGGGCGTTGGTGCGGTTGTTGGCCGCAACGCTGGCCGCAGTGGCAAGCGCCGTCGGTACGCCAGAAGACGTACCGGTTGATGTGCTGGATGAGACAGATGTGGCCATGGGTCAACTTTAAAGGTAGTTCAGTCTTATCG
>DAIQOH010000120.1:0-2278 GCA_036787995.1 Limnohabitans sp. | reverse complement strand
AAAGGGTTCCGAGCCTCACACCTTCAGTTTTGAAGTTGTTGCAGCGCTCCTCGGTAGGAATATTCTAATGGCATTGGCTATGCACCCTAGAATGGGTTGATGTTGTAAGGGACATTCACCATGAACAACCCCAATTACCTTTTTTATTTGTGGGTTCTGCGCAAATTACCGCCCAGCTTGAGAAGCTCGCAAAATTTTTATTTTTTGCTGAACTCTGTTGGTGCTGTTGTTTTTTTAATCCCGCTTGGACCACTGATGCTTTCACTGCAAAACCCTGCAGCAGGCTGGTCTTGCTTGATGAGTGCTGCTTTGTTGTCGGCCAACATCGCGATATGGCGACGAGGTGTGTCTTTGGTATGGGTGCATGCGATTTACCAAACCACCTTGATGTTTTTGATTTATTTCAACGCCGCTTTGACCTATGGCGTGTCCTCCACCATGTTGGTATTCATGGGGGTGGTGCCCATGTTGCCGGTGTTCACGGTAGGCAGAACATGGGCCATTTTTTGGGTACTTCTCAGCTTTGTCTTACTCGCTTTGTTGCTGACCGCACAACTGCAAGGTTATGTGCCTATGCGGCCTGGGCAGGACTGGCACAACCTGCTGCAAAGCGCAGCGTGTATTGTGGTACTGGAGTTCACGCAAATCATTTTGGTGTTTGTGTATGACTCGGCCAACTCACAAAATTTGGTGCAATTGCGCCGCAATAACCTGCGCTTAGAAAAATTATCTTCTGCCTTGATGATTGCCGATTCACACAAGGACAAATTTCTGGCCATGGTCAGTCACGACATGCGCACACCACTCAATGCGGTGATTGGTTACTTGGGCTTGTTGTATGACAACAAACAACTCTCTGAAGAATCCAAAGACTTTGTCAACAGCGCCCAACACGCAGCAGCCCATTTGCTGACCGTCATCAACGATTTGCTGGATTTTTCGCAAATTCGGTTGGGGCAATTGACCTTGCACCCACAAGTCATCAACTTGCCACTGGTATTGCGCCAGACTTTTCATACCCTGAGTAACCAAGCCCAAGAAGCGCAACTCGAGTACCGTCTCGACATCAGCCCAGACGTCCCTACATGGGCGCTGCTAGACCAAAACCGTTTGTCACAAATGCTCATCAACCTATTGGGGAATGCCATCAAATTCACACCTAAAGGGCATGTACAAATGCAGGTCAGTGTGGTCTCATCGCCGCAGGGTTTGGAATTGGTCTGCCGCATTGAAGACACTGGCATTGGCATGTCACCCAGCCAACAAGAGCGCATTTACCAACCCTTCATCCAAGTGCACGATGTCAACACCTCTTTGCGTTTGAGTGAACCCGCCAGAGGCAATGGCTTGGGTTTAGCGATCACCCACAGCTTGGTGAAAACCCATCAAGGGCGTTTGCATTTGCATAGCGAACTCGGCCAAGGCTCGGTCTTCACCTTGCACCTGCCATTGAAAGTCAGCGCTGAACCAGCCAATCCTTTACCCGTCTTCAATTTAGCGATCAGCCAAGACGTATCCCCAATTCGTGTCTTGGTGGTGGACGACAACGATGTCAACCGATTGTTGGTGTCAACCACTTTGATGCGCAGTTTCCCCAATGCCATCATCGAGCAAGCAGCCAATGGCCAACAAGGATTGAACGCTATGCGTTCAACGGTTTTCGATCTGGTGTTGATCGATTTGGTTATGCCCGATATGGATGGCTCTGAAGTGGTGTCTGAGGTGCGTCAGTTCAGCCCCGAACCGTTTTGCAATGTGCCAGTGGTTGCCTTGACGGCCAATGTGGCACAAGACGCGATAGACCGCTGCAATGCGGCAGGTGTGAATGAGGTTTTAGCCAAACCTTTTGACCGTCAAACCCTGATTCGCGCAGTACGGTATTACACCGTGGACAAAAACCTGCCCAAGGCCTGACGCTATGATCATGGCCCGACCTTAAAAGACTTATGACAACAGCTTTAGACGAAGTGCGCCGCCGGCGCACTTTTGCCATCATCTCCCACCCCGACGCGGGTAAAACCACCCTCACCGAAAAGCTATTGCTGTTTTCGGGCGCCATCCAAATTGCCGGTTCGGTCAAAGCGCGCAAGGCCTCTCGCCACGCCACCTCGGACTGGATGGAGATTGAAAAACAGCGTGGCATCTCGGTAGCGTCATCGGTGATGCAAATGCTGTACCGCGAGCATGTCATCAACCTGCTCGACACTCCCGGCCACAAAGATTTCTCGGAAGACACTTACCGCGTGCTCACCGCTGTGGACTCGGCCTTGATGGTGAT
>DAIQOH010000119.1:0-2298 GCA_036787995.1 Limnohabitans sp. | reverse complement strand
TCGGGTCATTGCGATCGGCCCGCAAATCGGGCATGGCATGAAATGCGCGATACAAATAGCTGGAACCGTCAACCAGCAACAGGGTGGGAGTGTCTTCTTGCATGGAGAGGATTGTGCCTACAATCCGCCATCACCTCCCACTTAGCTGCTCGTTTTATTTCACCATGGCCGTTTTCACCGAAGTTTCAGAGCAGCAAGCCCGCGATCTATTGGCACAACTGTCTCTTGGCGAATTGGTGTCTCTAGAAGGCATCAGTAGCGGCATTGAAAACACCAACTACTTTCTCACCACCGACCAAGGCGAGTATGTTCTGACCTTGTTCGAGCGGCTCACCCGCGATCAACTGCCTTTTTACTTGCACTTGATGAAACATTTGGCGGACCAAGGCATTCCGGTACCAGCACCCCAATCCAATACACAGGGTGACATTTTGCTAAGCATAGGTGACAAACCTGCGGCTGTGGTCAACCGCTTAGCTGGCAACTCACAACTGACGCCCAGTGCGGCTCACTGCCAAGCCATGGGCGCCACGTTGGCACAGATGCACCTTGCTGCTCGCAGCTACGACCAACAACAACCCAATTTGCGTGGCTTGTCGTGGTGGAACCAAACCGTTCCTGATATCTTGCCTTTTCTGAATGAGCTGCAATCACAAACCTTGCAACATGAATTGGCTTTTCAAAACCATGTGCAAGCCTCCTACGCCTATGCGGCACTGCCCCAAGGCGCTGTTCACGCAGATGCCTTTCGCAACAACGTGATGTTTGTTGACGATCAATTAAGCGGTGTCTTTGATTTTTATTTTGCAGGCGTTGATACATGGTTATTCGATTTAGGTGTTTGTCTCAACGACTGGTGTATCGATTTAGACACTGGCGCATTTGACGATGCTCGACTTCACGCCATGCTGCAAGGCTATGAAGCTATTCGCCCGCTGACTGCAGCGGAAAGAGCGCTTTTCAACCCCATGTTGCGTGCAGCCGCTTTAAGGTTTTGGATTTCGCGGTTATGGGACTTTTATTTGCCTCGCGAAGCCAGTTTGTTACAAGCCCATGACCCAGGGCATTTTGAGCGTGTGCTGTTTGAACGCTTGCACCACCCTGTGACGCTCTGACACATGAAGCTTCAGATTGTTTCTGCACGCACCGGTGTGACCTGGGTCAAAGAAGGTATTCGCTGCTTTTGGCGTCAACCCTTGGCATTAAGTGGCTTGTTCTTTGTTTTTTTGGGTGTCATATCGCTGACCTCTTTGTTGCCTTTGGTTGGGGCTTTCACAGGCCTGGTGCTGTTGCCTGCCTTGTCCTTGGGTTTGATGGCGGCATCCCGTGAAACCGTGTTGGGCAAATTTCCCATGCCTTCGATTTTGTTCATTGGTTTTCGTGAAGGTGCTCTTCAATCCAAGCGCATGGTGCTCACAGGTTTTTGCTATGCGATGTTGTTTTGTCTCATCTTGGCTTTGTCGTCATTGGTTGATGGGGGTGAATTTGCGCGCATGTATTTGCTGGGTGGCGAAATCACTGAAACCATTGCCAATGACAGTCGTTTTCAAGAAGCCGTGCTGATTTCTTTGGTGCTGTATTTACCGTTGTCAGCTTTGTTCTGGCATGCCCCGGCCTTGATTCATTGGCATATGCAACCTGTTGTCAAAAGCCTGTTTTTCAGTGTAGTGGCCTGTGTCAGCAACTGGCGTGCATTTGCACTGTTTGGTTTGACTTGGGCTTTGATTTTTGTCACCACCAGTCTGTTTTTGAGTGTCATCAGCATGTTGACCGATGATGGTCAACTTTCGCTGATGTTGCTGTTGCCCGCCATGTTGATGTTGTCAGCGATGTTTTTCACATCTTGCTACTTCAGCTTTCGAGATTGCTTTATCAGCGAACCGGTGCTGGCTTAAACCTGCGTGAGTTTGGCAACCGACAAGGCCAACCATTTCACGCCATGCCGGTTGAACTTCACTTGAGCACGCGCATCCTCTCCCAAACCTTCCACCGAGATCACCGCACCTTCACCGAACTTGGTGTGAAACACCTGCAAGCCTGCACGCACCCAAGCATTGGGTCCACTGGCTTGGGGCGCAGCACGTTGAGGAATGCTGGGTGGTGATTGGGTTTGATAGCCAGCACGGCTAAGGTCGCTTTGACCAAAACCCAAGGGCCGTGAACCCCACATGGCCTGCGATACCAAACCTGTTTGTGGTGTCAACCACTTCAAGGTGTGCTCGGGCATTTCATCGAAGAAACGGCTCTTGATGTTGTAGCGTGTTTGACCATGCAACATGCGGGTTTGCGAATGGCTCA
>DAIQOH010000118.1:0-2303 GCA_036787995.1 Limnohabitans sp. | reverse complement strand
ACACGATTGGTAACGCCATCGTGCGTGCCTCTTGCATTTTGCAGTTGGCCTTGGGTAACGTAGGCAAGTCGGGCGGCGGTACCAATATCTTCCGTGGCCACGACAATGTGCAAGGCGCGACTGACGTCGGCCCGAACCCCGATTCTCTGCCTGGCTATTACGGCCTGGTCGAAGGATCTTGGAAACACTTTGCCAAAGCATGGGGTGTTGAATTCGATTGGCTCAAAGGCCGCTTCGCCACCCCCGGCATGATGAGCAAGCCTGGCATCACCGTCTCGCGTTGGATTGACGGTGTGCTCGAAAAGAACGAGCTGATTGACCAAGACAGCAACCTCAAAGGCGTCTTCTATTGGGGCCATGCACCTAACTCACAAACCCGTGGTTTGGAGATGAAGCGCGCGATGGATAAGTTGGATTTGTTGGTGGTTGTTGATCCCTATCCATCCGCCACAGCAGCAATGGCCGCCATGCCTGGCAAGCCAGAAGATGACAACCCCAACCGCGCTGTCTATTTGTTGCCAGCGGCTACGCAGTTTGAAACCAGTGGGTCTTGTACGGCATCAAACCGCTCCATTCAGTGGCGCGAAAAAGTGATTGAACCTTTGTGGGAAAGCCGTTCTGACCACATGATCATGTACCAATTGGCCGAAAAACTCGGTTTTGGCAAAGAGTTGGTCAAGAACTACAAACTGCAAAAAGTCAAAGGCATGGACGAACCCATGACCGAAGACATCTTGCGCGAAATCAACAAGTCGGTTTGGACGATTGGTTACACCGGCCAAAGCCCAGAGCGTCTCAAAGCGCACATGCGCAATATGCACCTCTTTGACGTTAAGACATTGAAGTCCAAAGGCGGCAAAGACAAAGAAACTGGTTATGACTTTGGTGGTGACTACTTCGGTCTGCCTTGGCCTTGCTGGGGTTCGCCAGAGTTGAAGCACCCAGGCTCCCCCAATTTGTACGACACCTCCAAACACGTCATGGACGGCGGCGGTAATTTCCGCGCCAACTTTGGTGTGGAGCGCGAAGGTAAAAACCTATTGGCGGAAGATGGTTCACATTCTTTGGGCGCCGACATCACCACGGGCTATCCTGAACTCGACCACGTCTTGCTGAAGAAACTCGGATGGTGGGACGAACTCACTGACGCCGAAAAACCTTTGGCAGAAGGCAAAAACTGGAAAACCGACAACTCGGGCGGCATGATACGAGTGTTCATGCAAAACCATGGTTGCCATCCATTCGGCAATGCCAAGGCCCGCGCCGTGGTATGGAACTTCCCAGACCCCATTCCACAGCACCGCGAACCGCTTTACGGTACGCGTCCTGACTTGATGGAAAAATACCCCACCCACGCCGACAAGAAAGCCTTCTGGCGTATGCCCACTTTGTACAAAACCGTGCAAGACAAAAACATCGCAGACAAAGTGCACGAAAAGTTCCCGCTCATCATGACGTCAGGTCGTTTGGTCGAATACGAGGGTGGTGGCGAAGAGACACGTTCCAACCCTTGGCTGGCTGAATTGCAGCAAGACATGTTTGTGGAGATCAACCCCAAGGCGGCCGCTGACCGCGGCATTCGCAATGGCGAACAGGTTTGGGTGACATCGCCTACTGGTGCCCGCATCAAGGTGATGGCCATGGTCACACCCCGTGTTGGCACCGATACCGTGTTCTTGCCCTTCCACTTCTCAGGCCGTTGGCAAGGTGCGGACATGCTTGGGCATTACCCAAGTGGTGCAGCGCCTATCGTGCGAGGCGAAGCAGTCAACACGGCCACTACCTACGGCTATGACAGCGTCACCATGATGCAAGAGTCCAAGACCACTATTTGCAACGTTGAGCGTGCTTAAAGCGTCGCGTTAAAGGAGAAAAATCTATGGCACGCATGAAATTTATTTGTGATGCAGAGCGTTGCATCGAGTGCAACGGATGCGTCACCGCTTGTAAAAACGAACACGAGGTGCCCTGGGGTGTGAACCGCCGACGCGTGGTCACCTTGAACGACGGTGTTCCTGGCGAAAAATCCATCTCTGTTGCTTGCATGCACTGCTCAGACGCACCTTGCATGGCAGTTTGCCCAGTCAATTGTTTTTATAAAACCGACGAAGGCGTGGTCTTACACGACAAGGACGTGTGCATCGGTTGTGGTTACTGCTCCTATGCCTGCCCCTTTGGCGCGCCACAGTTCCCTTCACAAGGCACATTTGGCGTGCGCGGAAAGATGGACAAATGCACTTTCTGCGCTGGCGGCCCCGAAGCCAATGGCAGCCAAGCCGAATTCGAAAAATACGGTCGCAACC
>DAIQOH010000117.1:0-2306 GCA_036787995.1 Limnohabitans sp. | reverse complement strand
GTGTCAATGCCTTTGGCCACAAAACCCAAGGCGGCGGTCAGCGCCAGCCTGATCCCACACGCACCAGCGTCGACATGATGACCGAGCGCAAGCGTGGTGGCGGCGGAGGTGGAGGTGGCGGTTATGGCCGTCGCTCTGGCGGTGGCGGTGGCCGAAGTGGTGGTGGCGGATTTAAACGCTAAAAACTGAACCCAAAAATAGAAAGCCCGCTATTTGAACTGACCCAACTAAGTTGGAAAAGTTCAAATAGCGGGCTTTCTTACTCACAAACTCAAAAATGATTTATTGGCATTCAGGAATCAAAGTTAACAAAGGCCGCTCCTCAAAAAACGCCTTTAAATTTGCCAAGGCCAAATCAGCCATTGCGCGGCGCGTCTCGTGGGTATTGCTCCCGTTGTGCGGCGTCAGAACCACGTTTTGAAGTTTGAAAAATTGCGGGTCAATATTGGGCTCATCCCAAAACACATCCAGGCCTGCGCCAGCAATGCTCTTATCTTTCAATGCTTGGATCAACGCCGTTTGGTCAACCACACTGCCACGCGCAATATTGATGACTATGCCTTTGGGCCCCAGAGCCTTGAGCACTTGGGCATTGATCATATTTTTGGTGTCGTCACCTCCTGGAACGGCCACTACCAAATAGTCTGAGTTGGCAGCCAGCTCGCTTGCCGTAGGGTAGTACCTAAACGGCGCATTGGTTTTAGCGCGACGGCCGGTATATGCAATCGTCATGTCAAAAGCAGCCGCCCGCTTGGCAATGGCTTGACCAATTCGTCCCAACCCCACCACACCTAACCGCGTGCCGGTTACCTTATGCGTCATGGTGAACGGCTCGCTCACCCAGTCACCGTTACGAACAAATTTGTCAGACTGCGGTATGCGCCGGCCTATCGACAGAATCAAACCCATGGCCAAATCTGCCACGTCATCCGTCAACACATCAGGCGTATGCGTGACTTGGATGCCACGTTCTTTAGCTGCGGCCACGTCAATACCGTCGTAACCTACGCCAAAAATAGAAATCATTTTGACGTTGGGAAACATCGCCAGCAACTTACGATCAACTTTGGCCGCACTACCCACGCCCACAAAAGCGGTAACTTTGGTAAATGCCTCAGGGTCGAGGATGTGCGCATGGTCATGCAACACATATTCTTGTTGCAAATCGTTCATCATGAACGTGGGCACCGATGACACCAACATAATGTCTTTGGACATGGCTTAAATCTCCGGGAAATATTGAACCTAGGCGCAACTCTACTCTTACATTCGTTAACATGCCTGTTGCTACCTTATCGGATTCAACAGGAGTTTTTCAACCATGCGTCTTCTTCACACCATGCTGCGCGTCGGCGATCTGCAGCGTTCCATCGATTTCTACACCCACGCTATGGGTATGCAATTGCTTCGCACCACCAAGCGCCCCGAGCAAAAGTACGACCTCGCTTTTGTCGGTTACGCCAGCAATCCTGATCAAGCCGAGATTGAACTCACTTACAACTATGGCGTCACCTCCTACGATATTGGTACGGCTTATGGCCACATTGCCTTGGGCGTATCCGATGCGAAGGCTACTTGCGAAAAAATTCGCCAAGCGGGCGGCAAAATCACCCGAGAAGCTGGCCCCGTCGCCGGTGGCACGGCCGTCATCGCCTTTGTGCAAGACCCAGACGGTTACAAAATTGAGCTGATCGAACGCGATTTTTAAGCGCGCTAGAGGGTATTTCCTTACCAAGTAGCACCTAAAAAAGTTGTCTACTTTAGTGTCTTTCTCTGGCATGTAACCTGCGTTGCACAAGCCCCAAAAAACCATACTTTTCGTCTCAGGAGACCATTTCCCATGCAAACCCATCTCACCGTCAACGGCAAGTCAGTCACTGTCGAGGCGGCACCCAATACTTTGTTGGTGCAAGCCCTGCGTGAACACCTCCACCTCACCGGCACCCATGTAGGGTGCGACACCGCCCAATGCGGTGCTTGCACCGTCATTGTTAATGGCGACGCGGTGAAGTCTTGCAATATGTTGCTGGCCCAAGCGGCTGACGCGCAAATCACCACCATCGAGGGTTTGGCCAAACCCGATGGCACCATGCACCCCATGCAAGCTGCTTTTAAAGAATGCCACGGCTTGCAATGCGGTTTCTGCACCCCTGGCATGGTGTTGAGTGCCGTCGACCTCTGCAAAAAACACCCCAATGCCAGCGAGCAAGAAATTCGTGAACAACTTGAAGGCAATCTTTGCCGTTGCACCGGTTACCAAAACATTGTCAAAGCAGTGCAGCATGGCGCTGCTGCCATGAAGTCCT
>DAIQOH010000116.1:0-2326 GCA_036787995.1 Limnohabitans sp. | reverse complement strand
CGCGCCGTGGCTTGCAAACGTTCTTGGCTGGCGCGCGACAACTCTTCCACACGCCGCTGCTCGCTCACATCAAGCACCGCACTCATCCAGCCCGTTTGTTGGCCATTGGCGTTGATCAGCGGCGCCTCGAATATCAGCACGGTAAAGCGCTCACCGTTTTTGCGCATAAAGACCGATTCCACCCCTTCGCGTGGCGGGGCGTTACCAGCCAAACGCAAGGCCTGTCGCTTGCCATATTCATCAACCATCTCTGGCGGCCAGTAAGGCGCAGGAATGCCGTGTCCCAACAGCTCTTTGGCCGTGAAGCCCACCATCTCACAAAAAGCGGGGTTGATGTAAGTGATGCGTCCTTGGCTATCTCGCGCGCGCAAACCCGTGACCAAAGAGTCTTCCATCGCTTTACGAAAAGCCAACGCATCGGCCAAATCAGACTCGACGCGCTGGCGTCTGCGCATGTCTCTTGCCAACAAGCCCATCACGCTCGCCAGCCCAATCGCCATCATGGTCACTAGTGCGGTGAGAACGTTGGGAAAGACATCAGGCGCTGCGCGCCAACTATCGAGTCGCAACACCATGGTGTTGCCAGGCAGGGTGAGCAGTTGTTTCGCAGTAAATACGCGCGCGCCGCGTTGCGCCGCGCCGTGCATGGCCAGCCGGGTGCCATCGGCTTCGGTGAAAGAGACTTCTTGGCTGCGAAGCAATTGCGCATTTAAAAAGTTGATGAGGATTTCGTTCAAGGCGTAAGTGGCTACGGTAAAACCCACCAACTCGCCATTGTTCAAAACCGGCAAGCACACGTTCATCACTTCGAGACCTTGCCCATTGGCTTGTGGCACGTAAGTGCTAGCGCTGTAACCCGGCCCGCTTTGGCGTTGCGCAACCGAGCAGGCTTGCACCACTTCAGGCATTTGAAACATCGTGCCCATATGGCCGAACACGGGCGCACGAAATGGCGTGTCCACCTCCGACTTCAATTGCAATTGCACATCGCGCCATTCCAAACGCAACCACTCTCGGTGCTCGCGCAACAAGCTGGCCGCCTCTTGCTCCCATGGCGTGGACGCCTGTCCGGCAAACTGGAGCGCCTGCAAACTTTGCACATTGCGTGTCAGGCCATTGCGAATATCGGAGACCGCATCTGACGCGTCTTCGGCCATACGGTTTTCAACTTGGCTGACTTCGTAGCGCCCCGCTAGCCAGACCAAGGTGCCAACCATGCACACCAGCAAAACCACTAGAGACATCCACAAAGCCCAACGGCTCAGCAAACGGGGGGCTATCCAACGCATCACTCGGTCTTGGTCACGCGTGGATTGCTCCAAGACCCGTCAATCAAAAACACCGAGGTTCCTGCTTTGGTCAAAGGCTTGCTAAGAACCAACTGGCTCAAATAGGTAGTCAAACCAACCAACGGGTTGATGGCAGCCATATAAAGCGTGGCAGCACTGGTATTGATTTCAGGCACCACCACCACTTTGAGGTTTTGGGTTTCTTTGGCAATGTCGGCACTGCCTTCAATAGCCGCGCCAGCAGAGACGCCTTTCATTTGGAAGTTGTTCGTAGTCGCCACGCCCTGCTCTATACGCACATCGCCACGCACAAAGTCAAAGGCAAATCCTTCGCCAAAGACATCGCTGAAGTCCAACATCAAGCGCCTTGGCAAAGCCTGCAAACTCAACACGCCTAAAAGTCGCGCCGCCCCAGGCTCGGATTTGAGGAACTGGCCTTTTTCAATCATCAAGTTCATTTGCCCCGACATGCTTGGGTAATCCAAGGTAATGGGCGAGCCTTGCCAAGACACTTTGCCCTGCAGTTTGCCGTGGCCGTTGCGAATCGCGTTGGGAGTTCCAAGACGCGTCAGCAACTGCCCGCTGTCTTTGATATCCATCACAAAGTCGAGGCGCGTTCTCCGCAGTTTGGGTCCATCTGCCGCCCATGAACCGGTGGCACTCAAACTGCCGTCGGGTGCAGTGAGATTAAGTTTGTTCAAGCGCCACTCTCGGCCTGCATTGGCAACGGTGCGGTTGACGGCATCCATTTCAAGACGGCCTAGTTTTTTTCCACGCAGCGTTAAATCGTTGACCACCACATCCAGGGCCGGAATGCTAGAGGGCTCGTCACTGAGCATGCGCTCTACATCAGGCACCAAGCTCGGTGGGATGTTGAGAAAAGACAAACGCGCATACAACTGCGCGGGTTGTGTGGTTGTGGCGGGTCGAACTTCTGCAGTGCCGTTGAGTTCATCGGCTGCGATGTTCAAACGCCACAACTCACCCATGCGAACCCCGCCTACAACCACGCGGTTGATCACGCGATCGGCCAGCTT
>DAIQOH010000115.1:0-2369 GCA_036787995.1 Limnohabitans sp. | reverse complement strand
GGAGCGCATTATTTGAATGCAGACACCACCGCCTTCATGCAGTGTTTGACCAGTGATTTGTTCAAAGACTTTCCCACCTTGAAGTTCCTCATTCCCCACGGTGGTGGTGCCGTGCCTTACCACTGGGGACGCTTCAGAGGTTTGGCGCAAGAACTCAAAAAACCTTTGCTCGAAGAGCATTTGCTCAACAACATTTACTTTGACACCTGTGTCTACCATCAACCGGGCATCGACTTGCTGAACAAAGTCATCCCCGTGAAAAACGTGCTGTTCGCGTCCGAGATGATTGGCGCGGTGCGTGGTATTGACCCGCAAACCGGCCACTATTACGACGACACCAAACGCTACATCCAAGCCAGCACCTTGCTGAGCGACGACGATCGCCACCAGATTTACGAAGCCAATGTGCGCCGCGTATTCCCACGCCTGGATGCACGTTTGAAACAGAAAGGCCTTTGACATGCATTACCCCTTAGGCACAGTGAAACGCAACATCCAACGCGCTGAGCGTGGCGCGGTAGAGCAACTTGGGCTTTATGGCGTGGCCACGGTGCACGAAGCCCTGGGTCGCTTGGGCTTGATGCACACCATCATGCGGCCCATTTACAAAGGCGCACGGGTTTCGGGCACGGCTGTCACGGTGCTGCTGCACCCGGGTGACAACTGGATGATGCATGTGGTGGCCGAACAAATTCAGCCGGGTGACATCGTGGTGGCGGCCATCACCGCGCCCTGCACCGATGGTTATTTTGGTGACTTGCTGGCCACCTCTTTCATGGCGCGGGGTGCTCGTGCGCTCATCATTGATGCCGGTGTGCGTGACGTGGCAGAACTGACGCAAATGGGTTTTCCGGTGTGGAGCCGCGCCATCAGCGCCAAAGGCACCATCAAAGCCACAGTGGGTTCGGTGAATGTGCCTATTGTTTGCGCCGGTGCGGCGGTGAACCCAGGTGACGCCATCGTGGCCGATGACGATGGCGTGGTGGTGGTACCTGCCAGCATCGCCCAACAAGTGGCTGATGCGGCAGCGGCTCGCGAAGCCAATGAGGGGGATAAACGCGCCAAACTGGCTTCGGGTGTGTTGGGCCTCGACATGTACAACATGCGCGAACCTCTGGCCAAGGCTGGTTTGAAATACATCGATTGAACCTATGAAACCTACCTCTGGCGCATTTGAAAAAACACCCGGTTGGCTCGATTGGTTTGACGGCCCGTCCAAGCCAAGATTCGTGTTACCTGCTGGGGCCGTGGATGCACACTGCCATGTGTTCGGTCCGGGCGCTGAATTCCCCTATGCGCCCGAGCGCAAATACACACCTTGCGACGCTTCCAAACACCAGCTGTTTGCTTTGCGCGACCATTTGGGTTTTGAAAAGAACGTCATCGTGCAAGCCACTTGCCACGGTGCCGACAACAGCGCCCTGGTGGACGCACTGCGTCACTCGAACGGGCTAGCCAGAGGGGTTGCCACTGTGAAGCGCGATGTGAGTGACCAGGCACTGCAAGACATGCACGAGGCCGGTGTGCGCGGTGTGCGCTTCAATTTTGTCAAACGCTTGGTGGACTTCACCCCCAAAGACGAGTTGATGGAAATAGCCCAGCGCATCCAAGCCTGGGGTTGGCATGTGGTGATTTACTTTGAAGCAGTGGATTTACCCGAGTTGTGGGATTTCTTCACGGCATTGCCTACCACTGTGGTGGTCGATCACATGGGCAGACCCCATGTGCAGCACCCCGTGGATGGCCCTGAATTCAGTTTGTTCATGAAGTTCATGCGCGAGCATGACAATGTGTGGAGCAAGGTGTCTTGCCCCGAGCGTCTGAGCATCAGCGGACCCAAGGCTTTGCATGGCGAGCAGCAGGCCTACCAAGATGTGGTGCCTTTTGCACGCCGTGTGGTGGAGACCTTCCCTGATCGCGTGTTGTGGGGCACCGATTGGCCCCATCCCAATTTGAAAGATCACATGCCCGATGACGGTTTGTTGGTCGACTTCATTCCGCAAATTGCAGTCACGCCCGAGTTACAGCGCAAGTTGTTGGTGGACAACCCCAACCGTTTGTATTGGGGATGAGGAGAATTGAAACATGGCTTTAGACAAACCCTACCTGGATGTGCCTGGCACCACCATTTTTGATACCGAGCAATCGCGCAAAGGCTACTGGCTCAACCAGTTTTGCATGTCGCTCATGAAGGCCGACAACCGTATACGCTTCAAAGCCAACGAACGCGCCTACCTCGATGAATGGGCCATGACCGAAGAGCAAAAACAAGCGGTGTTGGCTCGCGACCTCAACGGGTGCATACGCACCGGTGGCAATATTTATTTCTTGGCCAAGATTGGCGCCACCGATGGCAAAAGCTTTCAACA
>DAIQOH010000114.1:0-2533 GCA_036787995.1 Limnohabitans sp. | reverse complement strand
GCGCAAGCCCAAGCGCAAGACAAAGCTGCACCAGCGGTGAAAAGCGCCAACATCATGGACGTCAAGCCTGATGCGGACCAAGCTGCTGGGTACGCCGAGCAAACCAATGCCGAGCGTGCCAAGGTTCAACCCGGCAACAACGCACCGATGTGGCGTGATGTTGGCAAGGGCGTGGCGGGCTACAGCAGTTTGCCTGTGCGCGAAGCGCCTGAAGCAGGGGTGCTGATACAGCCGTTTGTCGAATATCCCGGTTCACGTTTGACCAATGCTGGCGAAGCTTGGCGTCAAGTACGAAACAACTGGATCATTCCTTACGGCGGTTCACTTTTGTTCATCGTGGCGCTTGCCATTGCGATCTTCTATTGGCGTAAAGGCGCCATCCGTTTGCATGGCACCCCCACAGGGCGTGAGATTGAGCGTTTTACGCCATTCGAGCGTTCTGCCCACTGGAGCAATGCCATCGCGTTTGTGGTGTTAGCAGTCTCTGGCTTGGTGATGGCGTTCGGCAAATTTATTTTGCAACCGGTCATTGGCGACACTCTTTTTGGTTGGCTGACCTATGCGCTGAAAAACGCGCACAACTTTGCCGGCCCCTTGTTTGCAGTGTCTTTGACTGTGGTGTTTTTTACTTTTATCAAAGACAACCTGCCTGCCAAAGGCGACTTGGTTTGGTTGCTCAAAGGCGGCGGTATTTTGAGTGGCAAAGAAGTCCCTTCGCACCGCTTCAATGCGGGTGAAAAAGTGGTCTTTTGGGGTGGCGTGTTCTTGTTGGGTGCGGTGGTCGTTGCCTCAGGATTTGTCCTAGACAAGATCGTCCCTGGACTGATTTATGAACGTGGCACCATGCAGGTGGCCCACATGGTCCACGCGGTGGCAACTGTATTGATGATGGCGATGTTCATTGGACACATCTACATTGGCACGATCGGTATGGAAGGCGCCTACAGCGCCATGCGCACCGGCTATGTCGATGAAACTTGGGCCAAAGAACACCACGAACTCTGGCACGCTGATATCCAAGCTGGCAAGATTCCCGCGCACCGAAGTCCAGAGCCTGGTGCGAACACCACAGCGCACGCTTGAATGCGTTGAATAGGAGAACAGATATGAACAAACCCCTTTTACCAACACTGCTTGCAACTCTCTTACTTGCATTAAGCACCGCAGCCTTCGCCAAACTGCCGCCACCCAATGACGAGGCCAAAGCCAAGGCCGCTGAGGCAGCAGCCAAAACAGCCCACACTGCCAAAGCAGACGGGTATTTGCTCTGCAAGTCGCAAGACAAAGTAGCCGCGCATGTGCAACGCACCAACAAAGCCAAAGCCGGTAAACCGGTTGCGACACCTCCTTGCGCCGATCCTGGTAAGTTTGTCTACACCCCGCCAGAAGCCACGCCTACTGCTGCAGTGGCGCCTGCCGCTACACCGGCCGCGACTCCAGCGGCACCAGCTGCCGCCCCTGCCGCAGCCCCTGCGAAAAAGTCTTAAACCTTAACTCCAAGCGTTTATGGGCCGATGCCAACAGGCACCGGCCCTTTTTGTTGTAGCCTCACATCCCATGTTGCCCCGTCTGACCCAAGCCCAAGCCTCTTTGACACGCGAGGTGCAAGTGATCAATGAGCATGGTATGCAAGACACCATCTCGATTCCTGCTGAGCGACCTTTGACGGTCTATGTGGACAAACGCGAACTCGTGACCTTGATGACCTTAGGCGCACACCCAGAGTGGTTGGTGCTCGGTTACTTGCGCAACCAGCGTTTGGTGTCTAGTGCACAAGAGGTCGAAAGTATCACCGTGGATTGGGACGCGGGAGAGGATGGCGCTGGCGTTGCTGCCGTCAAAACCCATCATGGGGTTGACGATATGCAAGCGCGCACCGAACACCGTGTGGTGACTACCGGTTGTGGCCAAGGAAGTATCTTTGGTGGTTTGATGGATGAAATAGATGCGCTCACCGTGCCCAACGCCACCATCACCCAATCGCGCTTGTACGCCTTGCTCAACGCCATTCGTGTGCAAGAGAGCACTTATAAATCCGCTGGCTCAGTCCACGGTTGTGCTTTGTTTGCAGGTGAGCGCATGCAATTATTTGTGGAAGATGTCGGCCGTCACAATGCCATCGACACTATTGCTGGCTGGATGTGGATGCAGGGCATTCAAGCGGATCAAGATTCAATTTTTTACACCACTGGCAGGTTGACCAGCGAGATGGTGATGAAGTCTGCACAAATGGGTGTGGCCATAGTCGTCTCACGCAGTGGCATCACGCAAATGGGGTTTGATTTGGCCCAACGTTTGTCACTGTGCACGATTGGCCGGGCAACTAACAAACACTTTCTTTGTTACACCCAAAGCGAGCGCTTGGTTTTAGATGCCAAGCAAAGTTAAAGCTAAAGCTCAGATTCAAGCTCAAATTCAAATTCAAGAAAGTTATGACTGATCCACAACCAACACCGCACCACGGCGCCGCTTGGTGGAACCTCGCATGGCGCACGCTTTGGCGTGACGCGCGCGCGGGCGAGTTGCGTTTGTT
>DAIQOH010000113.1:0-2629 GCA_036787995.1 Limnohabitans sp. | reverse complement strand
ACTTTGGAGCGCCGATGAAACTTGCCACTTGGAACGTCAACTCCCTGACTGTTCGTCTGCCACAAGTAATTGATTGGCTGTCTGCGCAAACTGAGCATGGCGGTATCGACGTGCTGGCTTTGCAAGAAACCAAAACCACCGACGATAAATTCCCCCAAAGCGACATTGAAGCTGCGGGCTACCACGTGGCTTTTTTCGGCCAAAAAACCTACAACGGCGTAGCGCTGATTGCCAAGCACCCCATCACCGACGTGGTACACAACATCCCAGGTTTTGCCGACGAGATGGCCCGCGTCATCACCGCCACGGTGAATAGTGTGCGGGTGGTGGGCGCGTATTTTCCCAATGGGCAATCGCCTGACAGCGACAAGTTTGTGTACAAAATGGCGTGGCTTAACGCTTTGCAAGTCTTTATCAAAGACGAACTGACCCGCAACGAAAAACTGGTGTTGATGGGTGACTTCAATATCACTTGGGATGACTTGGATGTATGGGATCCCGTCGCCTTGGCCAACACCATCCATTGCACCGATGAAGAACGCGCCCATTTCAAAGCTTTGCTCAACTTGGGCCTTCACGATGCATTCAGACTGTTCGAACAACCGCCCAAAAGCTATTCGTGGTGGGACTACCGCGAGTTTGCGTTCAAGCGTAACCGCGGCCTGCGCATCGACCACATCTTGGTGTCCTCGGCGCTGGTGAAAAGCGTCACGGCCTGCGTGATCGACAAAACCCCGCGCAAAAACGAACGTCCCAGCGACCACACACCGGTCATTGTGTCGTTATGAAGTTATTCGGGGTCAGATTCCAATTATTTGCTTTACTGGCCTTGAGCGCATGCGCGAGCGACCAATGGAAAGCCGCCGAAGCACAATGCCAAATGCAAGCCATGCCGATATTTCCCGTCGCCACCGAACAGCGCTGGGTACAAGAGCTGCCGGCTGTACCTTTTATGCAGCGATGTGTGCCCGTGAGCTACAAAGACAAAGACGGCAAAGACCATATTCGCAATGAATGCAATCTGATGCCGTTGATGGCTATGCCGCGCTTGGCAACCATAGACCTGAACCAAAAGGCACGCAACGACTATGTACGCAGTTGCGCGCAGCAAAGTTGCTTTGTCAGCTATGGCAACACCGAGTGCAAATTACCCACACCTGAAGCTACGCCCAAGCCTTGAATCGAGGCTTACTCCAGGCCCAGTTCTTGGATTTTGCGGGTAATGGTGTTGCGCCCTATGCCCAACTTATGCGCTGCATCGATGCGCCTGCCACGAGTGTGTGCCAATGCGGTTTGAATCAAGGAGGCTTCGAAGCGACGGGTCATCTCGTCCCACACATCCACACGTCCAGATGCCAACAAGGACATGGCCTCAGCCTCTAAACCTGCTTGCCAATTTTCACCTGGTGCATTCAGCACCACAGGTTTAACCACGGGGCTGCCGACCACAGGCGAGGCCAGCGAAGCAGCATTCAAGCTGACCACAGCTGGGGTTGATAGCTCAACCACCGCAGCGCCAGCAGCGTCAAGGGCGAGTACTTCAGGCGGCAAGTCTTTGGGCTCTATGGCTTGCGCTGGTGCCATGACGGTGAGCCAATGGCAAATGTTTTCTAACTGACGCACATTGCCAGGAAAGGCAAATTTTTGCAGCATTTCGATAGCGCTGTCTGAAATACGCTTGGCCTCCACACCCAATTGCTGGGCGCTTTGCTGTAAAAAATGCCGCGTCAACATGGGAATGTCTTCACGGCGCTCGCGCAGCGGTGGCAAGCGCAAACGTATGACATTCAAACGGTGAAACAAATCCTCGCGGAATGCACCTTCTTGGACACGTTGCTCCAGATTTTGGTGCGTGGCCGCAATGACCCGCACATTGGTTTTGATGGCGCTGTGGCCACCCACGCGGTAAAAACTGCCGTCCGACAACACCCGCAACAAGCGGGTTTGCAAGTCGAATTTCATATCACCGATTTCGTCCAAAAATAGCGTGCCACCATCGGCTTGCTCGAAACGCCCACGGCGCATGGCTTGCGCACCAGTGAAGGCGCCTCTCTCGTGGCCAAACAACTCACTCTCTAACAAATCTTTGGGAATGGCTGCGGTATTGATAGCCACAAAAGGCCCATCGGCGCGTTGTGAATGCTTGTGCAGCGCACGAGCGACCAACTCTTTGCCCGAGCCCGATTCACCGGTGATCATGACGGTGACATGGCTTTGGCTGAGCCGACCAATGGCACGAAACACGTCTTGCATGGCAGGTGCTTGGCCCAGCATTTCAGGCGTGCTGTCCACATTGGTGGCGCTGGTTTGTTCGCGCTGACTTTCTTCCACTGCACGGCGTATCAGTTCGATGGCTTTGGTGAGGTCAAAGGGCTTGGGCAGGTATTCGAATGCACCGCCTTGAAACGCCGATACCGCGCTGTCCAAATCAGAGTAAGCGGTCATGATGATGACGGGCAAGCCAGGCATTCGGGCTTTGACTTGCGAGAGCAAATCCAAGCCAGAACCCCCAGGCATGCGGATGTCGCTGACCAATACTTGGGGGGACTCTTCAGGGGTGACCCCCTCCAGCGCTTGCAACACCTCACGCGGGTGGGTGAAGCTGCGGGTGGGCAGGTCTTCTCGCATC
>DAIQOH010000112.1:0-2726 GCA_036787995.1 Limnohabitans sp. | reverse complement strand
ACGACATGCAAAACAGCAAGGTCGCGATGTACATCGGCTCCAACGCAGCCGAAGCCCACCCAGTCTCTCTCCTGCATATGCTCCACGCCAAGGAAAACGGCTGCAAGATGATCGTGGTCGACCCGCGCTTTACCCGCACAGCGGCCAAGGCAGATGAATATGTGCGTATCCGTTCAGGCTCCGACATTGCCTTTTTGTTTGGCCTGTTGCACATCATTTTCAAGAACGGTTGGGAAGACAAAAAATACATCAACGACCGTGTCTTCGGCATGGACAAAGTCAAAGAAGAAGTCTTGGCGAAATGGACACCCGACAAGGTCGAAGAAGTTTGCGGCGTAGGCGCCGAGCAATTGCTCAAAGTCGCAACTTGGTTGCATGAAAACCGTCCCGGCACCATTGTTTGGTGTATGGGTCAAACCCAGCACACGATTGGTAACGCGATCGTGCGTGCGTCCTGCATCTTGCAGTTGGCCTTGGGCAATGTCGGTAAGTCAGGTGGCGGTACCAACATCTTCCGCGGCCACGACAACGTGCAAGGGGCGACCGATGTGGGTCCCAATCCTGATTCCTTACCCGGTTACTACGGCATTGTCGAAGGCTCCTGGAAGCACTTTGCCAAAGCATGGGGTGTTGACTTTGAATGGCTCAAAGGCCGCTTCGCCAACCCCGGCATGATGAGTAAGCCTGGCATCACCGTCTCCCGATGGATCGATGGCGTGCTAGAGAAGAACGAGTTGATCGACCAAGAAAACAACCTCAAAGGCGTTTTCTTCTGGGGGCATGCCCCGAACTCGCAATCGCGTGGATTAGAAATGAAACGCGCCATGGACAAATTAGATTTGTTGGTCGTTGTAGATCCTTATCCATCTGCCACAGCGGCGATGGCCGCCATGCCTGGCAAGCCAGAGGATGCAAATTCCAACCGAGCGGTTTATCTGCTACCCGCAGCAACCCAGTTTGAAACCAGTGGCTCCTGTACGGCTTCCAACCGATCCATCCAATGGCGCGAAAAAGTGATCGATCCACTGTGGGAGAGCCGCTCAGACCACATGATCATGTACCAATTGGCCGAAAAACTCGGTTTTGGCAAAGAGCTGGTCAAGAACTACAAGATGCAAAAAGTCAAAGGCATGGACGAACCCATGATCGAAGATATCTTGCGTGAAATCAATAAATCGGTCTGGACGATTGGCTACACCGGCCAAAGCCCAGAGCGCCTCAAGGCGCATATGCGCAATATGCACCTCTTTGACGTCAAAACCTTGAAGTCCAAGGGGGGTAAAGACAAAGAAACAGGGTATGACTTTGGTGGTGACTACTTTGGCCTGCCATGGCCTTGCTGGGGCACGCCTGAGTTGAAGCACCCAGGATCCCCCAATTTATATGACACCTCCAAACACGTGATGGATGGTGGCGGTAACTTCCGCGCCAACTTTGGTGTTGAACGCGAAGGCAAAAACCTATTGGCTGAAGACGGTTCTCATTCCTTGGGTGCCGATATCACCACAGGCTATCCAGAACTAGACCATGTCTTACTCAAGAAACTTGGTTGGTGGGACGAACTCACCGATGCAGAGAAACCCTTGGCAGAGGGTAAAAACTGGAAGACAGACAGCTCAGGCGGCATGATTCGCGTGTTCATGCAAAACCACGGTTGCCATCCTTTCGGTAATGCCAAGGCCCGCGCCGTGGTGTGGAACTTCCCAGACCCAATTCCGCAGCACCGCGAACCGCTATACGGCACGCGCCCTGACTTGATGGAGAAATACCCAGCGCATGCAGACAAGAAGGCATTCTGGCGACTTCCCACTTTGTACAAAACAGTACAAGACAAAAACATCGCAGACAAAGTGCATGAGAAGTTCCCGCTCATCATGACGTCTGGCCGTTTGGTCGAATACGAAGGTGGCGGTGAAGAGACCCGCTCCAACCCATGGCTGGCTGAGTTGCAACAAGACATGTTTGTCGAGATCAATCCCAAAGCCGCCTCTGACCGAGGGATCCGCAATGGCGAGCAAGTTTGGGTCTCATCGCCGACTGGTGCCCGTATCAAGGTCATGGCCATGGTCACCCCCCGTGTTGGGGTGGACACTGTCTTCTTGCCTTTCCACTACTCTGGACGTTGGCAAGGCGCAGACATGCTGGGCCACTACCCCAATGGCGCAGCGCCGATTGTGCGAGGTGAAGCAGTCAACACGGCCACCACGTATGGCTACGACAGCGTCACCATGATGCAAGAGACCAAGACCACCGTTTGTAACGTAGAGCGTGCTTAAAGCGTCGCGTTAAAGGAGAAAAATCTATGGCACGCATGAAATTTATTTGTGATGCAGAGCGTTGCATCGAGTGCAACGGATGCGTCACCGCTTGTAAAAACGAACACGAGGTGCCCTGGGGTGTGAACCGCCGACGCGTGGTCACCTTGAACGACGGTGTTCCTGGCGAAAAATCCATCTCTGTTGCTTGCATGCACTGCTCAGACGCACCTTGCATGGCAGTTTGCCCAGTCAATTGTTTTTATAAAACCGACGAAGGCGTGGTCTTACACGACAAGGACGTGTGCATCGGTTGTGGTTACTGCTCCTATGCCTGCCCCTTTGGCGCGCCACAGTTCCCTTCACAAGGCACATTTGGCGTGCGCGGAAAGATGGACAAATGCACCTTCTGTGCAGGCGGCCCCGAAGCCAATGGCAGCCAAGCCGAATTCGAAAAATACGGTCGCAACC
>DAIQOH010000111.1:0-2778 GCA_036787995.1 Limnohabitans sp. | reverse complement strand
TTGATTTTTTCGCGTCCGCCTTTGGAAGCCATGATGAAGTCCTTTCGAAGTCGGTGAAAAATTAAGCTTGACCGCGAGCGCGCATATCTGCGAGCACAACGTCAATGCCTTTTTTGTCGATCAAGCGCAATGCAGCACTGGAGACGCGCAAACGCACCCAGCGGTTCTCGGTTTCCACCCAGAAACGGCGGTACTGCAGATTGGGCATGAAACGACGCTTGGTTTTGTTGTTGGCGTGGGAAACATTGTTTCCAACCATAGGGCCTTTGCCCGTGACTTCACATACGCGTGCCATATAGACACTCCTTGTAAAACAGCTTGCAAGCTCAAAAGCCAGACAAACTTGACCTCGCCAAATGGGGGGCGGTATCCCCTGGATGAAATCCTCAGAGCCCGAGATTATAGCCTGCCGTCGCTAGCTGATGTAGGCGGACGTTCCAAGTACCTCAGAGCGATGGCGTTGCGCTTGTAAATGGATGTCCGATCGCTCTTGGATAGACAGTCTGTTGAGGTTTTTCAGTTGCATCAGCATTCGGGGATTTCGAGCAAGTTTTTCGTTATGTTGGTTCAGGTAATCCCAGTACAAAGTGGTGAAAGGACACGCGGATTCCCCAGTGGACTCGGCGGGTTTGAAGCGACAGCCCTTACAGTGGTTGCTCATACGGTCTATGTATTTGCCACTGGCGATGTAGGGTTTGCTGGCCATCAGACCGCCATCGGCAAACTGGCTCATACCCAAAGTATTGGGTAGCTCTACCCATTCCACTGCATCGACATACATACCCAAATACCAGCCATGCACCTCTTGGGGCCGTACACCTAGCAAAAGTGCATACAAGCCGGTCACCATCAAGCGTTGGATATGGTGGGCATAGCCGTGAACCAGGGTTTGGGTAATGGCGTCTCGCAGACAAGCCATGTCAGTTTGACCCGTCCAATAAAAACGGGGCAAAGGCAGACTGGCTTTCATATCGTTGCGTTCTGCATAAGCGGGCATTTGTGTCCAATAAATGCCTCTCACGTACTCCCGCCAGCCGAGAATTTGCCGAACAAAACCTTCTACTGCTTCAATCGGTGCCAAGCCTTGTTCAAAGGCCACTTCAGCAGCAGCCACAACTTCAGCGGCATTTAAAAGTTTCAAGTTCAAAGCGCATGACAGGTGAGAGTGGTAAAGCCACACTTCACCTTCCCACATGGCATCTTGAAACTGGCCATACCCCGGCAACCGGAAGGTGATGAATGAAGCCAAAGCCTCTAATGCTTGCTGGCGGGTGACTGGCCAACCAAAACTGTCCAAGTTCCCCGGATGGGATGTGAACCGCTGGTTGACCATTTGCATGACGGCTTGTGTGGTCTCGTCTGGTTCAAATCGACAAGGGGCAGGCAACAGACCAGGCCCTTGGCGTCCAAAACTGCCTCGGTTGTCAGCGTCAAAATTCCATTGCCCGCCCACAGGCTTACCTTGTTGCATCAAGATGCCTGTCTGTTGGCGCATCTCGCGGTAAAAAAATTCCTGTCGCAGCTGCTTGCGCTTGGCGGCGTGTGATGCAAACTCGCGCACCGTAGTGAAAAAATGGGTGTCATCCTGAATATCGAGTTCGATGCCATGCTGATGCACGACTTGCTTTAGCGCTTGTAAGACCCGCCACTCGCCCGGCGCCGTCATCAAGACACGTTGTGGGCGGTGCAGTTGCAAGGCACGGTTTAATTCGCCTGCCAAACTCCCCGTATTTTCGGAATCGTCCAACGCTGTGTAATGTACCGACCAAGACTTTTCCCTCAGATGCGACGCAAAGTGGCGCATCGCACTTAGAAACAAAGTGGTTCTTTGCTTGCTGGAAATCACATGGGTGGATTCCTCGTCAACCTCAGCCATCCAAACCAAATCGGAAGCGGGGTCAAAGTCTTGCAGTGCTTGTGCCGATGCGTCGAGTTGATCGCCCAGCACCACAACCATGTGACGAATAATTTGTGACATGGCTTGGCAGGCAGTCAGATAAAAGTTGCGCTATCGAAAGACTCGCAAGCCCTTACTGTTCTAAAAACCGCTGCGCATCCAAGGCGGCCATGCAACCCGTACCGGCACTGGTGATGGCTTGACGGTAAACATGGTCTTGCACATCGCCGGCAGCAAAAATACCAGGCACGCTGGTCTGGGTGGCCATGCCTTGCAAACCACTTTGGGTGACGATGTAACCGTCCTTCATGGTGAGCTGGCCTTCAAAAATGCCCGTATTGGGCTGGTGACCGATGGCGATGAAACAACCATGTACAGCCAATTCACGGGTGCTGTTGTCCTGTACGTTTTTCAGGCGCACCCCGGTGACACCTGAAGCGTCCCCCAAGACCTCTTCTAGAACGCTGTGAACTTCGAGAACGATTTTTCCGGCTTTGACCTTGTCCATGAGTTTGTCAATCATGATGGCTTCGGCTTTGAATTTGTCGCGGCGGTGAATCAGGTGTACTTTGGTGGCGATGTTGGAAAGATAAAGCGCCTCTTCCACAGCAGTGTTACCGCCACCGACCACGCAACACACTTGGTCGCGGTAGAAAAAACCATCGCAGGTGGCGCAGCCCGACACACCTCGTCCCATAAAGGATTGTTCAGAGGGCAGACCCAAGTACTTGGCAGACGCGCCAGTGGCGATGATGAGCGCGTCACAGGTGTAGGTGCCGCTGTCGCCAAACAAGGTGAAAGGACGTTTGGAAAAATCGACTTTATTGATATGGTCGAAAACCATCTTGGTGTTGAAACGCTCGGCATGTTCCAGAAAGCGT
>DAIQOH010000110.1:0-3005 GCA_036787995.1 Limnohabitans sp. | reverse complement strand
CGATGCCGGGCAAAAACCGCTGCTGTTGAGCGGGATTGCCAAAAGCCATGATGACCGGGGCCACCATCACCGGTCCAAACGGCACGATGCGCGGCGCGCCGGCCAAAGCGCATTCTTCTTCGAACAAATGTTTTTGCACCGCGTTCCAACCGGGGCCGCCAAACTGGGTGGGCCAGCCGTAGCCCAACCAGCCTTTGGCACCCAAAATCTTGGCCCAAGACTGCATGTCTTCACGGGTCAGGCGCAGGGCGTTGTGCACTTTGTGCGAAAGGGATGAAGGCAAATGGGCATACACCCACGTGCGCACCTCTTCGCGAAAAGCCTGTTCTTCAGGGGTGAAAGCCAAATCCATCAAGGGTCTCCGGTGCAATTTAGAACGGTCGTGCTATTTTGCGCGATTTTTGAAAGACTGGCTGAACCGCCCGCTGATAATCCCCTGCTATGCAAAACATCGTGGTTCTTATTTCAGGTGGTGGATCCAACATGGTAGCCATTGCCCAAGCAGCTCAACGTGACGATTGGCAAGCACGTTGGGGGGCGCGCATAGCCTGTGTGATCAGCAACCGCCCGCAAGCTGAGGGCTTGGCCAAAGCCACGCACATGGGATTGCGTACACAGGTGGTCGACCACTCGCTTTACCAACAGCACTCCCATCCCCGCGAGGCTTTTGACAGCGCCTTGATGCAAGCGATTGACGCGTATCAGCCTGCTTTGGTCGTGCTGGCGGGGTTTATGCGCATCTTGACGCCGGGGTTTGTGGTGCATTACCAAGGACGGTTGCTGAATATTCATCCCTCGCTGCTGCCCGCTTTCCCAGGGCTGCATACCCACCAACGCGCCATTGATGCAGGCTGCTGTTTTGCCGGTGCCACGGTACATCAGGTGACGGTGGATTTAGACGATGGGCCCATACTTGCGCAAGCGGTGGTGCCTGTCATGCCTGACGACACCGCCAACACCTTGGCGGCGCGGGTGCTCACGCAAGAACATGTGATCTACCCGAGGGTAGTAGCGCAGTTGCTAAGCCTTAAGTCGCTAAGCCGCTAAGCGGGAATTGCGCGGCACATGCGCTCTTAAAAACTCCATCTGGTCCGCCAAGATGCGGCGGTTACGCAAAATGAAGTCTTCCCACAAGGTGGGCACATACGGGGTGTAGAGCAGCGGCATCTTGGCCTGCTCGGGGGTACGGTTGGCTTTGCGGTGGTTGCAAGCACGGCAAGCGGTGACCACATTCATCCAACTGTCCACACCATGTTGCCCAAAGGGAATGATGTGCTCGCGGGTGAGTTCGGTTTCGTGGAAATCGTCGCCGCAGTAAGCGCAAATATTGCGGTCACGGGCAAACAGTTTGCTGTTGGTGAGGCCTGGCTTCAAATCAAAAGGGTTGATGCGAGGCATGCCCTTGGTGCCAATGATGCTGTTAACCGTGATCATCGATTGCTGCCCGGTGATGGCGTTGTGGCCACCTCGGTAAACGGCAATTTCAATGCCGGCTTCCCAACGCACCTCGTCGGCCGCATAGTGGGTTACGGCTTGTTCGAGTGAAATCCAAGACTGCGGGAGCCCTTGGGCAGACAGCTTCAAGACCTTCAACTGGCACCTCCTGAGAGATAAGCGAGCACTGACGTCGATTCCTAGACAATATACCTTGTTTCAATGACGCTGCTTTGACCCTCCACCGAATTCCCATGCGTATTTACCGAGGTTTCCACCACCCGCAACTCGCTTCAGCCTGCGCGTTGACGATTGGCAACTTTGACGGGGTGCATCGTGGCCATCAAGCCATGCTGGCCTTGCTGAACAACGAAGCGCGTCACCGCGGTGTGCCCAGTTGCGTCATGACCTTCGAGCCACATCCGCGGGACTTTTTTGCTGCGCAACTTCGCAAGCCTGACATCGCGCCTGCACGCATTGCCACCTTGCGCGACAAGTTATTGGAACTTGCCGAATGCGGCGTGGACCAATGCATCGTCTTACCTTTCAACCAGACCTTTGCGTCGCTTGCCCCACAGACCTTCATCGAAGACGTGTTGCGCAAAGGCTTGGGTGTGAAATACGTGTTGGTCGGCGACGACTTCCGTTTTGGCGCGAAACGCGCAGGCGACTACCCCATGCTTGACTCTGCAGGGGCGGCTCGTGGCTTTGACGTGGCCCGCATGAACAGCTACGAGGTGCGCGGTTTGCGAGTTTCCAGTTCTGCGGTGCGCGATGCGCTGCACCGAGGCCACATGCAAGAAGTCACGCAACTGTTGGGACGTCCCTACGCTATTTCGGGCCATGTGGTGCATGGGCGCAAACTGGGTCGAGAACTCAACTGCCGCACCCTCAATTTGCGCTTCACCCATTGGAAGCCTGCGGCCAGTGGCATCTTCGTGGTGCAGGTGCATGGCCTCACCGATCAGCCACTGCCAGGTGTGGCCAATTTAGGCATTCGACCTTCCCTCGACCCCAACGATGTCAACGGGGGTAGGGTACTGCTGGAAACCCATTGCCTAGACTGGCCCGACAGCCTGGGACTGGATGGGGGCTACGGTAAACTCATACGCGTGGAATTGCTCCACAAATTACACGATGAATTGAAGTACGACAGCCTTGAATCACTGCAACAAGGCATCGCCCAAGACTGCATGGACGCACGTCAGTGGTTTGAACAACTATGAACGATAAAAACAACACCCCCGATACCCGCATCAACATGATGGACACGCCCTTTCCGATGCGGGGCGATTTGCCCAAGCGTGAACCGGCATGGACACAGGCGTGGTCTGACCAAGGCCTGTACAAAAAACTGCGTATCGCTCGCCACGGCCAACCCTTGTTTGTGCTGCACGACGGCCCGCCTTATGCCAACGGTCAGTTGCACATCGGTCACGCACTGAACAAAGTGCTGAAAGACATGATTGTGAAAAGCCGCCAATTGGCAGGCTTTGACGCGCAGTACATCCCCGGTTGGGACTGCCATGGTTTGCCGATTGAAAACGCCATCGAAAAACTGCATGGTCGCA
>DAIQOH010000109.1:0-3072 GCA_036787995.1 Limnohabitans sp. | reverse complement strand
CCAGAGACCATTCCATTTCTTGGGGCTGTGGTGCAGTCGCTAAAGGTACGGCACAACCGTTTTCTTTGAAAAGGACGTCCTGCAAGCACATCTGCGGGCAACTCTGGGTAAGACAGCACCATACGCCCAAGGCCTACAAAATCGGTCCATCCCTCTCGTACTGCTGCCTGTGCGACATTCGGTAGGAATTCTTGCAAATAGGTATAACCGCTGCCGACAAAAGCCATTTTTGGAAAACGATTTTTCAACTGACGCACTGCATCGAGATGTCTTGCCACGCCAACAAGTGGGTCCTCAGGTGGTTGGTAGCCATCAGACGGCGGATACATGGCAGGGCGTGTGAGGTGGGGGTTGTAATAAGGACTGCCCAAAGTGATATTCATCAATTGAATATTCAGACTTTCTACAACTTCAAGAAATTCAAATGTTTCGTTCAGTGCGATTTGTGTTGGGTTTGTTTCGTTGATGCCAAAACCGTATTGGTATGGCATGGAAGCAGAGGCGTCGACAGCAATGCCGGGCCCAAGTTCGTCGGGTTTAGAAAGGGCAGGGTCAGGGCGGAAGGGTAAAAAGTCAAAAGCAGATAGCCTGACACCTAGCCCAAGTTGCGGCACCTCAGCACGAATACCTGCAACAAGTTCTTTTAAAAAGCGTGTGCGATGTTCCATGGAACCGCCGTATTTACCCGCTCTAGTTTTGGCGCCCAGGAATTCATGGCCTAAATAACCATGGCAATGCTTGAGATCTACAAACTGATAGCCGCAGTCCCAAGCACGTTTTGCTGCGATGACGAAGTCTTCGATCAAACGTTCTATTTCATCATCGCGCAGGACAACGATGTTTTGTGCTGGGCCAAACCGTCCATCTAACAGTGGATGGTTGAACAAGACACGCGGCTCCATCTGGTTCGTATTGGGCTTGCAAAAACGTCCTGAATGCGTGAGTTGTAGACCTATCAACAAGTCTTTGTCGTCGCCCATAACTTCTTTATGGGAAGCGACGAGTGTCTCGCGCAATTGCGCTATCGCAGATTGATTTTTGGCATCCATCATCAATTGCTGTGGGTTGGCGCGACCATCGTGTCTGACAGCGACTGCTTCACCACCCCAAATTAATTTAGCCCCTGATTTTCCGAAGTGACTCCAGCGCCGACGCGTGTTGTCGGATGGACTGCCGTCTGCATTGCCGTCCCAGCCCTCCATGGGATGGATGGCGTATCGATTACCAATGGTGAATTCGCCTACTTGAAGTAGCTTTGCCATGGGAGACGCATCTCCTGTGATTAATTCCTCATCGCAGGGAATATCCAAACCTAAATCTTGAACGCTTCTTTTGAAATTCTCCACCGATTGAAGTGATTTCACTTTGACAAAGTCACCAAATTTCATAATTTAAGCCTGGGTTCGCAATCCATATCAGCGCAAGAATTTAAAAGAAATGGTTGGGTTTAAGAAAAAATCCAAGAACCAAAGCTCCGTTTGGTGAATGCGCTACATGTCTACTTCCCGCAGGACGCCACACATAGTTACCTGCGGTCACTTCACCCTCATGGTCAACCAAAGAGCCCTCCAAGACCCAACTTTGCTCAACTGCAACATGCTGATGGTCTGTCAACACTGATCCAGGTTCCATCTTCGTTAAAACGGTTTGAAGTCCGGTGTCTGGATCTTCCATCAACACCTTGATCCATATTCCTTTGAATTTAGTTTCCTGCCAAGGTATGTCATCTACAGTGACATAGCGTGAAGACAACGCAGCCAATGCTTGGTGTTGCTTTTCATAACCCGGTGTGCGAATAGCCATCGATACCTCCCTTTCAAACCATCATAAACAAACAGGTAAATGTTTCTAAGAATGGTTTACCCCATAAACCCTTAATCTAAAAGAGTGCATGGCGTGCTAACCTAAAGTGATGCCGCATACACCTGCTTCTGAAGATTTAATTGACTCGCCCTACGCGGCATGGAGACTTCTCATAACCTTGTGCTTAGTCACATTGGGAAGTAGTTGCATGTATGTGGTTGCCGTAGTGTTGCCCCCTGTGCAAGCCGAATTTGGTGTGGACAGAGCCAATGCTTCTTTGCCCTATACCTTGATGATGATTTGTTTGGGTGTGGGCGGTATGTGGACTGGCAAATTGGCGGATCGTTTCGGTATCACCCCTGTTCTGTGGGTCGGTTCAGTCGCTGTCACAGCTGGATTTGTTATCGCTGGCTTAGCCCCGAATATTTGGGTGTTTGGCTTAGCGCATGGAATTTTGTTGGGTCTGCTGGGTAGTTCGTCGACCTTTGCACCATTGATGGCCGACACCTCGCTTTGGTGGAACAAGCGCAGAGGCATTGCGGTGGCTATTTGTGCATGTGGCAATTACGTGGCGGGAGCCTTTTGGCCACCTGTTGCCCAATGGGGCATAGAGACCATCGGTTGGCGTCATACCTATATTTATATGGGCATATTTTGTGGTGTTTGCATGCTTTTTCTGTCATTCTTGATGCGACAGCGTCCTCCGTTGGTATCGCAAAATGATGCTTCAGTTTCTGACTCAGGATTTATTTCTTCGCAACCTTTTGGTTTGCAATTAGGCCAAGCGCAACTTCTGTTGTGCGTTGCAGCTATTGCATGTTGCGTGGCTATGTCGATGCCGCAAGTGCATATCGTGGCCTATTGCGCTGATTTAGGCTATGGCGCAGCGAGAGGCGCTGAAATGTTGTCATTGATGCTGACCTGCGGAATCATCAGCAGATTGGTGTCTGGTTGGATTTGTGACCGTATCGGCGGCATTCGAACTTTGCTGCTGGGCTCAGCTTTGCAAGGAATCGCTTTGGTGTTGTTTCTACCATTCGATGGTTTGGTGCCGCTCTACGTTATCTCCGGCATGTTCGGGCTATTTCAAGGCGGCATAGTGCCTGCCTACGCCATCATTGTTCGCGAACACTTTCCGCCACAAGAGGCAGGCGCCAGGGTAGGGTCTGTGATCATGGCCAGCTTGGTGGGTATGGCTTTAGGCGGTTGGATGTCCGGCAAGATCTTTGATTTAACCGGCTCCTACCATGCCGCATTTATGAACGGTAT
>DAIQOH010000108.1:0-3082 GCA_036787995.1 Limnohabitans sp. | reverse complement strand
ACATGGCACGACTCCAACAACACTATCGTGAAAAAGTGGTCCCTGAGTTGACCGCAAAGTTTGGTTACAAATCTCCTATGGAAGTTCCTCGCCTCACCAAAATCACCCTCAATATGGGTGTGAGTGAAGCGGTAGCAGACAAGAAAGTCATGGACCATGCAGTGGGTGACCTCACCAAAATCGCCGGTCAAAAACCTGTGGTCACCAAAGCCCGTAAGGCGATCGCTGGTTTCAAAATCCGCGAACAACAAGCCATTGGTTGCATGGTCACTTTGCGTGGTGTTCGCATGTATGAGTTCCTCGACCGTTTCGTTACTGTGGCCTTGCCCCGTGTGCGTGACTTTCGCGGTATTTCAGGCCGTGCTTTTGATGGTCGCGGCAATTACAACATCGGTGTGAAAGAGCAAATCATCTTCCCCGAAATCGAGTACGACAAGGTTGATGCCCTGCGCGGCATGAACATCAGCATCACCACCACGGCCAAGACCGACGACGAGTGCAAAGCGCTTCTCGCCGCCTTCCGTTTTCCCTTCAAGAACTGAGGTGCCCTTTGGCTAAAGTAGCTTTGATTGAACGCGAACTCAAGCGCGACAAACTGGTCGCCAAGTACGCAAAAAAGTACGCTGAACTGAAGGCCGTGGCCAATGATGCCAAGCACAGTGATGAAGAGCGTGCACAAGCCCGATTGGCTTTGCAAAAACTTCCCCGCAATGCCAACCCCACGCGTCAGCGCAACCGTTGCGAAATCACCGGTCGTCCCCGTGGCACTTTCCGTCAATTCGGTTTGGGTCGCGCCAAGATTCGTGAAATGGCCTTCGCGGGCAATATTCCTGGCATCACCAAGGCCAGCTGGTAAGACAGCAGGAGATATTCAATATGAGCATGAGTGACCCCATTGCCGACCTGCTGACGCGTATCCGTAATGCGCAGATGGTGGCCAAACCGACCGTGTCGGTTCCTTCCTCCAAAGTCAAGCTGGCCATTGTCCAGGTGTTGAAAGATGAGGGCTATATCGATGGCTTTCATGTCAAGACCGAAGCTGGTAAGCACGAATTGGAAATCGCCTTGAAATACTACGCAGGCCGCCCTGTGATTGAGCGCATCGAGCGCGTCTCTCGCCCTGGTTTGCGTGTTTATAAAGGACACGATGCCATTCCCCAAGTCATGAACGGTTTGGGTGTGGCGATTGTTACCACGCCTCAAGGCGTGATGACCGATCGCAAAGCCCGCGCCACTGGCGTGGGCGGCGAAGTTCTTTGCTACGTGGCTTAAGGGAGAAATAGATATGTCCCGAGTTGCAAAAATGCCCGTCGCTGTCCCCAAAGGTGTGGACATCACAATCAATGAAGCACACATCAGCGTCAAAGGTACAGGTGGCCATTTGTCTATTGCCAACAATGCTTTGGTCAAGGTGGTGCACAGTGCAGACAGCTTGAGCTTTGAGCCTGCCAATGAAACCCGCGAAGCCAATGCCATGAGCGGCACTTTGCGTCAGTTGGTCAACAACATGGTGGTTGGTGTCACGCAAGGCTTTGAGAAAAAACTCAACTTGGTTGGCGTGGGTTACAAAGCCGCCGCCCAAGGAAACAAACTCAACTTGGCTGTGGGTTATTCCCATCCGGTTAACTTTGACATGCCCTCAGGCATCAAAGTAGAAACCCCAGCGCCGACCGAGATCATTATCAAAGGTGCTGACCGCCAACGCGTGGGTCAGATCGCCGCTGAAATTCGTGCGGTTCGACCACCCGAGCCTTACAAAGGCAAGGGTATCCGTTACTCAGACGAAAAAATCGTCATCAAAGAAACCAAGAAGAAATAAGGAGCTGCCACATGCTAAGCAAAAAACAGCAGCGTATCCGCCGCTCCCGCCAAACCCGTATTCGCATTGCCACGCAAGGCGTCGCACGCTTGACGGTCAACCGCACCAATTTGCATATTTACGCCAGTGTGATTTCTGGCGACGGCACCAAGGTATTGGCCACTGCATCGACCGCAGAGGCCGATATTCGCAAGAGCTTGGGCGCCACCGGCAAAGGTGGGAACCAGGCCGCTGCAGAAGTCGTTGGTAAGCGTATCGCTGAGAAGGCTAAAGCAGCTGGTGTTGAAAAAGTCGCTTTCGATCGCGCAGGTTTTGCCTACCACGGTCGTGTCAAAACATTGGCCGATGCCGCACGTGCTGCCGGCTTGCAGTTCTAACCCAAGACGGATATACACATGGCAAAAGTTCAAGCAAAAATGCAAGACGACAGTCGTGACGACGGTCTGAAAGAAAAAATGATCGCGGTCAACCGTGTGACCAAAGTGGTCAAGGGTGGTCGTATTTTGGGTTTCGCTGCGCTCACCGTGGTCGGTGATGGCGATGGTCGGGTTGGCATGGGCAAAGGCAAATCCAAAGAAGTGCCTGCAGCTGTACAAAAGGCCATGGAAGAAGCCCGTCGCAATATGCACAAGGTGTCTTTGAAAAACGGCACGATTCACCACAACGTCACTGGCCACCATGGTGCAGCCAGTGTGCAAATGGCGCCTGCCCCCAAGGGTACTGGCATCATTGCGGGTGGTCCTATGCGCGCTGTGTTCGAAGTCATGGGCATCACCGATATCGTGGCCAAAAGCCATGGTTCATCCAACCCCTACAACATGGTCCGCGCCACATTTGATGCGTTGATCAAGTCCACTACGGCAGCTGAAGTGGCCGCTAAGCGTGGCAAGAGCGTCGAAGAACTCTTCGTCTAATCCGGAGCAACGGCATGTCTACATCAACTTCAACGGTCAAAGTGCAATTGGTGCGCAGTCCTATCGGCACCAAAGAGTCACACCGCGCCACTGTGCGCGGTTTGGGCTTGCGCAAAATCGGTAGCACCAGCGAACTGCAAGACACACCTGCAGTGCGCGGCATGATCAACAAGATCAGTTATCTGGTCAAAGTACTCTAAGGTTTCGCCATGCAACTCAATGAAATCAAACCCGCAGATGGTTCACGCAAAGACCGTCGCCGTGTAGGACGCGGTATTGGTTCTGGCCTGGGTAAAACCGCAGGCCGTGGCCACAAGGGTCAAAAATCACGCTCAGGCGGTTACCACAA
>DAIQOH010000107.1:0-3142 GCA_036787995.1 Limnohabitans sp. | reverse complement strand
TCGGCGATTTCGTCGTGGCCTTCGTCGCGTGCGGTTTTGGCCATGCCAGGGTACATATCGGTGTACTCATGGGTTTCGCCTGCCACTGCAGCTTTCAGGTTGTCACGGGTGGCACCAATGGGCAAGCCAGTGGCGGGGTCGCCGCACTGCTCAAGCCACTCCAAGTGACCGTGGGCGTGACCGGTCTCGCCTTCGGCGGTCGAACGGAACAGCGCTGCCACATCGTTTTGGCCTTCGATGTCAGCTTTGTTCGCGAAGTACAAGTAACGACGGTTGGCCTGTGACTCGCCAGCGAAGGCGGCTTTCAGGTTTTCTTCTGTTTTAGAGCCTTTGAGTGCTGCCATGGGTTATCTCCTTGGGTTGATAAAAATGCTTTGAAGTAACTGTCAAAGTGAGTAAAAGATTAGCCTGCAAGTTTGAAATGTCCAATCGGATGTTTCAATCTACATTATTGAGCATAACTATTGAATGTCAACCATCTTTATACCTGTTGAAAGATTGCTTCACTGCATTCGAGGCAGTCAAGTAAACTGATTACGACACACTGCACCATAAACCATGATGGACACACATAACTTACCACCACCCGCCAAAGTACATGGCTTGCACCACTATGCCTACAGAGCGCGAGACGCCGAAGAAACCCGCCATTTCTATGAAGATATTTTGGGCTTACCTCTCTACCATGTCATTAAAAATGACCACGTGCCCAGCACTGGTGAGTACTGCCCTTACACGCATTTCTTTTTTCAGTTGCAAGACGGTTCATTCATTGCCTTCTTCGACTTGGGTGACGACATCGCTTGCGAGCCTTCCCCCAACACCCCCACCTGGGTCAACCACATTGCTTTCAATGTCAGCAGCGTCGCTGATTTAGAAGCCATGAAAAAACGCCTTGAAGCGCATGGCGTGGATGTACTGGGCGTCACCGATCACCGTATTTTCAAAAGTATTTATTTTTTCGACCCCAATGGCATTCGCTTGGAGTTGGCTGCTCAGTTAGCCGATAAACAACAAATGCACCGTGAAAGCTTGGATGTGCATGCGCAATTAAAGGCTTGGGACGATGAGAAAAAAAGTCGACGCCTAGACCGTGAACTCAATGCCTGAATTGCCCGTCAACGGTTACACCCTGCCCGAGTACCCGTTCTGCGTCCCTCCAGAACTGCTTGAGGGTAAGCGCCATCACCATACAGTGGTCATCGTTGGAGGTGGCTTAACTGGTCTGACATTGGCTTGCCGATTGGCGCAACTACGCATACCCGCTGTGCTTTTAGATGAAGACAATACGGTGGGTGTCAAAGGCGCATCCTCACGAGGTATTTGCTACACCCAACAGTCGTTGGAAATTTTTCAACGCTTGGGTATTTATGAACGCATAGCCTCTAAAGGTGTCGCTTGGCAAGTAGGCCGAACATTTGCCGGCCATGACGAGGTGTTTTCGTTTGACTTGCGAGAGAAGAGCCAGTTTTCTTTCAGTCAACAACCGCCCTTCACCAATATCCAGCAGTTTTATATAGAGATGTATTTGGTAGAGCGCATACATGAACTCAACCAACAAGGTGCGTCTATCGATTTACGCTGGTCCTCCAAAGTCACGGCGTTTGAACAGACCCAAGCCCATGCTGTACTGAGCGTAAGCACCCCCGAAGGTGACTACGTCATCACAGCTGAGCATGTGATAGATGCCAGTGGATCCCACACCGCTTTTCATGCGTGGGTGGGTGCAACCATGGACAGCAAGCGTGGCGACGATCGATGGTGCATCGCCGATGTCCGATTCAAAAACACGCCTCCTACCGAGCGTCACACCTGGATTGAGGCGCCTTTCAACGATAACCGCGCCGTATGGCAGCACCTGATGGGCGACGATGTGTGGCGTATCGATTACCAAATGGCACCCGACGCTGACCCCGCCTATGTCAGCCGCGAAGATGTGGTTCGCGAACGCTTGGCCAAGCAGTTCGGCCCTGATGTGGAATGCGAACTGGTGTGGGTGGGACCCTATGCCTACAAATCGCAATGCCTACACGCGCTTCGCCACGGCCATGTGTTTTTCTTGGGCGACACAGCCAAAGTGGTCAGCCCTTTTGGCGCTCGAGGTGGTAACACCGGTATTGCAGATGCCGACAATTTGGCTTGGAAACTGGCGGCAGTGGTGCGCCAACAAGCGCCTGCAGTTTTGTTAGACAGCTACCACCAAGAACGCTTGCAAGCTGCGCAACGCAATGTGCAAGTCACCAACCGTACGGCGCGCTACTTGAGGGCACCAGAGGGCATCGAGCGGCTTTTTCGCCGTGCCACCATCGACTTGGCCAAGCGGCATGGGTTTGCACGACAACTCATCAACACCGGCCGTATGGCCGAAGCCAACCGCTACAACGCTTCCTCTGTGTGCCAAGCCGAGGGGGGGTTCATGGTGCAAAACATAGGCTTGCGGTTCACACCACAGCACACAGGCTGTCTTGGCGATTTACTGGTGTGGGCAAATGGCTATTTGTTGCTGCTGGTGTTTGGTACCTTGTCTGGTCAAGCTTTGAAACAGCTGCGCCAACTCAGCGCTACTGGTTTTGTAAGGGTGGTTCAGGTGCTCAGCCCTGCGCAAAAAGCACAAGCGGTTGAACACGTGACAGACACCGATGGACGATTGCAATATGCCTGTGGGGATGCGAACGCACGATGGGCTTTACTTCGGCCTGATGCTTATTTGGTGGCCAGAGGAAACGCGTTAAATGGCCATATGGTACAGAGTGTGGCCAAAGCCTTTGCGATGGTTTAAGTCTTGAACTATTTATCAGGAGAACGGTATGACCACTGCATTGAAAATTGATTTCGTATCCGACATTGCCTGCCCTTGGTGCGCGGTTGGTTTGGGGGCCTTAGAGCAAGCCCTGGACGAATTGAAAAACGAAGTGCAGGCAGAACTGCACTTTCAACCTTTTGAACTCAATCCGCATATGCCTGAAGGTGGCGAGGATTTGGGAGAGCATCTGGGTAAAAAATACGGTTCCAGTGCAGAGCAGCAAGCACAGATGTACCAAAACATCAAAGCACGTGGCGCAGAAGTTGGCTTTGCATTTCACCCGACTGGGCGAGGCCGCATCTATAACACCTTTGATGCGCATCGCTTGCTGCATTGGGC
>DAIQOH010000106.1:0-3221 GCA_036787995.1 Limnohabitans sp. | reverse complement strand
CGCTCAACCTTCACCACATCAGCACCCAAGTCAGCCAGTATTTGGGTAGACCAAGGGCCAGCGAGCACGCGGGACAAATCTAAAACTCGTATGCCATGTAAAGCGTTCATAGGATCATTATTGCAAAGCCCACCACAAGGGTGATAATTCGGTGGTTTTGACAATTTCACATGAGTACACGCATTCTTCTCATTGCCCATGCACCCTTGGCCACGGCCCTGAGGGATTGCGCCTTGCATGTGTTTCCCGATTGTGCGAGTGAGGTGATTGCCATCGATGTGCCGGCGCATGAAGCCCCTGAAGACACACTTAAGGCGGCTCTGCAACTGTTAGGTGCATCTTTGGGTGAGGATACCTTGGTGTTGACCGACGTGTTGGGTGCCACACCAGCCAATGTTGCTCAGCGTTTGGTAGCAGGCCTGCAGTCGCGCTTGATTGCTGGCGTCAATTTACCCATGTTGCTGCGCACGGTGTGCTATCGGCATGAGACATTAGACGTATTGACCCAACGTGCACTCTCGGGTGGTGCGCAAGGTGTGATGCAAGTCGCTTGTGACAACGCCCCTCTCTCTACTTGATTTAACTATGCAGAAACAAACCACAACCGTTGTTAATAAACTTGGCTTGCATGCCAGAGCCTCTGCCAAGCTCACCAAGCTTGCAGGTGCATTCCCTTGTCAGGTTTGGATTACCAAAGGGGACAGACGCGTCAATGCCAAAAGCATCATGGGTGTGATGATGTTGGCCGCGGGCATTGGCAGTGTGGTCGACATTGAAACCGATGGTGAACAAGAGGCCGAGGCTTTGCAAGCCTTGCTCGGTTTGTTTGCGGATAAATTTGGCGAAGGTCAATAAGTCCATGACATTTTCTATACATGGCTTGGCAGTGGCGAGAGGCATCGCGATTGGTAAAGCTGTGTTGGTGGCATCTAGCCGTGTCGACGTTGCGCATTACTTTATTGAGCCTGAACAAATCGAGTCCGAGTTGGCGCGTATCCATCAGTCTCGACAAGCCGTCATGCTAGAGGTTCAGCGTTTACAAAAATCCGTACCCAAAGATGCGCCGCCTGAACTCTCTGCTTTGTTGGAAGTGCATTTGATGCTGCTGCAAGACGAGATGCTGGCCGACGGCGTCAAGCACTGGGTAACCGATCGTTTGTACAACGCCGAATGGGCGTTGACTTCCCAGTTAGAGGTGGTAGCTCGTCAATTTGACGACATGGAAGATGCCTATTTACGAGAGAGAAAAGGCGATCTTGAACAAGTCGTCGAACGTTTGCTGCGCCATATGAAAGGCTTGCCCACCAGTTTGCCTCAGCCAGTGCAACGCAAACCTGGCACTTGGCAACAAGACCAGTTGTTAGACGACAGCCATGATGTGCCCTTGGTATTGATCGCCCACGATTTATCGCCTGCTGACATGTTGCAATTCAAGCAAAGCGTGTTTGCCGGTTTTGTCACCGATGTCGGGGGGAAAACATCCCATACCGCTATCGTGGCAAGAAGTTTGGACATACCTGCCGTGGTGGGTGCACGCAATGCCAGCCATTTGGTTCACCAAGACGATTGGGTCATCATCGATGGCGATGCGGGTGTCATTATTGTCAGCCCTTCGCCCATCATCTTGGCGGAATACGCCTTCAAACAACGCCAAGCGCAGTTGGAGCGTGAGCGTCTTACCCGTTTGCGTCATACGCCCTCTGTGACCTTGGATGGTCAAAAGGTTCAGTTGTTGGCCAATATTGAATTGCCAGAAGACACGGCCGTGGCTTTGTCGGTTGGCGCCGTAGGTGTGGGCTTGTTTCGCAGTGAATTTTTATTCATGGGTCGCGAGGGTGAGTTACCAGGCGAGGAAGAGCAGTACCAAGCCTATCGCCGTGCTGTCGAAGGTATGAAGGGACTGCCTGTCACCATACGTACCGTCGATGTAGGCGCAGACAAGCCATTGGATCGAACCACCAAAGACGAAGCCCATCTCAACCCTGCTTTGGGTTTGCGAGCAATCCGTTGGAGCTTGGCCGATCCCAGCATGTTCTTGAGCCAATTGCGCGCTATTTTGCGCGCCGCATTGCATGGCTCAGTCAATTTGCTGATACCCATGTTGGCGCATACCCGTGAAATCCACCAAACGTTTGTGCTGTTGGCGCAAGCCCGCGAACAACTGGACAAAAAAGGCGTGGCTTATGGGGCTGTCAAAGTGGGCGCCATGATTGAAGTGCCAGCTGCTGCGCTGAACTTGCCAGTTTTTCTCAAGTACTTTGATTTCTTATCGGTAGGCACCAACGATTTGATCCAGTACACCTTGGCGATTGACCGTGCAGATGAGCAAGTGGCGCATTTGTACGACCCCTTGCATCCAGCCATCTTGCAGTTGCTTGCCAACACCATTTCCCAAGGCGCTACAGCTGGCAAAGACATCAGCTTGTGCGGTGAAATGGCGGGTGACCCTACGCTGACACGGTTGTTGCTTGGTCTTGGCTTGCGCCAATTTTCTATGCATCCCACGCAGATTTTGCGCGTCAAGCAAGAAATTTTGCGTGCAGACACAGGACGTTTAAACGCTTGGGCGCAGCGGGTGATGGCGGCTGAGGACCCAGCCGCCGAGATACTCAGCCCTTAGAGCACGCCCATCACGCTTTCGTCGGTATAAATGGTCTCCAAGGGGAAGCGTTGGCCGCTGGCATGGTCTTGCGCGCAACGCAGCAACAGACGACTGCGATGACGGCTTTGCGTGGCTTGCATCTCTTCGATGCTCATCCAAAGTGTTCGCACAATACCCTCGTCCAGCGCTCTGCCGACCTCAATTGCTCCCAATTCACCAGTGAACGCAAAACGCAGGTAGGTGATGTCTTGGGCGGGTGCATCAATCGTGGATTGCTTTAAAAAACGCGACAAATACACACCGACCAAGGCGGTAGGTGTGAAGTGAAAAGCCGTTTCTTCCAGCACCTCCCGCACGCAGGCTTGCAAAGGGGATTCGCTGGGGTCGAGGTGGCCGGCCGGATTGTTGAACATCAAACCATTGGGTGTGTGCTCTTCAACCAGCAAATACTTACCGTCTTTTTCAATGATGCCAGCAACAGTGACGCTGGGCTTCCATCTGTCCATCATGGTGCAAAATCACCCCTTTGTCGGGCGTGTTGTGAATCTGCGATGATTCTCGCCCATTGAGTGGAGGAGAAAACCATGCGGATTGGCGTGCCTGCCGAAACCACGGCGGG
>DAIQOH010000105.1:0-3246 GCA_036787995.1 Limnohabitans sp. | reverse complement strand
AAAACCATGCCCGAGAAAATGTCGATCATGAAATTTGATCCCAAAGCTCGCAAGCATGTCGAGTACAAAGAAATCAAGCTGAAGTAATTCAGTCTTGACCCCAAAAAACCCGCCTCGGCGGGTTTTTTTATTATCTCGGTGTTAATGCCGCCAACGGTAATATCCTAGACCCAAGTTAAAGGTAAATGGCAAAGGGTTGCCGTAGTAATAAGGCGGAGAGTAAGGCATGACATACACGGGATTGGTTAACACCTGTGGCTGACTTTGCATGTAAATGACTTGCGGCGCAGGGGGCAAAGGGGGTGCGGGTGTAGAAGCAGAATAAGTGGGCGTGATTTGCAATGTGACGTAAGGGCCTGGGTCATTGGGCATTTGCACAGTGTATTGTTTACCAGCGTATTCATAAACCACATTGAAAGCGGTGTACGTGACCACCTCGCCATTGCTGTTGATCGAGTTGGAAGGCAACAGCGTAGGGGTGCTGGAAAGAACTCTGGCTTGCTCCTGCGCCCAAGCAGTCATCACCGTCAGACCCAACACACATACCAAGTAGCGAAGAAAAGACAAAGAATACATACAAAAAATCCTGCTGTTGATGGTTCTGATTTTCAGGGTGATTTTGCCTTTAAGCAAGCCCTGAAAATCAGGTCCAACGTTATGTGCTTATTTGACGACGGCAGAAGCAGACGTCTTGGCAGCAGGAGAGATTTTTTTCTTGCTCTCTTTGGATGCTTTGTGCTTCTTGGTAACTGTAGCTGGCTTGGCAGCATCAGTCGCCGCGGCAGTTGCACTGGGTGCAGGGGCAGGCGTGGGAGAAGCGGCAAAAACGCTGGCAGCAACGAAACCGGAGATGAGGATTGCGAGAACTTTTTTCATGTGATTTCCTTTGGGTTGGTTGAAGTAGCCTCCAAAATGTTGGAGTGCATCTACAACGCCACCTGTGTGGCCCATGTTGACCGAAATAAACATTTATTTAAGTCAACCAAACGGTCTAGTTCACGTTGATGCGAATCGCGTCTGCAGCCTTTTCAGCCAGCATGATGGTCGGTGCATTGGTATTGCCACTCACCAATATTGGCATGGCCGAAGCGTCAATCACCCGCAAGCCTGCAACCCCTTTGACTCGCAATTGCGTATCCAGAACCGCCATGGGGTCATGCTCGGCGCCCATCTTGCATGTACCCACAGGGTGGTAAATCGTGTCAGCACGCTCACGGATATAGCTCTCCCATTGGGCGTCGGTTTCTATGCCTCCGGTATCAATCTCTTTACCTCGATAGGATTGAAGAGCAGGTGCTTGCATGATGGTGCGTAATTTTTTAAGACCCTCCACCATCAAGGCTGTGTCTCTGTCGTCACATAAGTACGCGGGATCGATCAAAGGCGCCTCAAAAGGATCTCGGCTTTGCAATCGTACATGGCCTCGCGAGTGAGGCCTTAGCACGCAGACATGGCATGAATAGCCATAACCCCAATGCAGGCGACGTGCATGGTCTTCAACTCTGGCAACAACGAAATGGAATTGAATGTCAGGGCGATGGGCATCAGGCGCGCAACGCACAAATGCGCCAGCCTCTGCATAAGGTGTAGCCACCATCCCCGTACCGTCTTTACGCCATTGGTGAATCGCCTTCAGCAGTTGCCAAGCTGCACCAGGGGCAATGCCCAATACATCGGACCGCAGCGAGTGGTAAGCCAAGGTGACATCCAGGTGGTCTTGCAAGTTGGCACCTACCCCTTGTAAATCTTGCTTCACTTCGATGCCAAGCGATTGCAAATGCTTACCTGGCCCGATACCGCTGAGCATCAACAGTTGCGGCGACTGAAATGCGCCTGCACACAACAACACCTCAGCTTTGGCGTGAACATTGAAAGTCTGTTGCCCGCGACGGTATGCCACGCCACTGATACGCCTGTCCGTCCACAGCAACTCAGTGGCATGCGCGCCTGTTATGACACTGAGATTGGGGCGTTGGGCCATGATGGGGTGCAAATACCCTGCGGCGGCTGAACACCGCTCGCCGTTACGCTGGTCGTCCCAAAACTGGGTAACCTGATGCAAACCAGCGCCCTCTTGAGAAGGGCCATTAAAGTCGTCGTTTAGCACAATGCCGCATTGCTGGGCAGCTTCCAGCCAAGCAGCAGATACTGGACGGGGAGACTGCTGAAACGCCACTGACAGAGGTCCGCCAGTGCCGTGCCATTCATTGTTGCCACGTTGGTTGTTTTCTGAGCGCTTGAAATAGGGAAGCACATCGTCAAAGCCCCAGCCCTCGCAACCCAACTCGCGCCAACCATCGTAATCTTCGCGCTGACCACGAACATACAGCATGGCATTGATGGCGCTTGAGCCACCCAAGGCTTTACCACGGGGTTGGTAACCCCGGCGACCCTTTAAGCCGACTTGAGGGGTGGTTTCAAAAGCCCAGTTATTGACCTTCAAAGGCTTGCCCGGCAACATGATGGCTGCAGCCATAGGCGCACGAATCACCACATCGCGTCCATTGCCTCCTGCTTCGAGTAAACAGACATTAACGCGTGGATCTTCAGTTAATCGATGGGCTAAGGTGGCGCCAGCAGATCCGCCACCCACAATCACATAGTCAAACTGTGGGACAGTCATCCCATGCGCGCAGTGCGTAATTGCAAAGAGAAGTCACGCAAAGCAGCTACACCGCTGTCTTCGGCACGCTTGCACCAAGCCTGCAAATCTAGGGCCAATTGCGCCTGCGTCGCATGGGTGTTGAGCCACAGTTGACGTAACTCCTCACGCATACGCACCATGGTGTCCACATCAGGCAAAGCCGCACGGGCTTGGGCCAACAGTGCGCGAAATTGTTCAGGCACTTGTACCTCGTCACGGTGCATCCAACGCTTGGCAACGACTAACACGGCATCGGTGGGCAGCTTGGGCAAGCTGGCTACCTCTTGCTTTAAGGCGAGCTTGAGTTGCGCGGCAAAACCAGCCATCACCTCGTAACGGTTGGCAATCAAGGCCTCGAGTGTTTTTTCATCGGCCACGGGCTTGGCATCGGCATAGTGCAACTTAGGAGGTGTCTTCTTCACGTTGGCCAAATGCAGTGATTCCAGAATACGGATATACAACCAGCCGATGTCGAATTCGTAAGGTTTGACCGACAACTTGGCTGAAGTGGGGTAGGTGTGGTGGTTGTTGTGCAATTCTTCACCGCCGATGAGGATGCCCCACGGCGAGATGTTGGTGCTGGCGTCCGGCGCTTCAAAATT
>DAIQOH010000104.1:0-3250 GCA_036787995.1 Limnohabitans sp. | reverse complement strand
TCAAAACCTTTGCCGAAACCCTGAGTACACCGTATGTCGGCATGAACCAAAATTTTGAAGCGGTGAAGTGGTTGCTAGAACCCAGTGCGGCGCAGTCTGTTGCCATGGTTGCTTTGCGTGCGACCCGTGCTGAAGACACACCGCAAACGGCTGTCAACCAACCTGTCATTGGTTTATTGGTGATGGCCTCTCCGGATGCCCAGCGCTACCACGAAGGCATGGGCACAGCATTTATTGAGCGTCTGGGCGACTTAGCTAGCGCAGCGCTCTCGCATTTGCGATAACTATGAATGAAAGCATGGATTGGGTCGCCCGCTACCTTGACCATGTGCGTTACGAAAAGCGCCTAGCAGAGCGCACCCATGCGCTCTACACCCTAGATCTCCAAAAACTCAGCGACTACGCCAAAGTAGCTGGTGTAGAGCTTGAGGCTGTCCAAGCTACCCACATCCGTCGCTGGGTCGCGCAAATGCACAGCGGCGGTCGCAGTGGCCGTGGCATTGCCCTCATCTTGTCTGGCTGGCGCGGGTTTTACACCTGGTTGGGTCGAGAAGGCGTGGTGCTAAGTAACCCAGTGCAAGACGTCCGCGCTCCCAAAGCACCTAAGCCGTTGCCCAAAGCTTTGAGCGTGGACGACGCCATGCAATTGGCGGAGTTTTCTGCCGCCGCAGACGTCACCGATCCATGGTTGGAATGCCGCGATGCGGCGATGGTCGAGTTGCTCTACGGTTGTGGGCTGCGCGTAGGCGAGTTGGTAGGGCTTGACGTGCAAGCGAGTAGCAACGCCAAGGGTTGGCTCGACTTAGAAGGCGGCGAAGCCCATGTTTTGGGCAAGGGAAGCAAGCGGCGCAGTGTGCCTATCGGTAGCAAGGCGTTAGAGGCGGTGCATGCTTGGTTGGCGATGCGTGATGAAGGCTCACCTGATCAAGGGGTTTCGTCAGAAGTCCAGAGCGCTCTATTTATTGGTCGATATGGCACGCGTTTGACTGCCCAAGCTATTTGGCAACGTCTCAAGCAACGCAGCTTGAAGGCGGGGTTGTCCACTCCCGTGCATCCGCATATGTTGCGCCATTCATTCGCGAGCCACGTGTTGCAGTCAAGCAGCGATTTGCGCGCGGTGCAAGAGTTACTTGGGCACGCCAATATCAGTACCACCCAGGTCTACACGCGTTTAGATTTTCAACATTTGGCCAAGGCCTACGACGCGGCGCATCCGCGTGCGCGTAAAAAATAAAGCACCCAAAACTTTGAAAACGATACGACTCAGAGAAGGCAAAGAGCGCTCAGCGCTACGCAGCCATCCGTGGATTTTTGACAGCGCGATTGCCAAAGGCGGCGCGGATGCTGGCGAAACGGTGCGTGTGGAAAGCCATAGCGGCAGCTTTTTGGGGTGGGCAGCATTTAGCCCTAGTTCCAAAATCCGCGCGCGTATTTGGAGTTTTGATGAAGCACAACGCATCGATGCAGCTTTTTTTGAAGCCTCCATCCAACGCGCCATTGCCGCCAGAAGCCGATTGGATATTCAAAGCAATGGCATGCGTTTGATCCATGGTGAGTCCGACGGCCTGCCTGGGTTGATCGTCGATCGGTATGACGACACCTTGGTGGCACAGTTTTTATCCAGTGGTACCGAGCGGTGGAAGCAAGAGATTGCCAATGCATTGCTGGCGCAAACAGGTTTGAGCAAACTTTATGAGCGCTCAGACTCTGGCGTGCGTGGTTTGGAAGGCTTGCAACCCGCCACAGGATGGTTGCGTGGTGAGGGTCCCACCGGTATTGAACTGCGCGAACACGATTGGAGGTTATCGCTCGATATTGCTGAAGGCCATAAAACCGGATTTTATTTAGACCAACGCGACAGCCGTAAAAAGTTTTCTGACTACACGCGTCGCCTGAAGTTTCAGCGCGTGCTCAATTGTTATTGCTACACTGGCGGTTTTACCGTGGCGGCACTGGCCGGGGGTGCAGCACATGTCACCTCGATAGATTCCTCAGGTCCTGCGATAGAACGTGCCAAAAGCAATGTGGCTTTGAATGGCTTTGACGCCGCGCGCACCACCATGATGGATGCCGATGTCAACGCGTCACTACGCCAGTTCTACAAAGATGGACAAACGTTTGACGCCATTGTGCTGGACCCACCTAAATTTGCACCATCGGCCGCGCACGCAGATCGGGCGGCGCGCGCTTACAAAGACATCAACCGCTTGGCTTTCAAAATTTTGGAGCCCGGTGGCGTGTTGTTTACCTACAGCTGTTCGGGCGGAATAGGCGCAGAGTTGTTCCACAAAATCGTGGCTTCTGCAGGCACCGATGCGGGCGTCGATGGCTTTATCAGCGAGCGCATGCAAGGCGCGCCAGACCATCCCATGACATTGACCTTCCCAGAAGGTGAATACCTGAAGGGCTTGGTGGTCATGAAATCTGCCACCTTGGCCGACAAGGCAGAACGCGCGACAATCGCGGGTTGACCTCTTTTATTTCTACAAGGTAGTTCTCGTATGTTGATTCCAGCCACCATCCTGACCGGTTTTTTAGGCGCAGGCAAAACCACCTTGCTCAAGCGCGTCTTGACCGAGGCCCATGGCCAAAAGATTGCCGTCATTGAAAACGAATTCGGTGAAGAAAACATCGACAACGAAATCTTGGTATCTGACACCAACGAGCAAATCATCCAAATGAGTAACGGTTGCGTGTGCTGCACCATCCGTGAAGATTTACGTACCACTTTGCAACTTTTGGCCGCCAAAAAGCGCAAAGGCTTGCTAGATTTTGAGCGCGTGGTGATTGAAACCACCGGCTTGGCAGACCCTGGCCCCGTGGCGCAAACCTTCTTCATGGACGACGAGATTGCTGAGAGCTTTTTGCTGGATTCCATCTTGACCTTGGTAGACGCCAAGCACGCCGCCCAGCAACTCAACGACCGACAAGAAGCGCGGCGCCAAGTGGGTTTTGCTGACCAAATTTTTATCAGCAAGTCTGACTTGGTGTCGGCAGAAGAATTGGATGCATTGCAACACCGTCTCAAACATATGAACCCCCGTGCCCCCCAAAAAGTGGTGCATTTTGGCGAAGTGTCTTTGGCAGAAGTGTTTGATTTGCGCGGCTTCAACCTCAACGCTAAGTTAGATATTGATCCCGATTTCTTGGCAGACGATGGCCACCATCACCACGACGGCGAACATTGCGACCATCCCTCGCACAAGCATGGCCATCACCACCACCATGACGATGACGTCAAAAGCTTTGT
>DAIQOH010000103.1:0-3307 GCA_036787995.1 Limnohabitans sp. | reverse complement strand
CAAAAAATGGCCGGCCACTTTGACACTTCCAAGGCTTACCAAGCGGCTTTGGATTTGGTGTTCAAAGGCAAGGCTCAGCCCAGTGGTTACACCGAGCCTTTGCTGCACGCTTGGCGTTTGAAGGTGAAGGCTGCTTAAACGCTGTTGCGCAGCAACTGCGGAATCGACAGCTTGTAGCGCGTCACTTTGCTCCACCAGTTCGAGAAAGAAGGACTGCGCTCAGCCTGACGCGGCCACAGGCGAGGCGCAGGATGGCGCACCCAATTCACCTCAGGCCATAGCGGCAAGCAAGGGTGGTCCCAGACGTGAACCGCCTTGGCTTTGGCAAACATCGCCTTCAATTGGGCATCGGGTTCGAACCAACAATGCGAAGCCACATCGTTCATGCCTTTGCCCACAAACCGCCATCGTGCCTCGCTCCAAGGGTGTTGCTCGGTCCAGCTTTGCCAACATGCAGCAATGCGGATCACATCGGTGGGTAGGCCCTGAGGGGAATGGTTGTTAATCGCCCAAGGGTGTATCCACCACACATCACGTTCCACCAATTTGTCTGCAGCCATGCCGCTGGCCACCAAATCCGCCACCGCAGGCGGCTGCACATAAAGTGCGGGCTCTTCCACAGGTGTATGCCTGGATTGCGACTGGGTAAATGTGGCGCGACTGTGGGCAATCATGTCAATGATGTCCATCTCTTTGTCAATCACCGTTTGGGGGCTGTGCCACAACTCTGGGGCATGCAGCGCCACATTTTCTGCATTGAACAAATAAGGCTTGTGACTGCCGGTGCCCGCCACCCATTGCCAACTCAGGTGGTTGCTGGCAATGTCACCATCGATTAAGTGGCTGTACATCCACTCTGCGGCTGCTCGCCAATGCACCTTGCGGATATGCACCAGGTAACTGGACAGCCACAACCGCGCATGGTTGTGTAAATAGCCGCTGAAGTACAACTGACGAACCGCTTGGTCTACCACCGGCACCCCAGTTGCGCCATGGCGCACATCCTCAGGCAAGGCGTGTACATAGGCATCATCAGGCAACACACCCGCATGCAAGTTGTGCAAGATGTCATCGCCAAGGGCTTCGTGCACATGTTGAAAATATTCACGCCACGCCAACTCGAACATGAATTTGTGCTGCACCCCGATGCGGTGTGCTTTGTACACATGCTGCGCTACCTGCGGCACATTCAGCAACCCATGGGTCAGGTAAGGCGACAACAGCGTGACAGCACCGTTCAAATGGTTGCGGGTCTGGGCGTATTCGAAGGGGCGGATGGATGCCAAACGCGACTGCGCAGCATGCGCATAGGGCTCGAACAACTGCTGATCCACAAACAATTTCATGGGGCCGATGCAGTCGACAAGGCTTGCGGATGATTCAAGGCCGCTTGCAAAGCGTCCATAAACACAGCCGCCACATCACAACCGGTCTGGTCGGTGATTTCGCGGAAACAGGTGGGGCTGGTGACGTTGACCTCGGTCAGGTAATCGCCAATGATGTCCAAACCCACCAACAACAACCCTCTAGAAGCCAATACAGGGCCAATGGCGTTGGCAATTTCCAGGTCTCGCGCTGTCAAAGCTTGAGCCACCCCTTTGCCGCCTGCAGCCAAATTGCCGCGTACCTCGTTGCCTTGCGGAATACGGGCCAAGGCGTAGGGTACGGGCTGGCCACCGATCACCAACACCCGTTTATCACCCTGGGTAATGGCAGGTACAAACTTTTGCACCATGACGCTGGTGGCACCCTCACGGTTCAAGGTTTCGATGATGCTGCCCAAATTCAGACCGTCAGCCCGCACCCGAAAAATGCCCATGCCGCCCATGCCGTCTAAAGGCTTCAAGATGATGTCTTGGTGCTGAACATGAAAAGCTCGGATGGCTTCAGGCTGTCGCGTCACCAAGGTGGGCGTGGTCCATGAGGCAAATTCCATCAAGGCCAGCTTTTCAGGATGCTCACGCAAAGCGCTGGGATGGTTAAACACTTTGGCGCCCTCACGCTGGGCTTGGCTGAGCAAGTGGGTGGCGTAAAAATACTCGTTGTCAAACGGCGGATCTTTGCGCATGAGCACGGCGTCCATGCCACACAAAGCTTGGTTTCGCGTTTCTTCGATCAAGTACCAACCATCGGCATGGTCTTTCAAATGCAGGCGCCGCATGACAGAACTGACGCGCTCGCCGCTTTGCCAGTGAAGCTCGGTCGTGCCACAGACCCAAACAGCATAACCACGGGACTGGGCTTGGCGCATCATGGCCAAGCTGCTGTCTTTGTCGAGATTGAACCCATCCAAGGGATCGGTGATAAACAAAAGGTTCATACACCCAAGGTTACCAGCACCGGCAGGCCAGATGGGCCGACCACAGGACTAAATTTCGATCTTGCTGCCCATCTCTACCACCGAGTTGCTGGGCAGGTTTAAAAAGTCTGCAGCCGCGCTGGCATTCAAGTACATCTGGGCAAACAGCTTTTCACGCCACTGCGCCATGCCACCGCCGACCGTTGGCACAATGCTGTCACGGGAGAGGAAAAAGCTGGTGCTCATGGGATCGATATTGCCCACTTGACCTTTGAGCAAGGACAAAGCACCCGGTACGTCGGGGTCATCCTTGAAACCATAGTGAATCTTCACCTGCCAACATTGGTGGCCCATGTCGGTCAACACAATGCGCTGGTCTTGGGCAATCCATGGCACTTCATGGCTGCGCACCGATACAAACAGGTTTTGCGCATGCAACACCTTGTTGTGTTTCAAGTTGTGCAACATGGCGTTGGGGACGATGCCGTCTTCCGAGGTGAGAAACACGGCTGTACCGTCCACTCGGGTGGGTGGCGCCATGAACAAAGCGTCCAAAAACGAAGACAGGTCCATGGCCTCGTCGCGGGTTTTGTGGTGCAACAAAGCACGGCCATCGCGCCAAGTCAGCATCAAAATCAAAATCATGCCACCGATGAACAAAGGGAACCAACCGCCATCAACCAACTTCAACAGGTTAGAGCTCCAAAACGCCAAGTCCACCACAAAGAACAAGGACGTTGCGCTGATGCACAACCACAGCGGGTATTTCCATGCATAGCGAATGACGAAAAAGGTCAGCACCGTGGTAATGAGCATATCGGTACATACCGCGATGCCATAGGCCGCTGCCAAATTGCTAGAGGTCTTGAACATCACCACCGCCAACACAATCCAAACAAACAAACCCCAGTTCACAAACGGCATGAAGATTTGACCGGTGTCTTTTTCACTGGTGTGTTGCACTTGCAAACGTGGCAAAAAGCCCAATTGAATCACTTGTTTGGTGAC
>DAIQOH010000102.1:0-3419 GCA_036787995.1 Limnohabitans sp. | reverse complement strand
CACCTGTTGCTGGCCAATCACCTCGCCCAAACTGCGTGGGCGCAGGCGCTCAGCCAGAGGGGTGTGGTTCAAGGCCTCACCATATCCGCCCCTTTAGGCGGCACAAAAGTAAAGTACCCTAAACCCAAATACGCAGGATTGATCTCCATACGTTCAAAGCGAATCTGTGAACGGTTTCCAAAAGCGTCCAAGATATCTAATTGGCTTAACAATGCCTGACCTGTATCTGTACGCAAACCGATACGCACGCTTTGCAAACCGCTGTCTTTGGTTTTGGGAGTTGCTACCACCCACTCTAAGCCCTCTTCAGAAGGAACAGCTTTCAAAACAAAATCTTTGCTAAGGCCAGCAATATCTTGGGCCGATGCAATCAAAGTGGCTGGCGTACTCCCCAAGGTCTGCGCTTGGTTGCGAACCGTAACCTGGTTTAAATCGGCGTCAAACAACCAAAGCTGCTGACCATCGGCAACGATGTTTTGCACATAAGGTTTGCTGTAATCAAAACGAAACACATTGGGACGAATAAATGCAAACACACCAGATGCAGTTTTGGGTTTGACAGGTCTGCCCTCTTTGGCGGGCGAAGTGACCACTTGTACAAATTCTGAACGCCAACTGCGGGTGGTTTTCAAAAATTGCGCCAAGCTGTCTAGGCTGTCAGCGTAAACCGACCCCATGCATAACATCGCCCAACAACTTAAGTGCAATAGATATTTCATTCAGAACGTGCAGGAACCAAAATCTCACGCTGACCATTGGTGCTCATGGCACTGACCAAGCCAGCTTTTTCCATGTCTTCCACCAACCGAGCCGCACGGTTGTAACCAATTTTCAAATGGCGTTGCACCAGTGAAATACTGGCTTTGCGGTTCTTTAAAACCACCTCTACCGCTTGGTCATAGAGCGGGTCTTTTTCACCGGTGGTTTCGCCAAATAAATCGGGGCCTTCAGAGCCGCCCTCAACGGTGCCGCCTTCCAGAACACCTTCGATGTAATTGGGTTCACCTTGGGTTTTCAAATAACTGACCACGCGGTGCACTTCTTCGTCGCTCACAAAAGCGCCATGCACACGTATGGGGAAGCCGGTACCGCTGGGGAGGTACAACATATCGCCCATGCCCAACAATGCTTCTGCGCCCATTTGGTCAAGAATGGTGCGACTGTCAATTTTGCTGCTGACTTGAAATGCGATGCGAGTGGGAATGTTGGCCTTGATCAGGCCGGTGATGACGTCCACGCTGGGGCGCTGGGTTGCCAAAATCAAATGAATGCCAGCTGCGCGGGCTTTTTGTGCCAAGCGGGCAATCAGCTCTTCAATCTTTTTACCCACTACCATCATCAGGTCAGCCAATTCATCAATCACCACGACGATATGGGGCAAGCGGTCTAATGGTTCGGGATCATCAGGGGTGAGGCTAAAGGGGTTGGTCAAAGACTGTCCATTCTCACGTGCTTCATCGAGCTTGTGGTTATAGCCCGCCAAATTGCGAACGCCCAACTTGCTCATCAGCTTGTAGCGTCGCTCCATTTCACCGACACACCAATTCAAGCCGTGGGCAGCTTGCTTCATATCCGTCACGACGGGCGCCAATAAATGCGGAATGCCTTCGTACACCGACATCTCCAACATCTTGGGGTCAATCATCAGCATGCGTACATCGCGTGCCTCTGCTTTGTACAGCAGGGACAAAATCATGGCATTGATACCGACCGATTTTCCTGAACCCGTGGTGCCCGCCACCAAAACGTGCGGCATCTTGGCTAAATCGGCCACCACCGGATTGCCACCAATGTCTTTACCCAAACCCATGGTGAGCATGGATTTGGCTTCGTTGTACACCGAGGAGCCTAAGATCTCACTCAAACGTATGGTTTGCCGTTTGCTGTTGGGCAACTCCAGCGCCATGAAATTTTTGCCTGGAATGGTTTCGACAACGCGGATAGAGACCATGCTGAGAGAGCGCGCCAAATCTTTGGCCAAATTCACCACCTGTGAGCCTTTGACGCCGGTGGCTGGCTCAATTTCATAGCGCGTTACCACAGGACCTGGGGCAGCAGCCAACACCTTGACCTCCACACCAAAATCGCGTAATTTTTTCTCAATCAAACGGCTGGTGAACTCAATGGTTTCTGCATCCACGGGGTCATGCTTGAGTTGTGATGCATCCAATAACTCGACTTGCGGCAAGCGTGAATCGGGCAAATCATTGAACAAGGGTTTTTGCCGCTCACGCGCCACACGCTCGCTTTTTTGGGGGGCAGGTTCGGGTTCAACCACAATACGAACAGGATGCACAGGCATGTCTGCGTTTTCATCACGTTCCCACACCATGTCTTTCTCACGTGCACGCGCTGCGGCTTCACCCATCGCCACATCTTGGGCAATTTCGCGTTTCTCACGTTGTTGCTCGATAAAGCCATCGATGGTCGCGCCCATTTTTTCTGCCACTTGTAGCCATGAAAAACGAAACACCCACGACAACCCAATCACCATAAAAACGATAAAGACCAATCCCGAGCCGTTAAAGCCCAACCATTTGTTGGCAGAACTTCCCACCAAATAGCCGACAACACCACCGGCATGGTGGCCAGGCAATTGGTTTTCAAAGCGGTACAGACGCGTGAATTCCAAGCCGGTGCTGGACAAGAGCAGCATGACCAATCCGCTCCAAAACGCCCAGCGCGTCAAACGCCATATAGCTGGGTCGGTAGCAACCACATCTTCTTCGCTGCGCAATCGATTGGCCAAGGCCGACAACCAACTGACCAAGCCCGCCAAATAACACCAAAACACCGAGTAACCTAGCAAGAAAAAAGACAAGTCGCTGATGGCCGCACCGATGCGCCCACCCCAGTTGCGCACAGTGGGATTCGATCCCGATGTGGTCCACGCAGGATCCAAAGGAGAATGGCTGAGGATAGCCAACAACCAAAATAGCAGCACCACAAATCCAACGGCCAGGGCGATTTCTTGGATAAATCGCTGCCAACCTGTCATTTCAGGCGGATTTTCTCGGGTGTTATTGAGTGTGTTGAGTGAATAAGTCATGACAGAACATAAGCTTAACAGGAGCGTCTCGGCAGACATCGACGGCAAGCCCTAAAATTATCGCTTTCTTGTGATGCATTGTTCGCTCACTTTCTAGCCCTTACACACACATCCCATGACCTCCCCCCAGCACAGCAAAGTACTTATCTTGGGCTCAGGCCCTGCCGGTTACACCGCTGCGGTTTATGCCGCCCGCGCCAACCTCCAGCCCACACTTATCACTGGCATGGCACAAGGCGGTCAACTCATGACCACCACCGAAGTGGATAACTGGCCTGCGGATGTGCACGGCGTGCAAGGACCGGACCTGATGCAACGCTTTCTGGAACATGCCGAGCGTTTCAACACCAAGATGGTTTTCGACCATATC
>DAIQOH010000101.1:0-3437 GCA_036787995.1 Limnohabitans sp. | reverse complement strand
GTGTGGTTACGCGACTCATCGCTGAAGATATGCAGCAAAGTGACAAAGCCCCAAACCACCACAAAGGATTGCACACGACCCCATACCGATGGCGATGGTTTGTAACCCGCATTCGCACGAACTTGTGAAATACCTATGCCTGTGGCAAGTACAAAGCAGTAGAAGAGATAACTGAGATAGGTTTCAACCATGCCCCCTACACCCATGGTCTCGAGCAATTCCATTTCACGCATAAAGTGAAACAAAGCATTGCCCACCCCAGCGGCCATGAATGTTGCAAAAAACAAGCGCAACCTTGGTTTTTTTTTGAACACAGAGAAAAAAGTGGGGATAAAGAAAAAATCAACCAGCAACTCTTTGAAGTAATAGTGAAAGCGGTTGAAGTATTCGATCAAGGTTCTCGACTCCAAAACGCGCCATGTGGATCGCGGCAACTGAAAACCCGCCATGCGCGCAACACCGATCACAAAATGGCCGTAGATGGCAATTTGCAAAGTGTAGGCAGTGACCGACCAAATCAAAGCGGCCCATTCCATTCCTAATGTGTAGGCATGGTTTTGCAAGAATGCATCGATGGCATCCGACAGGCTTGGAATATGAAGCTGTTTCTCACACAGCCACGTCAACAACACACTGGTAGCCACCAGGACTTTTTCCCACAAAAGCAGCTTCACACCTTTGAGTTGGGTGATAGCCAAGGCCTGAGGGGTTTTGGCCAGCACTTTGCGTAAAAAACCAGCCCCCTTACCCATGGGCGTGGAAGTCGGGCCAGTCCAAGCAGGATGAAATGTGCCCAGCTGAAACAGATCGCTGCTACGGTCTTTAGACCGCTGATCAACCAGTGCATAGGCTAAAAACCAAAAATACGGTGTAAACACACTCAACAAGCACCAAATAGCCAAGCGGGTGTAACCACTGAAAACGCCCCTGTACGACAGCACGCACAGCAAACATTCCAAGGCAAGCAATGTCAATACGGGACGTTGCGCGATGACAGACTTTTTGTAGCGGCGTGCGTAAGCCATCAGACCCCAAGCCAAGGCTATAAACCCCACCAATGCCACATGGCTCAGCGTCACCGGGGACAGTTGTGTATACCCTTCGCTCAGCACAACTTCGTTGATGGACTCGTCTATGGAGGCGCTGGAAAAGAAAAAGGCAGTTGCATAGGTTGATACAAAAAGAACCATGCTGCGCCAGGCAGGAACATGGGCAAACAATGCCATGGCCATCAGAAGAAACAGTGACGCCTGCCAGTCACGCGCTGTCAATAGCGTCACAAAAGATACCAGCAGCAAGCCCGTCTTACCCCATGGGGTTTGTGCCCACGCGACCACAGACGGGTTTTCTTCTATAGCCCATACAGCGCGCATACCGACATCGCTGTAGCGCGAACGCTTTGGCTCGTTCATGGATTTTTATGCACACCCAAACCGAGTGGATTCAGGCACAGACCTGTGATTCAACGAACAAGGCAATCGCATCAACCGAGTCAATCAAACTGACCTCGAAATCGGCGCCTTTGAAATCAACGCCAAACGCCTCTTCCAGATAGACCACCAACATCATCATGGCGACTGAATCAAGTCTGCCACTGACAAACAATGAATCACTGTCGGCTAAAGGCGTGTTATCCCCTTGGCTTTTCAGTTTATCGGTTAAATAGTCTTTGATTTTTTGCTTGCGGTTATTCATCACTGATCTCTCCTGTGTGTCGCTTAAACAGAGGCAACAATGTGAGCTGTTTCTTGCAGCAAGGCTGTCAATGCTTTGCGATCGACTTTGCCACTTGCATTCAGTGGCATGCTTTCTAAAGCAATCACCTGCTGCGGAACCATGTACGGCTGTAATGTCTGTTTAAGACCAGCGAGCAATTGGGCTTGGTCTAAGTCAGACCCTGCAATAAAACCCACCAGCCCTTTGGCCATGCCATCTACAAGCGGCCAAGCCACAGTGCCTACAAGGTCGCAGCCAGAAACAAGGCGCAATGCGGCATCTATTTCTTCCAATTCAACGCGGTGTCCAAACACTTTGATCTGGTTGTCTATGCGGCCTAAGTAATGAAAATCACCTGAAGCGTCACGCAAGGCATAGTCGCCCGTCAAATACCACCGCTTGGCGTTCCATACCGGAAACTTTTGTTCGGTCAATTCAGGTGCACCAAGGTAGCCTCTGGCCAACTGCACACCGCCTAAGACCAACTCTCCGGTCATGCCATCTGGCACCACTTGGCCATCCGTATCCACCACCCTTGCCTCACAACCACTGATGGGTGTGCCAATAGAAACAAAGCCACGGCCAGCCGTGATGGGTGTGTGGGGTGAAAACGCTTGCGCCAAACAAAAAACCGTTGCTTCCGTAGGACCATACAAATTAAAAATGGCGGAGTTGGGTGCCACCGCCTGCCACTGACTGGCCGTACTGTGTGGCAATGCCTCACCGCCAAACACAGATAAGCGCAAATCAGGCAAACAACCCGGTTGCAAAGCCTTGAGTTGCTGCAACATACCTACCAGTGAGGGCACCGAATTCCATATGGTCAATTTTTCAGTTCGGGCCAACTTCACCGCATTCATGGCCAAGTTTGCCGAAAGAATGTAAAGCGCTGCACCCGCTTGCCATGTGACAAACATATTGTGCACAGAGACGTCAAAGGTGATGTCGCACGTTTCCAAGGCGCGGTCTGTGGCACGCATGGCCAGTTTGCGGGTCATGGTCTGTATGTAATTCTGTACAGACCCCGCTTCAATCATCACGCCCTTGGGCACACCGGTGGTGCCGGAGGTAAAAATCACATAGGCCAAATCTTGCTTGTTCACCTGCACAGGTTGCTGACAAGGCATGGCCTGTGATTGGTCCAGGGGCTTAGATTCAAAGGCTTGACCGATGCGAATCATCAATTCCGGACAGGCAGACCATACGTTGTCGGTGAGCAATTTGGCACCCTCCACGTCAGCAATGATGGCGCTGAATTCGCAGGCCGCAAAAATGGCCTGGATTTTTTCTTTGGGGAGTTTTAAACCTATGGGAACGTAGGTGGTTCCTGCCCAGCATGCGCCCACAATGGCCACACATGCATCCATGCCACGTGCCGCCAAAATGCCCACTTTCATCGGTTTGTGAGAACGCTGTTGCCAATCGGGTGATTGCGACAAGCGCTGCGCCACGTTTTGAGCTTGGGCTGCAAACTGTTCGTAATTGAGTGTCTTGCCGTTATGGGCGATAGCGACGGACTGAGGCGCTGAGAGGCTTTGCTGCCAAACAGCGCTGGCTAAATTGAAGTTTTCTGGCATTTTCAAATGGTTTTATTTTGCTTATGTTGATTGTCCATAAAGGGATAACCCCATAATCTAACCCATGCTTCATTACGAAACCATTCCCGTCACGCCTTTTCAACAAAACTGCTCTGTGGTCTGGGAGGACGAGGGCATGACCGC
>DAIQOH010000100.1:0-3491 GCA_036787995.1 Limnohabitans sp. | reverse complement strand
AACGTGCTTTTTTTGAAGCCGCTTGGTGCCCGATTCCCCCTGGCAACCCCGAGGGGGTGAAAGCGCCGCTGGCCGCCATGCTCAGAGCTGCCATGGACCAGGGTTTGGTCAGCGCCTCTCTATATGAAGGCTTGTGGGTGGATGTGGGCACGCCAGAGCGTTTGGCACAGTTGAACGAATAGCCATCCGCTTGACATGGCGTAGCCTGTTGGCTACATTTCTTTGGTGCTGCAAATACGCAAAACCAATGTCTATGCCGAATGGATCGACAACTTGCGCGATCTGCAAGGGCGCGCACGGATTTTGGTGCGTGTGGAGCGTTTGGCGTCTGGTAACCCGGGCGATGTCAAAGCCATAAGCGGCGGCGTTTCAGAGTTGCGTGTTCATTTCGGCCCTGGCTATCGGGTGTATTTCTCTCAAAGAGGCGATGACATCTTGATTCTTTTGGCCGGTGGTGACAAGAGGACTCAGCCCAGAGATATTCAAACAGCCTTGCAGTTGGCAAAAAACCTGGAGAAGTGAAAAATGGCTCAAACCCACACCACACGTTACGACGTCGCAGACCATTTGCGCACCCGTGAAGAAATGGCACTCTATCTGGAAGCTTGCTTGGCGGAGGCCAACGGTGACGCGGCTTTCATTGCCAAAGCTTTGGGAGACATTGCTCGCGCCAAAGGCATGAGCCAAGTGGCCAAAGACGCGGGGCTGTCTCGAGAAAGCCTTTACAAAGCACTTTCAGGTGACCGTTCACCCAGTTTTGACACCATCTTGAAGGTCATGGGCGCATTAGGGCTGGAGTTGAGGGCTCAAGTAGCAGGTTCTTGAAGTACTTAACACCATGTCACCACCGATTTCAATTCGCCATGCCGTGGCCAATGATGCCGCTGACATTTCCAAACTGATTGTTTCAACATCTGAAATTTGTTGCTTTTCCAAGGCCGCGCCCTGCCCTGACTGGTATCTCAGCAGCATTCAAACCCAAGCCATAGAAACCTTGATCGCCTCTGATCGGATGGTTTTTTTCTTGGCCGCGAGTGACCAAGCCATTGCTAGCGTTTTGGCGATTGAGGGCACGTCCTCCATCAAGTATTTTTTTGTTCATCCAGCACAACAACAAATGGGCATAGGCCAACTGCTGTGGCAATTTGCAAAGAGCAGCGGGGCGTTCGGCGAAACGCTCAAAGTGCGTTCATCGCTGTTTGCGGTTCCTGTGTATGAGCGTCTTGGTTTCAACACAACTGAGCCGCCTGGTTGCTTCAATGGCTTGCATTTCCAACCCATGGTCAACCATCACCCCTGAGCATCCAAGCAAGGGCCCCCTCCTACAATCCCGCCATGACCTCTATTTACGCGCAACGCCGCGCCGCATTGGCCGCCCAATTGGGTTCTGGCGGTGTGGCCATCATCCCCACCGCGCCGGAACGCGCCCGCAACCGCGACAGCGATTTCCCCTACCGCCACGACAGCTACTTTTATTACTTGACCGGCTTCACCGAGCCCCATGCTTACCTGGTGATCCAAGCCAATGGCCACAGCACTTTGTTTTGCCAACCCAAAGACCTGGAGCGTGAAATCTGGGACGGCATCCGCTTAGGTCCCGAGGCCGCGCCAGCCGCTTTGGGCGTGACCCAAGCGCATTCGGTCGCCGAGTTGAACAAAGAACTGCCCAAATTGCTGGAAAACCAAACCACAGTCTGGTTCCCGTTTGCCACCCATGAGGCATTGACCGCGCAAGTGGACGTCTGGTTGACCCAGGTGCGCGCGCGGGTGCGCATGGGCGTGTCTTGCCCTTCTTCGCAACAAGACCTGTGCACGCTGCTGGATGAAATGCGCTTGGTGAAAGACGCGCACGAGCAAGACACCATGCGCCGCGCGGCCCGCATCAGCGCCCACGCCCATGTGCGCGCCATGCAAACCAGCGCTCGCATGTTGCGCGCCGGCCAAGATGTGCGTGAGTACCATTTGGACGCCGAGTTGCTGCACGAGTTCCGCCTGCACGGCTCCCAGTTTCCTGCCTACACCTCCATCGTGGCCGCGGGTGCCAACGCCTGTGTGTTGCATTACCGCGCCGATGTGGCGCCGATTCGCGATGGCGAATTGGTGTTGATCGACGCGGGTTGCGAGTTGGATGGTTATGCCTCAGACATCACCCGCACCTTCCCCGCCAATGGCAAGTTCTCTGGGCCACAAAAAGACCTTTACCAAGTGGTGCTGGCCGCGCAACATGCCTCTGCCAACGCCACCAAAGCCGGGGCGCGTTTCAACGACCCGCATGAAGCCGCGCTGCGTGTCTTGTCGCAAGGTTTGCTGGACTTGGGCTTGCTGACCCAAGCCAAACACGGTTCCCTGGACGATGTGCTGGAAAAGAAAGCCTATTTCCCTTTTTACATGCACCGCACCAGCCATTGGCTGGGCATGGATGTGCATGACTGCGGGAGCTATGTCGAGCCAGGCGTTGCCAACAGCGCACCCGCCAAGGCCGACCCGCTAACTGGCGTCATGGTGCAACCGCGCCCCAGCAGGGTGCTGCACCCTGGCATGGTGCTGACCTTGGAGCCCGGTCTGTACGTGCGCCCAGCAGAGGACGTGCCAGAGGCGTTTTGGCACATCGGCATTCGCATCGAAGACGACGCCATCGTCACCGCCACCGGGTGTGAACTCATCACCCGCGACGTGCCGGTGGAAGTCGCTGATATTGAAGCTTTGATGGCAGGGTGATGTGCATGCCCGCTGTTAACCGACTTTTTTTAATCACCGCATGCTTACTCTGGTTCTGTGGTCCCGCATGGGCTGATGTCGAAGTATGGGGAGGCAAACCCTCGCTGGGCTTGGAATTTGAGCACCAAAAAATGGCCTTCGGTGCAGGCCACTCTAACTCGCTGACGCTGGTACCGGGCCTGAGTTTTGATGAGGGGTTTATCCACAAGGTTGAATTGATGCTTGAAGGCGAGCGTGAGAACAGCATACAAGACGGCATCAATGAAAAAGTGCATGTCAAAAAGCTGGCGCTTCGTTTGAGAAAAAACTTTGAACTTGACGATACATGGGCGCTGTTTGTGCGCGGCTTAGTAGGGCGTGAATTGACCACGGTTGAAAACTTCAACTACACCTATATAGACACAGGCATCCATTACGAACATGGCGCTTTTGGCTTCATGGCGGGCTTACGCTTTCAGCGCACGTTGGACGGCACCGCTGGCCATGACATGAACAAATTTCGCTTGGGGCCCAGCTACGATTTCGACGCCCACCATGAAATCGAATTTCGTTTTGTACGCGCTTGGAATGTGCAAACCCGCAAGCGCGACAGCGATGCATTGATCGCTGAATACACCTACAAATTCTGACGACCCTACACGCCTAGAATGTGTACGGCTTGCCAGACTCCCTGCTTCTGGCGGCCCTTGGAGTTTTCACATGGCCCCCCGCTCGCAATCGCCCACTGACCACACCAGCAAAGAAGCCCGAGAACAGTTGCGCCGCGCAGCACT
>DAIQOH010000099.1:0-3796 GCA_036787995.1 Limnohabitans sp. | reverse complement strand
TTGGATTGGTTTAAATACGGCGCATGATGTTTTGCTTCCCCAATTTTCTCGCCAACGCATTTCGTTTCTCATGTACCCAGTGGCTGAAGATGAAGAGGGTCGACTCGATTCTTATGCACCCGACCATTTCCAATACCGCATTACCTCACAAGAGGTGACAAGCTGAGCCACTGTTCAGATGGCAGGTCGCAAATTCGCTTGGTGTCGGATGATGGCGTCCTTGACCAAGGGGAGAAGCGCATCAGCCTGACCAGCATTCAACGCATCCAGCAAGCGTGTGCGCATGCGGGGCTCCCAGAACTTTTGTATGTGGTTTGCTATGCCATCTAAGGCTTCTTGGCTATCAGGGTAGGCCGAAAAAAACTCTCCAATTTGATTGGCCATGTGAACAAGGTTGTCTAAATTCATGTTTAAACCTGAGAAGCAAAGGTGTGAATGTTTGTGAAACGTGATGGGTAACTGTAGGACTGAAAACTGTCACCACGGATCAAGCCTGCCAACGCTAAATTGTGTTGGTCTGCCAGATCGACAGCCAATCGGGTAGGTGCTGAAGCTGCCGTCAGGATGCCTGCACCAGCCATCACAGTTTTTTGCACCATCTCAAAACTGGCGCGGCTGGTAATACAGATAAATCCTTGTTGCATGGCGGTGTCTGTTTTTAACAAGGCCCCTATCAGCTTGTCTAGCGCATTGTGCCTGCCTACATCTTCACGTAAAAGCGTGATGTGTCCATCCAAGTTAGACCATGCAGCCGCATGGGTCGCACCAGTCTGTTGCTTTAAAGGCTGCAAAGCTCGCATATGCGCATGCGCTCTGAACATGGCATTGACATCAACAGCAACAGGGGTCACTTGGGGTAGTCGCAATTTGACTTGGTTCAAACTGTCTGCGCCACACAAACCACAGCCTGTTCGACCTGCCATGCTACGACGGCGCTCTTTCAGTTGGACTTCCACCTGAGCCGCAACATCAAGATGCAACTCAATACCGTTGGGTTGATGAACCACTTCTACACCAAACAGTTGACTGGGTTTGTCAATCAAACCCTCTGTAAAAGAAAAGCCCAAGGCAAAATCTTCTAAATGCAAAGGGCTGGCCATCATGACCGTATGGGTGATGCCATTGAACACCAGTGCCACAGGCACTTCTTCGGCCAAAGCCAAAGCAGCACTGTGGACGAGGCTCACTTGCCTACAACCTCAAAGGTTTCGGCTTTGTGTTGCGCTTTGGCCAAATGGTCGAGTTGGTCTTTATTGAAGCGCTGGTAGTTTTGCTGCCACTCGGAAGGTTGGCTCACGGCCACCACTTGCACCGCAGTCACTTTGTACTCGGGGCAATTGGTCGCCCAATCAGACGCATCGGTGGTGATGACGTTGGCGCCCGATTCTGGGAAGTGGAAGGTGGTGTAAACCACGCCGGCTTGCATGCGCTCGCTGATTTCAGCGCGCAACACGGTGCGACCTGCACGGCTTTCAATGCCCACCCAATCGTCTTGGCGAATGCCGCGTTCTTCGGCGTCATGTGGATGGATTTCCAAACGGTCCTCGTCGTGCCACAGGTTGTTCGCGGTGCGACGGGTTTGTGCGCCCACGTTGTACTGCGACAAGATGCGACCCGTGGTGAGCAGCAAGGGGAATTTGCGAGTGACTTTTTCTTCGCTGGCCACGTATTGGGTGGGGAAGAACTTGCCTTTGCCGCGCATGAAGCCTTGGGTGTGCATGATGTCCATGCCAGCTTCTGGCGTGTTGTCGTTGCAAGGCCATTGCAAGCTGGTGTGCTGGTCGATCTTGGCGTAGCTCACACCCGAGAAACTGGGCGTCAAGGCCGCGATTTCTTTCATGATGTCCTCGGGATGGGCGTACTGCATGTCGTAGCCCAAAGCCTTGGCGAGTTTGACCGTGACTTCCCAATCGGCCAAACCAGCGAGTGGTGGCATGGCTTGTCGCACACGTGAAATGCGACGCTCAGCGTTGGTGAAGGTGCCGTCTTTTTCCAAGAAGGAAGAGCCAGGCAAAAACACATGGGCGTACTTGGCGGTTTCGTTCAAGAAGATATCTTGCACCACGATGCATTCCATGGCCGACAAGGCCGCTGCCACGTGCTGGGTGTCGGGGTCGGATTGCACAATGTCTTCGCCTTGGCAGTACAAGCCCAAGAACGAACCGTCCATGGCAGCGTCAAACATATTGGGGATGCGCAGACCCGGTTCAGGGCTGATGCTGACACCCCAGGCCCCTTCAAAGAGCGCGCGGGTGGTGGTGTCAGAGATGTGACGATAGCCAGGCAACTCGTGGGGGAAGCTGCCCATGTCGCAAGCACCTTGCACATTGTTTTGACCACGCAGGGGATTCACACCCACGCCTTCACGACCCACCATGCCGCAAGCCATGGCGAGGTTGGCAATACCCATGACCATGGTGGAACCTTGTGCGTGTTCGGTCACGCCCAAGCCATAGTAAATGGCCGAGTTGGGACCTGCTGCGTACATCCGCGCCGCAGCACGCACCTCAGAAGCAGGAACGCCCGTCACGCTCTCAAAAGCTTCGGGGGAGTTTTCGGGTTTGGAAACAAACGCGCACCATTCGTTGAAGCTCTTGTCGTCACAACGCAAAGCCACATAGTCTTTGGCAACCAAGCCCTCGGTCACCACAACATGGGCGAGAGAGTTGATCAGCGCCACATTGGTGCCAGGCTTCAAGGCCAGGTGGTGCTGCGCTTTCACATGGGGGCTGCTGACCAAATCGATCTTGCGAGGATCGGCCACGATCAGCTTGGCACCACTACGCAAACGGCGCTTCATGCGCGACGCAAACACAGGATGGGCGTCAGATGGGTTGGCACCGATCACCAACATCACATCGGTGTGCTCGACGGATTTGAATGTTTGGGTACCTGCAGAGGTACCAAAGGTCTGACCCAAGCCATAGCCCGTGGGGGAATGACAGACACGTGCACAGGTGTCGACGTTGTTGGTGCCGAAAGCGGCACGCACCAACTTTTGCACCAGGTAGGTTTCTTCGTTGGTGCAACGTGAAGAAGTGATGCCGCCCACAGAGTCTTTGCCATGTTTGGCTTGGATGCGCTTGAACTCGGAAGCCGCATGGTTGATGGCTTCGTCCCAGCTCACCTCTTGCCATGGATCGGTGATCTTGGCGCGGATCATGGGCTTGGTGATGCGATCTTGATGTGTGGCATAGCCCCAAGCAAAACGGCCTTTCACACACGAGTGACCTTCATTGGCTTTGCCATCTTTCCAAGGCACCATGCGCACCACGGTGTTGCCCTTCATCTCGGCCTTGAAGCCACAGCCCACACCGCAATAGGCGCAGGTGGTGATCAGGCTGTGCTCGGGTTGGCCAAGTTCGATGATGGATTTTTCTTGCAGCGTGGCGGTGGGACAAGCTTCCACGCAAGCACCGCAAGACACGCATTCGCTGTCCATGAAGGGTTGGTCTTGACCGGGGGACACGCGGCTTTCAAAACCACGGCCAGAGATGGTGAGGGCAAATGTGCCTTGTGTTTCTTCGCAAGCACGCACGCAGCGGTTACATACGATGCACTTGCTGGCGTCGTAGGTGAAATAGGGGTTGGATTCGTCCTTCTTTGCATCACAGTGGTGCGCACCCGCGGCCGCGCCCACGCCATAGCGCACGTTGCGCAAGCCTGTGACACCAGCCATGTCTTGCAATTCGCAGTTGCCGTTGGCGCTGCAAGTGAGGCAGTCCAGCGGATGGTCAGAGATGTACAACTCCATCACGCCTTTGCGCAGGTCTTGCAACTTCGGTGTTTGGGTGTG
>DAIQOH010000098.1:0-3833 GCA_036787995.1 Limnohabitans sp. | reverse complement strand
ATGGTGCTGTGGTTTTCCCAAGGCTCGGGAATCATCATCATCACCGCTTGGCTCAAGGGGTAGCCGGCCATGGTCAGCAACTCGAGGCAGTTGTCAAAAGTGGCGGTATCGGACTGGTCGGCAAAGCTGATGGGGTAGAGCTTGTGCAAATCAGCGCCCAGCACCGCAGACGACATCACACCCTCACGGGCCTTCATCCAGTTGTAGTTGCCCTTGACCGTGTTGATCTCGCCGTTATGCGCCACATAACGGTAGGGGTGGGCCAGTGGCCACTCGGGGAAGGTGTTGGTGGAAAAGCGTTGATGTACCAAGCCCAGAGCGGATACACAGCGCTCGTCTTGCAAGTCTTGGAAATAGGTGCCCACCTGGTCGGCCAGCAACAGGCCTTTGTAAATGATGGTGCGGCTGGACATGCTGGGCACGTAATACTCTTTGCCGTGCTTCAAATTCAGGTGCGAAATGGCCGCGCTGGCAGTTTTGCGAATGACGTAGAGCTTGCGTTCCAAGGCGTCTTGCACGATGACGTCGTTGCCACGGCCAATGAAGACTTGGCGGATCACAGGCTCTTTGGCACGCACTGTGGGCGACATGGGCATGTTGGCATTCACCGGCACATCACGCCAACCCAACAGCACTTGGCCCTCGGCGCGGATGGCGCGCTCGAGTTCTTGCTCGCACGCCAAGCGGGAGGCGTGTTCTTTGGGCAGAAAAATCATGCCCACACCATATTCGCCCTGCGGGGGCAGGTTCACGCCATGCTTGGCCATGTCTTCGCGGTACAGCGCGTCGGGCAGCTGGATCAAGATGCCCGCGCCGTCCCCCATCAATTTGTCCGCACCCACCGCACCCCTGTGGTCCAAGTTTTCCAAAATCTTCAGCGCTTGGCTGACGATGGCATGCGTCTTCGCCCCTTTGATGTGCGCCACAAAACCCACGCCACAGGCGTCGTGTTCTTGGGAAGGGTCATACAAACCATGGGTAAATGCGGACTGCATAGGGTTTTCCTTAGTATTCGGGCAGGTCGGCAAATATAGTGCATGCGCAGCCAAACGCCAAGCAAATTAATCGGGGTCAGATCCCAATTAATTTCATTTTTCTCAGGCCTGCTATTAATTGGGGACAGATACAAACGGTTTTTTACCGAATGGTCGCCCTGCTTTGGCGGGATTGACCCGCCTTGAGGTTTGTTTTTGAATGCCCTTGACAAACCCCTCTTCCCCCAAAGCCCAACCGCTCAAAGCTGAAGATGTGAGTGCATGCTGCTGATTTTTATCAACGCCAGATTGAACCATGGCAGCATATGCAGCTTCACGGGCAAAAGGTGTATTACCCATTTCCCAGTACAAAGGGTGGGGCGTGAGCCAGGTTTCGTTTTGTCGGCCTGTGTAATGACCGTGGCTAGACCAAGCATAGTCGGCAGCCTGCGCAACCATGCCAGCACGCACAGGATTCAGGTCGATATAAGCCATGCAAGCCAAGAAATAGCGTTCGGTTTGTATCAACGCGGAGCGGTATCGCCCCTCCCACAAGGTGCCGCTGCGCCCATGGCGCTTGTTGAAATACAGCACATAAGCGCGTCCCACCGCTTGCATCATCTTGGGCAAACTGTCGTTTCGCAAAGGAGTGAGCAACAAATGCAAGTGGTTGCCCATCAGCACATAAGCATGCACCTGAACACCTTGCCCTAAAGCATGGACTTGCAGCAACGACAACATGCGTTGGTGATCGGCACTGTCCATAAAGATGGCTTGGCGGTTATTACCCCGCAAAATGATGTGGTGCGGGTGGTCGGCAAGGGTGAGTCGGGGTAGGCGTGCCATGCGCACATATTAATTGGGATCTGACCCCGATTAAGCATCTAAACTTGTGGCATGGTTACATCGTCCTCGCCTGCAATGCCATCAGACACGCCCTTGTTATGGGTGTTTGGCTTGTGTGCACAGTGGTGCGGCACCTGCCGCGAATACCAACCGCTGTTTGACCGATTGGCCAAAGAAATGCCACAAGCACGGTTTGTCTGGGTGGATGTGGAAGAGCATGACGCACTGTTAGGCGACCTCGATATTGAAAATTTCCCTACTTTGCTGCTGGCCAATGCCCAGATGCAAGCCTGTTTTGCAGGAACCGTGCTGCCCCATGCCGACACCTTGCAACGCATGTGCCAAGCCGCACTGCAAGGCGACTTTGTGCCTTTGAACGATAAAGCGTGGCAGACGGTAGTGGGTGGCCTGCACGCTCAATGCGCCGTATCCATTCCTAGCAAGGGATAGCGCAGAGTTTGTAAAGCTTCTAAGCCAAACTGTTCCAGCAAAGCCCGTAGACGCAAGCCCGCACTGGGTTTATGCTGGCCGGTGTATTCAGCCAAAATAAGCTCGTTTTTCAGGCTGTGTTCCCAACCCACCAACTCGGTGACGGTCACTTTGTAACCCTGCGATTCCAGGTACAAGCAACGCAACACATTGGTGAGCTGGCTGCCCATCTCACGGGTGTGCAGCGGATGACGCCACAACTCGGCCAAAGGGGTGCGCTGCAAATTCAGTGCTTTGTGTTGATTCAATGAACGGGCCAACTCGGCCTGACAACAGGGCACCAGCACCATGCACCGGGCTTTTTTCTGCAAACCAAAAGCAATGGCGTCATCGGTGGCGGTGTCGCAAGCATGCAGCGCGGTGACCACATCTATGCTTGCTGGCAAGGCGTCAGTCTGCGCAGACTCGGCCACGCTCAGGTTGAGAAACGCCATGCGCTCAAAACCCAAGCGCTGCGCCAGTACTTTGGACGATTCGACCAACTCGCTGCGCGTTTCAATGCCAAAAATACGCCCCTTGCCAAGATTTTTGAAAAACAAGTCGTAAATGATGAAGCCCAAATACGACTTGCCTGCCCCGTGATCGGCCAAGGTTGGGCCTTGCTCGCTGGGGGGCAGTGCTTGCAGCCATTTTTCGATGAACTGAAACAGGTGGTTCACCTGCTTTAACTTGCGCCGTGAATCTTGGTTGATCTTGCCTTCACGGGTGAGGATGTGCAATGCTTTCAACAGTTCAATGGACTGCCCGGGGCGCAGGTCTAACTGCGCACTGGGATCTTGGACTGGCTTAGTCATACAACCTCGCCTGCAGGCCCAAAGCCCCGTATCCCGCCACCCCCATCTCGCGCAGCAAGGCGGTGTTGCGGTCGTAAATCAAGGCGGCGTCGGGAAAGGCCTCAACCGCACGGCTCACACTGTCTTCGCGAAGCAAATGCAGCGTGGGGTAAGGCGACTGGTTGGTAAGGTTCTCTACATCGTCTGCCTCGGTACCCGCAAACTGGTAGCCTGGGTGAAAGTCGGCGATTTGCAGCACGCCTTCCAAGTCCATGCCGCGCAGCACCGCTTCACAGTCAAACAAAAACGCATTGAAATCCCAAAAATCGGGCAACAAATAGGGGGCGATCAGCAAGGTGGTGTCCAGTGTGTTGGGGTCGGCCTCCACCAAGGTTTGCATCTCGCTTTGCAAAAGCTTCAACACCTGTTCGGCGTCGCTAAGTTCGGTGACCACATAGCGCACCTGCCCTTTGGCCATCACCGCTTTGGCAAAAGGGCACAGGTTCAGGCCCACCACCGCACGTGTCAGCCACAACTGGGTGTCTTCGATGGCGATGCGTTCAGTGTCAGCAGGTTGGTGCATGGTTAGAGTTTCTTAAAAAGAAGGGGTAGGCAATGGACCATTTAAGCGCGCATGCTCGCGGCTGGCAAATCGGTCGGTCATGCCCGCGATGTAGTCGGCAACAGCTCGGGGGAGGTTGTCACGCTTGGCATGGCCCTCGGGCATTTCTTGGGGACGGGACAAATAAGC
>DAIQOH010000097.1:0-3839 GCA_036787995.1 Limnohabitans sp. | reverse complement strand
AGCCCACAAAGTCGGAACTGTTGTCCATCATGGTGATGCCTTGAAAGCTCACCAAGATCAAATAAATCAGGGGGAAAAAAGCGACCAGCAGCAACACCAGCATGGCAGGCGCGACAAGCATGCGGGCAAACTGTTTTTGCGCCTCATGCGCTTGAAAAGAGGAAGATGCTGTTCGCAAGGGAATACAACCGTGTTGACAAAGGTGATAAAGAAGAAACAGGCAGCGCCGTCAAAACGGCGCTGCACTGAAGACAAAAAAGTCTTAAAGCTTATTTTTTAGGATAAGCGCCACCTTTGGCGGCCCATGCGCTATAAACCGCTTTTTGCTTGTCAACGCCCACTTTTTTGGTGGTCTCGTCCCAAGACTTGGCCACATCGTCCAAGATGGCCTTGGGGTCGTCACCCGCCCACAAGCGGCTGATGCCTTGACGTAGCGCTTCTTCGTATTTGTCGGTTTGAATCAAAGACAAATCGAGTAAACCGGTTTTGGAACCTGCTTGCAAGGCCGCCAAATAGTCTTTGGCGTCTGGCCACTTGGCAAGGTATTCCTTGCTGGTGAAGTGAGAGTCGCGGAACGGGTCGCGCAGCGCGTAGGGCAGTTGTACCCGTTGCATGGAAATCTCTTCACTGTTGAGCCATTGGATGAACAAGTAAGCGAGTTCTTTGTTTTTGCTGGTGGAGGCCACCGACAAAGCAAAACCTGCTGCCAATTCGGGATGACCGCCTGGGGGCAGGGCGTACCCCACTTTGCCAGCCACTTTGGACTCGGGTACCCACTTCATGGCTTCATCTTTGATGTAGCCTGCAGCGAATCGACCATAAGGTGGCCATGAAATCGTCATGGCGCTTTCACCCTTAACAAAGGTTGCCAAGTTTTCCACGAAGCCAAATTTCTCCACGCCTGGTGGCATGAATTTGTTTTCATTGCGCCAGTCGGTGAGGACTTTCACGCCCTCTGGGCCGTTGATGGCGGCTTTCATGTTGGCGTCAAAGAACTTGCCGCCTTCATTGCGAAAACGCTCTTGGAACATGAAGTTACCGTATCCGGGTTCACGGAACTGGGAAGCGCCGTAAGTGCCCTTGGCTTTGAGTTTTTCAGTCAGGAATTGGCCGATTTCGGAAAACTGTTTCCAAGTGGTTGGAGGCGCTAAGTCGTAGTTGTGCTTGGCTTTGAAGTCTTTGCGCAAAGCTGCATCCGCAAAAATGTCTTTGCGGTAGTACATGATGAAAACATCGCCATCATCGGGGAAGCCGTAAATCTTGCCGTTGACCATCATCTGGTTGTCACGGTAGGTGGAGGCGATTTTTTGCAGCTCGTCGCGGTAGGTGTATTTGTCCACCATGGCGTCCAAAGGCTCTAATGCACCGGCTTGCACAAGGTCGGGCATCCATGAAGGAATCACGTTCAAGGCGTCATAGGCACCTGTGCCTGCACGGAACTCTTGCATGATTTTGGTGAACATTTCTGCGGTGGGCACTTCCACCACATTGATCTTGCAACTGGTCAGCTTTTCCCACATCGGACCAGAGAAGTTTTTAGGATCGAGTGACTGAAGCCCTGCTTCCCACACGATGGTGATGGTCTTGCCATTACACATCTTCTTGGCAGCGTCTACCGCGCGTTGGGCAGCACTTTGCGCATGCACCAAACCTGAGGATAAAAGCAGTGCTGAGGCCAACGCCGTCGCGCAACTGAGTTTCAAGCGATCAAATTTAAATTTCACTGTGGTCTCCTTTGTGTTGTTGTGATGCAATGTTGCCAAATCATCTTAGGCTTGAAAAAACCAGCCTGTCAACCTCGTTTGTCGGTATAAAGAAGCTTTCTTTTTGAATCTTTGTTTCAAGGTTTGACAACAGACTGGGGTTGCTCGCCCCTGGCAAATGCCGCCAAACAGCCCAAGCCTTCACGTGCAATATGGTCAAAGCACTCGTCCGTCCAGCACAGTGAGTGCGGTGTCAATAAAACGTTGTCCATGCCCAATAGCGGGTTGTCAGCGGCCACCGGTTCTTGCTCAAACACATCCAGTGCTGCGCCAGCAATGTGGTTGTTTTGCAATACCTTGATGAGTGCGACCTCATCGATCACCGGCCCGCGCGCCATGTTGATCAAATAGGCATGTTTTGGCATGAAGGCAAGCCTTTCTGCATTGAGAAAATGCCTTGTCTGCTCGTTCAAAATCATGAACACGCCCACAAAATCACTCTGCGCCAGCAAAGTCTCAGGGCTGACCTTTTCAGCACCTAAAGCCGACATGGTGGCCGCGTCGACATGCGGGTCACTGCCCAACATCCGCCAACCAAAGGGCTTGGCCATGCGCAAAAACTCTTGGCCAATACCACCTACGCCCAGCACGCCGAGGGTACGGGTGGTCAAGCCTAATCCCATGTGGCTGGTTCTTTCGTTCCAGCGGTTTTGCCGGGTGAGTTGGTCTTTGATGACCAAGCGACCAGCCAAAGCAAAAATAAAGGTGAGGGCAGCGACCGCCACTGGTCGGCGTACCGCCACGGGGGTGTTGGTGGTGATCACACCTTTGGCTGCCAGTGCTTTGACGTCCACGTTGTCATAGCCCACACCGTGGCGTGCCACGATGCGCACACGGCAATCGGCTCGAGACACAGAGGCAGCCGTGACTTTAGGGCTGTTGACATAGAGACCATCGTAATTCGCCATGATGTCGGGTGTGATTTCACTCACATGATCAGGCAAAAACTCATAGGCGATGCCGGGTGAATCGCTCAATATCGCCATGGGGCCATGACCGAAACTGGGGTCGCCATCGCTTTTCAACAAGTCACGGGTGAGTCCAACTTTAAAGACCATGCTCAACCCCGCTTTTCAACATGTTGAATCAGAGATGCAAAACCTTGCTGCAGCATGCCGGTATCGGTGCCGGTGGCAATCAGCGTGTAGCCCATGGCTTTGACGCGGTCAACCCAAGCGGTATCGGTGGCCATGAAGCCAGCGATTTTGTTGTGTTGTTTAGCGACATCCGCCACACGCTGCATGGCCGCTACAAAAGTGGGGTTGTCAAACTGGGCAGGCATACCCATGAAATTGGACAAATCGAAATGGCCTACCCACAACACATCGATGCCGTCAACAGCTGCAATCGCCTCGACATTGTCCAAGCCCCGTTCGGTTTCGATTTGCGCCATCACCAAGGTGCGGGCGTGGTAGTCAGTGATTTTTTGACCAATGTCGCCACCTTTGTAATCACATTGGGCAAAACCAAAAGCCGCGCCGCGTCTTCCAAGGGGCGGGTAACGACAGGCTTTCACGATGGATTTGGCATGTTCGGCGGACTCGACCATGGGGATCATCACCCCATGGGCACCTAAATCGAGGGCGCGGGCTAAATAGGTGTACTCGCCCACTGGCACACGCACCATGGGGGCGATGGGCAGGCCTCGGCAAGAAGCAAACAGCCATTTGAGTGGCTCCATGCCCAGGCCAGTGTGTTCCATGTCGTAAATCACGAACTTGGCTCCTGCGTTATGCAAGATGCTGGACAAGCCAGGTGAGAAAAATTCAAATACCATTGCACCCGCCACCATATCTCTGGACATGATGCTTCGCTTGAGTTCTGCTGACATTGAAATTTTCCCTTTGGTTAAAGGGGCAGAATAGCCTTGAAAGTACTGGGTGTATTTAGGTAGAAGTACTAGGCGGTCATGATTTTTGATTTGCAGGTGTTAACAGTTATGTTATGTAGTTCTGCACAAATCATTAAATGGCGGATTCAAGTTCAATTCCACTACCAGGGCTCGAACTAAATTTCTCGATAGTTCGACTCCATAAAAGGAGCTCGAATCAGATTTCAACAAATCAAACTTCTTCG
>DAIQOH010000096.1:0-3927 GCA_036787995.1 Limnohabitans sp. | reverse complement strand
CAAATCGGTGGCTGCAGGTCGCGAGGCGGCAAAGGGTTCTAAGCCTGCATCATGCGCCCCTGAGTCTTCAAAAGCTTTGGACTTTTCCGGTGACGACGCGTAGCGAACCATGTGCTTGACGGCTTGCGAAGGAGTTAACCGTGCCAAAAGCTGTATCTCTTCGGGCGTGGCACCAAAGCCTGCTCGTTCGAGCAAGTGTTTGGCTTTCAGTTCGTTCCAGTCGCGTGAGGACAGGGGTGTTAGGTCGTTGACCCAGGGGTCTGGAACAGAGGTGGCTTGTGCCAAGCCAATCAGTAACATCACGCTTACCGTAAGCGTTGCGCGTGTCTTGCGTTGCAATATTGTCATGCCGAAAATCATAACCCTATGACTGTGTATCACCCTCATGAAATTTGCTAGCCGTGTTCTGTTTGTTGTCGCATGTGTGATCGGTGCGGCATCGGTGTTGCTTGCCGCTTATGTGGCGCATCAGGGTGATGCACTGAGTCCTGCGTCTTTGAAATCCCTGCAATCGGCTTTGCTATTGCAGCACATCCATGCCTTGGCCTTGGCAGGTGTGTGTGCTGTGGCCATGCTGCATATGGCTGGCAAAACCCTGCTGCTGTCTGCACTTTTGTTCACTGCGGGTTTGTTGATGTTCAGCCTCAACATTTGTCTGATTCACCTTGCCGACATCACGCTTTTCAAAGCCTTCACACCTTATGGCGGCATGGCTTTTGTGGCAGGGTGGTTGTGTTTGGGTTGGTGGGGTTGGCGCTTGCGCTGATCAGCGCTTGTCCTCCACACCCACGGTGGTTATGTCGCGTGCCTCTGCGTCAATGATGTTGTCGTCGGATGGGCGAGCCCGCATGTGTTGTGCCGCTTGCTTTTGCCACTGACGGTAGCTGGTGAAAATCACCGCCATTGAGGGCTTTTGTCCTGTGATTAACCAGCGCAACAGGCCCAGCAGCAATCCGATCAAAGAGAACAGCAATACCACCGACAGCAACATGATTGCTATCAAAAGAAAGAAGACTTTTATCAGCCAGTTCATGGCTTTATTCTCACTGAGAAGCTCGGGTGAACCCTGAGATGCTTTGGCTCTAAACTCTATGCCAATCTTTCCTCCAACCTATTCTTTCAAGGACTTCACCATGCCAAAAGCCTATTTGTTAAGCGTCTACCATGAAATCAAAGACGCCGACGCTGTCGCGGCCTATGCCAAGTTGGCACTGCCTGCGATTCAAGCCGCTGGCGGCACTTTTTTAGCCCGTGGCATGCCCGCTGCTGTGAAAGAACAGGGCAAGATGGAGCGTACGGTGCTGATCGAGTTTGCTGACCTTGCCACCGCCATGAAGGTGTACGACAGCCCTGGCTACCAAGAAGCTTTGGTCGCATTGGGTAACAACGCGGTGGTGCGGGACATGCGCATCATTGAAGGCGTCTGAGCATGGCCGATTTAAGTCAACGCGCCCAAAGCCTTGGGACAGAAAACGCTTTTGTGGTGTTGGCCGAGGTCAACAAGCTGATTCGAGAAGGCCGCAATATCATCTCTTTTTGCATTGGTCAGCCCGACTTTGCCACGCCCCAACATATTCAAGATGCCGGCATAGCAGCCATTCAGCAAGGCAAACATGGCTACACGCCATCGGCCGGCATACCCGAACTGCGCCAAGCTGCTGCCGACTATTTTTCTCGCACCCGAGGCATTCAGGTGGATGCAGACGACGTGGTGGTCGGTGCAGGTGCCAAGCCCTTCATTGGGTACACGATTCAATCGGTCACCGACCACGGTGCAGGGGACGAGGTGATCTACCCCGTGCCGGGTTTTCCTATTTATGACTCGCAAATCAAAGCCAATGGCGCGGTTGGTGTGCCCATCTACCTGCGTGAATCACGTAACTTCGGATTTGATCCACAAGAATTGGCCGACAAGATCACGCCTAAAACCAAGCTGTTGATTCTGAATTCTCCGCAAAACCCTACCGGTGGCATTATTCCCAAGGCGGACTTGGAAGCCATTGCAGACATTTTGCGCAAGCACCCGCAGGTGTGGGTGTTCGCCGATGAAATTTATGGTCAATTGGTCTACGACGGCGAATTCAACTCCATCGCTTCTTTGCCTGGTATGCAAGAGCGCACCATCCTCTCCGATGGTTGCTCCAAAACATGGGCCATGACAGGCTGGCGATTGGGCTTTACCGCCAATAAAAAGTTGGCACCTTACTTCACCAACTGGATTACCAACACCGAGTCGTGTGCCTCGCACATTACCCAGTGGGCCGGTGTAGCGGCCTTGAATGGCCCACAAGACGACGCACACCACATGCGCGAGGTGTTTTTGAAGCGTCGCAACCTGATCGTGAGCTTGTTGAATCAACTCCCTGGTGTGAAATGCCAAAGCCCTGGCGGTGCGTTCTACGCATGGCCCAATGTGACCGAGGCTTGCCGGCTGACACGTTGCGCCGACTCCGAGGAGTTTCGCAAGCGCTTGTTGCTCGAAGCGGGTGTGGCCGTGTTGGCTGATATCCACTTTGGGCCACGTGTACCGGGTGATGGCCAGCACATTCGCTTTAGCTACGCTGCTTCAGATGAAGCCATACATGCAGGCTTGCAGCGTATGGGTGATTTCATCCGTAAGAACAGCTGATCAACGGATGATGTTTTTCAGCAGTTTGTCTGTGTCCATGTTCATGGCTGCTTCAAATGTGGTGGCAAATTGCTTGGCCGCGCGCATGAGCATGCGAGTAGGCACGCCTTGAGCGTAGGAGATTGCATGGCGAGCAAACAGCACAGGGCCTTTGGGGCTTTCACGAACTTGAAATTTTTGATGGGTGAATTTCTCGTTCACTTGTTTGCAAAAAGCTTCTACCGTCGCCAACGGGGTGTCCACACTGCTTGAGAAGCCCTGACCAATGAAGATGATTTGCTTGGTGTCATTGGCAACACGCGTCCAGAAAGGGTAGAAAAAGCCGCGTGAGCCATACACATCACCGTTTTTCTCTAACCGTGCATCTGTGCGGTTGGCGTTGTAAAGATCGCAAACCAATTGGTTGGTAACCTCGAAAGGTTTCCAAACCTTAATGTTTTCATCGGCCATTTGTGCCCGCGACTCCTCAAACAGCTCTAAAAGTTTTGCCGACAGAGGAGGTATTTGGGTTTTGAGGTAACCGCCAGAGCGCAACGACGTTTGCAAAGTGATTTGCAACTCGTCAAATTGGGGTGCTTTGATTTGAATAGCCGATGGTGCGGTTTGTGAAAAAGCCTCACGGTAATACCTATCGGGTTTGGGCATGAAGAAATCTTGGTACAACTCAATGTCTTTGACAAGTTTTTCAATGGTCATACCAAAGAAGAAATGGCGCAGGTCTTTTTGTTCCATGACGTTGTCATAGAACAATTTGATCGCATCGACCAATTTTTCTTTGTTTTCAGGTGTGTCCATGAGTTTCATGAAATGGCTTTCTCTGGCTTTATGACGTTTCTGTAATTTTCTTATTCTATGAAATTTGCAGCGAAAGAACCTGTCTGGCTCATGTAGTATCGGATTGAAAGTCATGGGTTTGAATGAGGAGTAAGGTATTCATAATTCAATATCACCTGTTGTATTGGTGCATGGGGCTTGGCATGGCGCTTGGTGTTGGCAGAAGTTGGCGCCCTTGCTACGCGAAAAAGGCTTGGTGGTCTATACACCGACCCAAACAGGTGTGGGCGAGAAAGCCCATTTGCTGTCTGACCAGCTCAGTGTAGATACTTTTGTAAACGACATCGCAGATTTCCTCTCAGAACACGATTTAAACAACGTGATCTTGGTGGGCCATAGCTTTGCTGGCATCAGCATCAGCGGCGTTGCTGATCGCATGCCAGAACGCATACGCCGCTTGGTATACCTTGACGCGTTATTGCTGCAAAACGGGCAAAGCGTGTTTGACATCATCCCACCCCAGA
>DAIQOH010000095.1:0-3964 GCA_036787995.1 Limnohabitans sp. | reverse complement strand
CAAAGCCAACCTGGGTTTGAGTTTTTTGTCTCTGCACACCATAGGCTTGGAATTGCAAACCAAGCAGTTGTGTATTTTGGATGTCCGCGGTTCACCTGTTGTGCGGGCCTGGCATGTGATTCATGCCTTGTCAAAATTGCTGTCGCCTGCAGCTGAAGCGTTTCGCTATTTTGTGCTGGAACATGCAGAAACCGATTTGGCAGCGCAATTCGGGGAACTGGGTCGTTTGTCTATGTAGACGAACAGTGGCTCTTTTCAGTAACAACTGGTGCGGCTGGCGGGGATCGAACCCACGACCCTTGGCTTCGGAGGCCAATACTCTATCCACTGAGCTACAGCCGCATGCTTGACATTGTAGGTGTCGATGTTTGTCAGCTTGATGGAAGCATGCCGCTGGCTATAATTTCCCATTTGATTTGACTCTGTAAAGAAAGTCCTTATGAGCCACAACCACGAAGAAGCGCATACCGGTCCCATACAAACACCCAAGGCCTTTGCTTGGCTGGTGTTTTTGTCTTTTGTAGGCCCTGTGTTCATCATCATCGGATTGGTCAACTACGTGGTTTCTGGCAATAAACCTGCTGCCGGCGCCAGCAACCCTGCCGAATCGGTGGCATCTCGTATTGAAAAAGTGGGTGCAGTTCAAGTCAAAGACGCCAACCGTCCATTGAAGACGGGTGAAGAAGTATTCAAGGCCCAATGTTCTGCATGTCACGCTGCAGGCTTGGCAGGCTCACCCAAATTCGGTGACACCGCAGCCTGGGCACCACGCATCAAATCCGGTTACGAGGCTTTGCTCAATTCCGCGCTCAAGGGTAAAAATGCCATGGGCGCACAAGGTGGCGGTGACCACAGCGATATTGAAATTGGGCGTGCCGTGGTGTACATGGCCAATGCCGGTGGTGCCAAGTTTTCTGAGCCCGCCGCACCTAAAAACTGAGGTTTCAAACCCCATGACAAACCGGCTAGTTAGCCGGTTTTTTTACGTCACGGGCAGGACTGACGACGAAGCCAAAGTCTTTAGGCAAGTCCAGAGACAACACTTGGAGAGGTGCTGGCCAGCGTTGTTCTTCGATGGCATTGGCCGCGTGCCATGTATCCAAGCTATGAACCAATCCCAAGCCCTTGTCGGTCAACACATACAAGCGACCGTTTTCATCCAATAACGTTTTTTTCAAAGCCAAGTTTTTGAGATGTGCATGGGTCAATATGCCATTCTCTTGGACCCGCCACACAAAAGGCGTGGACTGCAACTCCACGTACACGCGTTGGGGACCGTTTTGGAAAAACCAACGGCCCAAACGATCTGCGTCGTAATTGCGCTCTATGAATGCAATCAGTTGCACATGCATCAACTTGCTGCCCTTGGCCTGTGTAAATTCACCGAGTGCTTGCACACCATCGTCACGCATATACCAGTCACCTCGGTCATCAAAGCCAAGCCAGCCATAGCAATCAGGCACTTGTGGCCATTTGGCCATGGCTTGCTTAACAATGTCATCCATGTGCAGTCATCCTTGGTGCAAGGGCAAAACGCAGTTGGCTAGTGAAGAATGGTGGGTGTATCTATATCGCTGTGGATTTCAGGCTGCGTCCCCGGACTGGCGTGGTGCGCCACCATGCGCCAGCCTTCTGCAGTGCGCATATACACATTGGTAGAGGTAACAAATGCGATCTGCGTGCCCTCAGGCGTCAAAATCTCGACCCGCTCTATGAGGTTGTGCACGGCACTGGTGATGGTTTCTAATTTGTGAAGCCGCTCGGGAAAGGCGCGTATGGTGCCATGGCCAAACATGGTTTCGAAGGAGTGGCGAATAGCAACCGCGCCTAACAAACGAGGGCCACCAGGGTGCACACACACGATGTCTTCTTCATTGGCCCAACAGGCCATCAGTCGCTCGACGTCGCCCGTCTGTAGGGCCTCGTAAAACGCGGCTTCTACCTCATCGGCGGACCCGCCAACGGTGGCTGCACGCAGATGGGGCTTGGACAAGGTTCAGTGTTTGCTGCGGTATTTGCGCAAAGCTGCCAGTTGCGCAGCCATGACCGAGAGCTCTGCTTGTGCCGCAGCCATGTCGACTTGGGTTTTGGCATTTTGCAAATGCTCTTGCGCTGCTTGTTTGGCTGCGTTGGCACGCTCTTCGTCCAGGTCTTTACCCCGCACTGCTGTGTCAGATAAAACCGTGACGGAGTCGGGTTGAACTTCCAAGATACCACCCGCAACAAAGACAAACTCTTCTTCGCCGTCAGGTTTTTGGATACGTACAGAACCGGCCTTGATGCGAGAGATCAAAGGGGTGTGGCGAGGGTAAATGCCCAACTCACCAACTTCACCTGGCAATGCCACAAAGGTGGCTTCACCAGAGTAAATCAGTTCTTCTGCACTGACCACATCAACATGGATGGTGTTCATCTGAATTCCTTATCGGACATGTTACAGGTCAAATCTTCTTGGCTTTTTCGATGGCTTCATCGATGGTACCGACCATGTAGAACGCTTGCTCGGGCATGTGATCGCACTCGCCCGCCACAATCATCTTGAAGCCACGAATGGTTTCAGCCAAAGTGACGTACTTGCCAGGTGATCCGGTGAACACCTCGGCGACGTGGAAAGGCTGGCTCAAGAAACGCTGGATCTTGCGCGCACGGGCCACGGCCAGTTTGTCTTCGGGCGCCAATTCGTCCATGCCCAAAATCGCGATGATGTCGCGCAGTTCTTTGTAGCGCTGCAAAGTACCTTGAACAGCACGTGCCGTTTCATAGTGGTCATTGCCCACCACCAAGGGGTCTAACTGGCGGCTGGTGGAGTCCAAAGGATCCACAGCAGGGTAGATACCCAATGAAGCGATGTCACGCGACAACACCACGGTGGAGTCCAAGTGGGCAAAGGTGGTGGCAGGTGACGGGTCGGTCAAGTCATCGGCTGGCACATAGACGGCCTGAATGGAAGTGATAGAACCCACTTTGGTGGAAGTAATACGCTCTTGCAAACGGCCCATTTCTTCGGCCAAGGTAGGCTGGTAACCCACAGCAGAAGGCATGCGACCCAACAAGGCGGACACTTCAGTACCTGCCAAGGTGTAGCGGTAGATGTTATCCACGAAGAACAACACGTCTTTGCCTTCATCACGAAAAGATTCGGCAATGGTCAAACCGGTCAAGGCCACGCGCAAACGGTTACCGGGAGGCTCGTTCATCTGTCCGTAAACCATGGCCACTTTGGATTCTTCCAAGTGTTCCAAGTTCACCACGCCAGAGTCAGCCATCTCGTGATAAAAGTCATTGCCCTCACGGGTACGCTCACCCACACCCGCAAACACGGACAAACCGCTGTGCGCTTTGGCGATGTTGTTGATGAGTTCCATCATGTTCACGGTCTTGCCCACACCGGCGCCACCGAACAAGCCCACCTTACCGCCTTTGGCAAAGGGGCATACCAAATCAATCACCTTGATGCCGGTTTCCAGCAGTTCTTGGGATGGGCTAAGTTCGTCGTACGCAGGCGCTTTGCGGTGAATGGAAGCGGTTTGGGTTTGGTCCACGGGGCCACGCTCGTCAATGGGTGAGCCCAGCACGTCCATGATGCGACCCAAGGTGGCTTTGCCCACGGGCACCGTGATGGCCGCACCGGTGTTGGTGACCATCAAACCACGGCGCAAGCCGTCAGAAGAACCCAGCGCAATGGTGCGCACAATGCCGTCACCCAATTGCTGCTGCACTTCCAGCGTCAAAGCTGTGCCTTCGAGTTTGAGCGCATCGTAAATACGCGGCATGTGCTCGCGGGGGAATTCGACGTCCACCACCGCACCAATACATTGGACGATTTTTCCTTGAATACCTGCGTGTGTCATTGCCTGAGCCATGATGATTTGCTCCAAAAATAAAAGGTGTTACACCGCTGCTGCACCGGCCACGATTTCGGACAATTCCTTCGTGATCGCTGCTTGACGGGTTTTGTTGTAAA
>DAIQOH010000094.1:0-4029 GCA_036787995.1 Limnohabitans sp. | reverse complement strand
GTGACTTCAAGATGATGACCGCTGATCGTCAAATTCATACGACTCCTCCAGAAAAGTACCTGACTGTTTAATCAAGCAACATGCCAGATCGAAGACAGGCACCCCCACTATGCGCTCAGTTGGGAGAAAAATCAATCTTCTGGCAACAAATACCTGAGCCTGCGCAGGGGCCCAGGAAAATGAATACTTAAGCTAAAGAGGTTTGGGGGGCGCTGTGCATTTCCACACGTCTAGACAGCGTGAAAGCCAGCAAAGTGGCCACCATGCCAACCACAGCGCACAGCCAAAAGTGGGTCACGTGGCCAGTGGCATCGCGCTGAATCAGCAAGCCGCCCAACCAAGAAGCCACGCCTATGGCCACCGATTGAACCGCACCATTGAGCGACATGAAGGTACCGCGCCATTGCGGCTGAGCAGCAGAGGTCAGCAAAGCCATGCCCGGAATCATGCGTGCATTCATGCAGAAAAAGAAACCTGCAAACACCATCAGCACCCAAGGCAAGGGTGCGGGTTGCATCACAGTGGTGATGGTCATAGGTAACATGGCCAGCAGCAGCATGCGTTGAAACATTTTGCGTTTACCAATGCGGTCGCTTAAACGGCCAATCCACCGGGCTGTCAACAAGGTAACCGTTCCACCACACAAGTAAATATAAGGAATTTCATCCGGTGCCAAAACATGGTTAGCCTGAGTGAAGATGGTGATGTAGGGAATGATGGTGAAACCTGCAAACATCATGAAACCCGACATCCACAAAGCCCTGCGATGGTTTGAATCTGCCCATACCTGTCGCACGGCGTACAACATGTTTTGTCCCTGCGCTTTCGCCACATGGGCATCTAGCCTTGGCAAACACAGCAATGCCATCACACCGACCAATGCGCACATGCATGCAATCGCTAAAAAAGCGCTGTGCCAACCACCCCAATTGGCCAGCATCAGTCCGCTGGGCACGCCCACCACTGTCGCCATGGCAAACGAAGTCATGACAAAGCCAGTGGCACGACCGCGTCTCTCATACGGAATCACATCACCTATAACGGTTTGGGTCATCGCTGACAAGATGCCGCCAAACGTACCCGCGGCCACACGCGAGGCCATTAACAAAGCATAACTCGGGGCCAAGGCGCAAGCCAAGGTGGTTAAAGCAAACAGCACATACAACACCAGTAACAAGCGTTTGCGCTCAAACCGATCGACAAAAGAGGCTGCTAAGAGCCCGGATATGCCTGCTGCAAAGGTATAGGCTGAGACCAAAAAACCAAACTGCGCATCATTGATGGCAAACAGCTCTCTGAGTTGTGGACCCAAGGGCATGATGATCATGAAATCCAGCACATGGGTGAATTGAATGCCCGCCAATGTCAACAATAACCAAAACTCGCGGCGCGGCGTCAAAACTGTTTGCATAGATAAATGTGGCGATAAACCCGACACTCTAACAGTGTGTCTCCTGTCTTTCATGGCTCGGTGCCATAATTCCCCCTTCTTAAGTTTTGGAGCACCCTCCTTGGAAACCTACCCTAGTTGGTAGCTTTCGGCTTATTCGGCAGTCTGTGCCGGGCAAAGTCGAAAGCGAACCTGAATCCCTCGACATTTGCCCATTCCTCAGCACAGAGATCCTGCCATGCTCAATATTTTTTCGCTTGCCAATGGCCGCTTGTTTCAGGAAGAGATTTCTTCCCTTGAAGAGCTTGCCCGTTTTCAGCCCATTTGGGTGGATTTGGAATCACCCACCTTAGAAGAAAAGCGCTGGGTCAACCAACATTTTGGTGTCTTGATTCCTGAAGATGCAATGGATGAAGATATTGAAGAATCCGCGCGCTTTTACGAAGAGGACAACGGCGAACTGCATATCCGCTCTGACTTTTTGATCGCGGACATCGAGGAGCCCCGTGCCGTACGTGTTGCGTTCATTTTGAACCAACACAACGATGCGCTTAAAAGCCATGGCGTGCTGTTTTCTATCCATGACGAAGACCTCCCTGTTTTTCGTTTGTTGCGCTTGCGTGCCCGCCGCGCACCCGGCTTGATCGAAGACGCCAAGGACGTGCTGCTAGAGCTGTTCTCTGTAGACGCTGAATATTCTGCTGACACTTTAGAAGGCATTTACGATGAATTGGAAAAAGTCAGCAAAATGGTGTTGTCAGGCGATGTCACCGACGAACTTGCTGCAGCGGTACTGAGTGAAATTGCGCGACAAGAAGATTTGAACGGGCGCATTCGTCGCAACATGATGGACACGCGTCGTGCTTTGAGTTTTGCCATGCGCCTGCGCATGTTGAACCCCGAACAATTTGACGATGCCAGACAAATTCTGCGCGACATCGACTCCTTGGATGGACACACGGCTTTTTTATTTGACAAGATCAACTTCTTGATGGATGCCACCGTGGGTTTCATCAACATCAGTCAAAACAAAATCATCAAGATTTTTTCAGTGGCAAGCGTGGCCTTGCTGCCGCCCACCTTGGTGGCCAGCATTTACGGCATGAATTTGCAGTTCCCCGAGTTCGCCATACTGGGCAGCTTGGCCTATCCCTATGTGGTGTCACTGATGTTTTTAAGCGCTGCCTTGCCCATGTGGTATTGCTATAAAAAAGGTTGGCTGCGTTAACGCATGGCACGCTGCGCCATCCAGCTGCCAATCAATGCAGAGGTATAGCGGCTGGCGACCTCGTGGATAAATCGGTTGAAGTCGTTGGTGGCCGCATCGTCTGCGCGGTCTGAAATGGTTCGAACTGCAGCAAAAGGTACGCCATAGTCATGACAAACCTGGGCCACCGCAGCCCCTTCCATTTCCACCGCCAGCGCCAAAGGCAAACGCTGTTGCAGAGCTTTGCTCTCAGAAGAAGTGGACACAAAACGGTCACCACTGAGTACCAATCCTGCATGCACCTTGGGCGACTGCACATGCAATTCGTGCAATATATCCATGTCTATCCATTGCCCGGGGTTTTTCAAAATACCTTGTGCGGCCGTCCTGAGGCTTTGGGTCAAAGCCGCATCGGTGGGAAAGTGCGCCCGCCCATACAAAGGCACTTCTAAGGGGGCAAACAAGGGGGAAGCGTCCATGTCGTGCTGTACAAATTCTGTGGCCACCACCATATCGCCCACATTCACCCCTGTTGCAAGCCCACCGGCAACGCCAGTGAAGACGATGCTGCTGACATCGAAACGCTCTATCAATGCGGTGGCTGTGGTGGCAGCCGCCACCTTGCCAATGCGCGACAAAACCAGAACCACCGGCTGGCCATGCCAAGTTCCGCTGGTGTAAGGTCTGGCGCCATTGTTGATGGTGCGTGCACCTTGCAAGGCGCTTCTCAGGCCAACCATCTCTTCTTGCATGGCCCCCATGATGGCAATCGGTCTCATGGGTGCAACTGTTGAAGCGGTTTGTTACTCAACCGCCTTGACCATGTCTTCCACCACCTTTTTGGCGTCGCCAAACACCATCATGGTTTTGTCCATATAGAAAAGTTCATTGTCCAGCCCGGCATAACCCGCCGCCATGGAACGCTTATTGACGATGATGGTTTTGGCTTTGTAGGCCTCCAAAATCGGCATGCCGTAGATGGGGCTGCCTTTGGTCATGGCCGCGGGGTTGACCACGTCGTTGGCACCCAAGACGATGGCTACATCGACCTGGCCGAATTCGCCGTTGATGTCTTCCATCTCGAACACCTGGTCGTAGGGCACCTCGGCCTCGGCCAACAACACGTTCATGTGGCCAGGCATGCGCCCGGCCACCGGGTGGATGGCGTATTTCACCGTGATGCCTTTGTGGGTCAGCTTTTCAGCCAACTCTTTCACCGCGTGCTGGGCACGGGCCACGGCCAAGCCGTATCCGGGCACGATGACCACGGTTTCGGCATTGCCCAAAATGAAGGCAGCGTCATCGGCGCTGCCGCTTTTCACAGGGCGCTGCTCGGTGCTGCCTGCGGCGGCACTGCCTGCCTCGCCACCAAAGCCACCCAAGATGACGTTGAAGAACGAGCGGTTCATGGCCTTGCACATGATGTAGCTCA
>DAIQOH010000093.1:0-4268 GCA_036787995.1 Limnohabitans sp. | reverse complement strand
CCACGGTCAAGTCTTAAGCGCTCACAAAGGACACACACATCATGGGAAAAATCACTGGCTTCATGGAGTTTGAGCGCATCGAAGAGGGCTACAAGCCCGTGCCCGAGCGCTTGAAACATTACAAAGAATTCGTCATCGGTTTGAGCCCCGAGCAGGCCAAAACCCAAGCGGCGCGATGCATGGACTGCGGTACACCGTTTTGCAACAACGGCTGCCCCGTCAACAACATCATCCCCGACTTCAACGACCTGGTGTTCAGCAACGATTGGCACAACGCCTTGACCGTGTTGCACAGCACGAACAACTTCCCCGAGTTCACCGGCCGCATTTGCCCCGCGCCTTGCGAGGCCGCTTGCGTGGTGAATTTCAACGGTGACGCGGTGGGCATCAAATCGATTGAGCACGCCATCATCGATCGCGGTTGGGCCGAAGGCTGGGTCAAGCCCCAATTGCCTGCCCACAAGACCGGCAAGAAAGTGGCCATCATCGGAGCTGGCCCAGCCGGTTTGGCCGCCGCGCAGCAGTTGGCGCGTGTCGGTCATGCGGTCACCGTGTTCGAGAAGAACGACCGCGTCGGTGGTTTGCTGCGTTACGGCATCCCCGATTTCAAAATGGAGAAAAGCCACATCGACCGCCGTGTCGAGCAAATGCAGGCCGAAGGCGTGGTGTTCAAAACCGGCGTCTTGGTGGGAAACTGGCCCAAGGACAGCAAGGTCACCAACTGGGCCAAAGAAACCATCAGCGCCGAACAGCTGAAAAAAGAATTCGACGCGGTGCTGCTCACCGGCGGTTCCGAGCAATCCCGCGACTTACCTGTGCCTGGGCGTGAACTGAGCGGCGTGCATTTCGCTATGGAGTTTTTGCCCCAGCAAAACAAGGTGGTCGCTGGCGACAAGCTGAAAGACCAATTGCGTGCAGACGGCAAACACGTCATCGTCATTGGCGGTGGCGACACCGGCTCCGATTGCGTGGGAACCAGCACCCGCCACGGTGCGGCCAGCGTGACCCAGTTCGAGGTCATGCCCATGCCCCCCGAGCACGAAGACAAGCCCTTGGTCTGGCCTTACTGGCCCCTCAAATTGCGCACCAGCTCCAGCCACGAAGAGGGCGAAGAGAAAGGCGTGTTGAAACGCGAGTTCGCCATTTCTACCAAAGAATTCATCGGCAAAAACGGCCAACTCACGGCCCTCAAAACCGTCCATGTCGAAATGAAGGACGGCAAGCTCACTGAAATCGCGGGTACCGAAAAAGAATACAAGGCCGACATGGTCTTGCTGGCCATGGGCTTTACCAACCCGGTGGCCTCTGTGCTGGAAGCTTTTGGGGTGGACAAAGACAACCGGGGCAACGCCAAGGCGCACACCGAGGAGGGCAGTGGCTACATCACCAATGTGCCCAAGGTGTTTGCCGCAGGCGATATGCGCCGGGGCCAGTCGCTGGTGGTCTGGGCGATTCGCGAAGGCCGGCAAGCGGCACGCACGATCGACCAATTCCTCATGGGCGAAAGTGCGTTACCGCGTTAAAGTAGCGGTTCATGTCCTCTGCCCCCTCCTCCTTGGTCGTTTTGCGCGACCTGCACTTTGCCTATGGTGAACGTCCCATATTGGAGGGTGTCACCTTGGAGGTGCCACGCGGCAAAATCACCGCCCTCATGGGGGCTTCGGGGGGCGGTAAAACCACGGTGTTGCGCTTGATTGGAGGGCAATACAAAGCCCAGTCGGGCAGTTTGTTGTTTGACGGTCAAGAAGTGTCGCAACTCTCGCACGAGCAACTCTATGCTGCGCGGCGTCGCATGGGCATGTTGTTTCAGTTTGGTGCTTTGTTTACCGACATCAGCGTGTTTGACAACGTGGCTTTTCCTCTGCGCGAACACACCACGCTGCCCGAGTCCATGGTGCGTGACATTGTGTTGATGAAGCTCGAGGCCGTGGGTTTGCGCGGCGCACGCGACTTGCGACCCAGCGAAATATCAGGCGGCATGGCGCGTCGGGTAGCTTTGGCACGTGCCATAGCCTTGGACCCCGAGTTGGTGATGTATGACGAGCCGTTTGCGGGTTTAGACCCTATTTCTTTGGGTACCGCCGCCCGCTTGATTCGCCAATTGAATGATGCGCTGGGCTTGACCAGCATCGTGGTCTCACACGACTTGGACGAAACCTTTGCGATTGCTGACCAAGTGATCGTATTAGCCAATGGCCGCATCGCCGCACAAGGCGCGCCTGATGAAGTGCGCCAAAGCCGTGACCCCTTGGTTCACCAGTTTGTCAGTGCCGCCCCTGATGGTCCTGTGCGTTTTCATTACCCCGCGGCATCCGCTGACCAAGACTTTGGTCTCCAAATGGCGATAGGGCGGACATGATGTTCAAAGGCCTTGCCAAACTCGGTTGGGGCACCCGCATGTGGTTAGCGAATATCGGCCATGCTGCGCGACTGTTTGTTCAACTGCTGGCCTTTGCGCCTGCTTGCTTTCGTCGTTTTGGCTTGGTGCGCGACCAAATGCATTTTTTAGGCAATTACTCGCTGGCTATTATTTCGGTCTCGGGTTTGTTTGTGGGTTTTGTGTTGGGTTTGCAAGGCTATTACACCTTGCAGCGCTATGGCTCTGCCTCGGCTTTGGGTTTGTTGGTGGCGCTCAGTTTGGTGCGTGAACTGGGCCCCGTGGTCAGCGCCTTGTTGTTTGCGGGCAGGGCTGGCACGTCGCTTACTGCTGAGATTGGTTTGATGAAGGCCGGTGAGCAACTCAGTGCCATGGAAATGATGGCGATTGATCCTGTGCAACGCATATTGGCGCCGCGCTTTTGGGGCGGTGTGCTGGTCATGCCCATTTTGGCAGCGGTTTTCAGCGCCGTCGGTATTTTGGGTGGTTGGGTGGTCGGTGTTTTGATGATTGGCGTTGACAGCGGTTCATTTTGGGGCCAGATGCAAAGCGGCGTTGATGTGTGGCAAGACGTGGGCAATGGCGTCATCAAAAGCCTGGTGTTTGGTATCACGGTGAGCTTTGTGGCTTTGCGCCAAGGGTTTGAAGCGCAACCCACGCCTGAAGGGGTGGCAAGAGCCACCACACGAACCGTGGTGATGGCCTCCTTAAGTGTGCTGGCCCTGGATTTTGTTCTTACCGCATTGATGTTTTCTATTTGAAGGGGCCCCATAAATGCAACGCTCGAGTAACGATGTTTGGGTGGGTTTGTTGGTGTTGATTGGCGCAGCAGCCCTGCTGTTTTTGGCTTTGCAGTCAGCGAATTTGCTGAGTCTGAATTTTCAAAAGACCTATACCGTCTCTGCGCTGTTTGACAACATTGGCGGCTTGAAAAAACAAGCAGCTGTCAAAAGTGCAGGCGTGGTGGTGGGTCGGGTCAAAGACATTGTGTTTGATGGCAAAAGCTACCAAGCCAGAGTGGTCATGGCGATTGAAGCCCAACACCAATTCCCTAAAGACAGCTCATTGAAAATTCTCACCAGTGGTTTGCTGGGTGAACAGTACATTGGCATTGAAGCTGGCGCCGATGAAAAAGTGCTGGCTGAAGGTGACAAAGTGCAAGACACCCAATCGGCGGTGGTGTTAGAAAATCTCATCAGCCGTTTCCTCTATAACAAGGCTGCTGAGCCTGCTGCTCCCGAAAGCAAATAAACATGCAACGCTTGTCGACTTGCCTCAGGCTGTTGTTTGCCACGGTGCTGCTGACCTTGGTGGGCTGTGCCAGCACATCGGGTGGTAATCCGCTTGATCCCTTCGAGGCCACCAACCGCAAAATTGACGCATTCAATGACAGCGTCGACCAGGCCGTTTTAAGGCCGGTCGCCAAGTCGTACAAGGACTACACACCTGACTTGTTGCAAACCACGGTTAAAAACTTCTTTGGCAATTTGCGTGATATGTGGTCAGTGGTCAACAATGGCTTACAACTCAAACCCAAGGAAACCGTTGAAACCGGTATGCGGGTGGTGGTGAACTCCACGATTGGTTTGTATGGTTTGTTAGATGTTGGGACACCTATGGGCTTGCAAAGGCATACGGCTGACTTTGGCCAAACCTTGGGTTATTGGGGCATGCCTTCAGGTCCTTATGTGGTTCTCCCTTTGTTGGGGCCGTCTACCGTCAGAGACACTGCCGCATTAGTGGTAGACCAGCGCGGTGACCCCTGGGCCCAGATCAACCCTGTGGCCAGTCGTAACGAAGGGATTGCCTTGCGCTTGATCGACAAAAGAGCGCAGTTCTTGGGTATGGACGACCGCTTGAATGAGGTGGCTTTGGATAAATACAGTTTTGT
>DAIQOH010000092.1:0-4388 GCA_036787995.1 Limnohabitans sp. | reverse complement strand
TGTTTGTCTTGGGTACGTTTTTGATGCGCAGCGCGGGTTGTTGCGTCAACGATGTGGCCGACCGTGACTTCGACAAGCATGTCAAACGCACCGCCAACCGCCCCGTCACCTCGGGTGCGTTGTCGGTCAAGCAAGCGCTGAGCGCTGGTGCGGTATTGGCTTTGTGTGCGTTTGCTTTGGTGCTGACCACCAACGCGGTGACGGTGGCATGGTCATTCGTGGCCTTGGCCGTGACGCTGATTTACCCTTATGCCAAGCGCTTTGTCGCCATGCCGCAAGCGGTGTTGGGCGTGGCCTTCAGTTTTGGCATACCCATGGCATTTGCGGCGGTCAACGGCGGCCCTCTTAGCTTGCAAGGCGTGTGGCAAGCCGTGCCGCCTGTGGCCTGGGGTTTGTTGGCTGTCAATTTATTTTGGGTATTGGCCTATGACACCGAATACGCCATGGTTGACCGCGATGACGACTTGCGCATAGGCATGAAAACCTCGGCCATCACCTTAGGGCGTTTCGATGTGTGGGCAGTACTGCTTTTTTATGTGGTGTACCTGATGGGCAGCTTGGTCATGTTGCAAAACTTTGGCTTGGGTTGGCCGCTGTGGTTTGCCATGGAAATCGCCGCTTTTCAAGCCCTGTGGCATTTCGGCATGATTTACAAACGAGAACGCGAAGCCTGTTTCAAAGCCTTTCGCATGAACCATTGGTTGGGTGCCACGGTGTTCGCCGGCGTGGCTTGGGGCTTACATCTTCGCGTGCTCGGCAGCGCATGAAAAAAGCCACCCACGGGTGGCTTTTTATGGCGCAGGGCTTGATTAACCGGCTTTGTGCTTTTTAGATTTTTTGTGTGACTTGCCTTTTTTCTTGGTCATCAGTAAGTGATCGGTGACTGAAGTGGCCGCAGAGACCATGCTGGTTTCAGAAGAAGGCGTTGCAAAGCTCGGAGTTGCCGAAAAAGCCAGAGCGCTGATGAGGACCAACAAAAGTTTGTTCATGTTTAAAACCTAAAAAAGTGAAGACAGGCTTTATTGTGACACTACTTTTCAAGCCCGCGCAATGGCCATTGTGGGTGGTTTATCCGCCTAATTCATGACCCAAACTTTCAGCACGGTCTCGTGCGGCATGCATGGCCTGTACCACGATGCCATGTAAATCTTTGTCTTTCATCACTGTCAACGCGGCATAGGTGGTTCCGCCCTTAGAAGTGACTTTTTCCCGCAGTACTGCGGGTGAGTCGCTGCTGCTGCTTGCCAACGCTGCAGCGCCTGTCATGGTGCCTACCGCCAATTGATGTGCTTGCTCAGGTGTTAAGCCCATGTTCACGCCAGCGTCCACCATGGCTTCCAAAAAGTAAAACACATAAGCAGGTCCGGAACCCGAAACCGCAGTAACCGCATCAAGCAAAGCTTCTTCTTCCACCCAAAGGGATGCACCCACCAAACCCAACATGCCACTGATGGCTTGTTTTTCATCCATGTTGACGGCGCTGCGGGCAAATAAACCGGTTTGCCCCAAACCCACCAAGGCTGGCGTGTTCGGCATGGCGCGCACCACCCGTTCGGTGTGTAGCCATGCTGCAATGCTGTCGCTGCTGATGCCAGCGGCCACACTCAGGTGCAAAGCTTTGGACACATGGGCTTGTGTTTGCAAAGCGGCTTCTTTGAAGACCTGTGGCTTGACTGCCCAAACAACCAAGGCACACTCGTTCAGGGATGCATCAGCGGCGGGCACTGGGTTGACCCCATGCTGGGCCTGCAAAGCTGCACGGGTCGCTTCAAGAGGTTCGACCACATGAATGGCTGATGAGGGCGTGCCGTTTCTAACCAAACCTCCGATCAAGGCGCTGGCCATATTGCCACCGCCTATAAAGGCCATGGGCTGTAAATGTGAAGAAATTGGCGTCATGCCGTCCCTGTCATCCCACAAAGTCCTCAGTGTGCCACTGTTTGTCTAACCGCTTTTTCCCATTGCGCCATCAATGATTGCGCATGGTCACGCGACATCTGGGGCTCGAAACAGCGTTCCATCTGCCACTGTTGTGACAGCGCTTGCGGACTTGGGTAAATGCCTACACCTAAACCCGCTAAATACGCTGCGCCTAGAGCGGTGGTTTCCACCACCGCTGGGCGCAACACAGGAATACCCAGTAAATCGGCCTGAAATTGCATCAGCAAATCGTTCACACACGCACCCCCATCCACCCGCAACTCGGTCACGGCTTGGGTTGCATCGCGATTCATGGCTTGCAACAACGCCGTGCTTTGGAACGCGATGCTCTCCAGCGCCGCACGGGCAATGTGCGCCATGGTGGTGCCGCGAGACAAACCCACCATCGCACCTCGAGCGTCGGCTTGCCAATAAGGCGCTCCTAAGCCAGTGAAGGCCGGTACCAAGACCACGCCGCCCGAGTCGGTCACGCTTTCGGCCAAAGCCTGAACATCTGCGCTGTTGTTAAAGGCGCGCAAGCCATCGCGTAACCACTGCACCACAGCGCCACCGATGAAAACACTGCCCTCTAAAGCATAGGTCGGCCTGGCATCCACTTGGGCAGCGCTGGTGGTGATCAAGCCGTTGTGGCTGGTTTGAAATTCAGCGCCGGTGTGCATCAGCATGAAGCAACCTGTGCCATAGGTGTTTTTGGCTTGGCCTGCTTGAAAACAGGCTTGGCCGAACAAAGCGCTTTGCTGATCGCCAGCCACACCAGTGATGGGTATTTCGCCGCCCAGCCATTGGGCTTGGGTGGTGCCAAACGAATGAACGGACGGATACACTTCTGGCAGCACCGATTCGGGTATGCGAAACAGTGCCAGTAATTCATCATCCCAGCGGTGGGTGTGGATGTTGAAAAGCATGGTGCGCGACGCGTTGCTGACATCGGTGGCGTGCACCGCACCACCGGTCAAATGCCACATCAACCAGCTGTCCACCGTGCCAAACGCCAGTTGGCCTGCCTCTGCCAAGGCGCGTGCGCCGCTGACATTGTCCAAAATCCATTGCAATTTGGTGGCTGAAAAATACGCATCGATCAGTAAACCGGTTTTTTGCTGCACCAGTGCTGCAAAGCCGCCTTCGCGCAAACGCAGGCACGCGGGCTCGGTGCGCCGGTCTTGCCAGACGATGGCGTTGTGAATGGCTTGACCCGTGTCGCGCCGCCATACCAGCGTGGTTTCGCGTTGGTTGGTCATGCCCACGGCGGCAATCTGGTGTGAACTGAGCCCTGCTTCTTGCAAGGCAAGCCGTGCTGTGGCGAGTTGGCTAGACCAAATTTCTTGGGGGTCATGCTCAACCCAGCCTGGCTGCGGGTAAATTTGGCTTAGCTCTTGTTGGGCAGATGCCAAAACACCTCCGTCGGGTCTGAACACAATGCTGCGCGAACTGGACGTTCCTTGGTCTAATGACAGTAAAAAAGTATTATTTTTCATCAGCTGTGCCAATTATTCGGGTCCAAAGTGCTTGCAGTTGGTTCAAACTATGCCATAATAGCTGGCTCTGCTTTTAAAAACAGCAGACAAAGACAGACGACAGCCCCAAGCAAAAGCGCCGCGAAATGGTTCGAGGCGTCGATGACGGGCCCAAGACTGATCGGGTGAAATGGTTGAATTTTTCGGCCATATACCCGGTACAAGTTGGGAAATGAAATGATCCAAACTGAATCCAGATTAGAAGTGGCCGACAACACTGGCGCAAAATCCGTTTTGTGCATCAAGGTGCTGGGCGGCTCGAAACGTCGTTACGCCAGCGTTGGCGACGTTATCAAGGTGAGCATCAAAGAGGCTGCGCCCCGTGGCCGCGTCAAAAAAGGCGAGGTTTACAGCGCGGTGGTCGTGCGCACAGCCAAGGGCATCCGTCGCAGCGACGGCTCTTTGGTCAAGTTCGACAGCAACGCAGCGGTTTTGCTCAACGCCAAACTAGAGCCTATCGGCACCCGTATCTTCGGCCCGGTCACGCGTGAATTGCGTACCGAGAAGTTCATGAAGATCGTGTCCTTGGCGCCTGAAGTACTTTAAGGACTCCGACCATGAACAAGATTCGCAAAGGCGACGAGGTCATCGTCATCACAGGACGCGACAAAGGCAAGCGCGGCAAGGTTTCTCTGCGTGCTGACGATTCGCATCTCTTGATCGACGGCATCAATGTGGTGAAAAAGCACACCAAACCCAATCCCATGGCGGGCACCACTGGTGGCGTGATTGAAAAAAGCATGCCTATTCACCAGTCCAATGTCGCTATTTACAACGCCACCACCGGCAAGGCCGATCGTGTGGGCATCAAGATCAATGCCGATGGCTCGAAGGTTCGCGTCTTCAAGTCCAGCGGTGAAGTCATCAAGGCGGCATAAACATGGCACGACTCCAACAACACTATCGTGAAAAAGTGGTCCCTGAGTTGACCGC
>DAIQOH010000091.1:0-4649 GCA_036787995.1 Limnohabitans sp. | reverse complement strand
ACAAATGGGGTTAACCGCCCATTGTATCCGAGCGGGAAAACCCGAATCAAGCCCCCGAGCCAATTCCTGTAAGCATTCGGGCTACTGCCATGGCTTCCAGCAAGCTAGAGGGGTCTGCCACCCCCTTGCCAGCCAGGTCAAAGGCGGTGCCATGGTCAGGGCTAGTGCGCACAAAGGGCAGTCCGAGGGTGATATTGACACCCTGCTCCACACCCAAATATTTGACGGGAATCAGCCCTTGGTCGTGGTACATGGCCACGACCACATCAAAAGCGCCGGGTTGGCCGCGTTCAGAGCGTGCGCGCATGAAAACGGTATCGGGTGACCATGGGCCACTAACCGTCATCCCCTCTGCTTTTGCAAGTTGAATGGCGGGTTGGATGATGTCCATCTCTTCGCGGCCCAACAAACCGCCCTCGCCTGCATGGGGGTTGAGTCCGGCCACAGCGAGATGCGGCGCACGCCCAGTCGAGGCCAATTCAACACGGTGCGTGATGCGCAAAGTCTCCAGAATGTTGTCCACCGTGATCGCGTCAATCGCTTGGCGCAGGGGTTGGTGGATGGTGACCAAGACGGTTTTGAGTTCTCGATTGGCCAACATCATGCGCACTGGCAACTGATCTGTCGTTTTGTGCAGGTGTTGTGCCGCCAAAGCTTGCAGCATTTCGGTGTGTCCAGGAAACTTCACGCCCGCCAATGCCAGCGCCTCTTTGTGCAGTGGCGCCGTGACGATCGCAGACACCTCGCCGCGCAAAGCTGCTTGGGTTGCCCATGTGATGCTGTAAGCGGCAAGTTGGCCGGCAACTGCACTGATTTTTCCGAAAGCGGGAACTTGTTCCAGTGCAAGCGGGCTTCCAACTTGTTGGATCGAAAGTCCTTCCTGCATAGGCATATTCATAGGCATTGGCTTAGGCAATGGCCTAGTCTTTGCAGCAACCACTTGCCACGCCCGTTGCATAACAGCTTTGTCGCCGACCACGATGCAGTTGTGAAACTGCTCAGGCGCTTGGCAAAAAGCTTTAACGATGATTTCTGGCCCAATCCCCGCTGCGTCTCCAATGGTGATGGCGATGGGCTTCTTATCGACGGGCATAGTCAGGCGAGCGCAAGCACTTAAGCAGGGTTGTCGATGTCGATGAACTGGTGCGTAAGCCCCAGCATTTGCGCCACATGGCCTGCCACCGCAGGCGCACCATAACGCTCCGTCGCGTGGTGGCCACAGGCCAAAAAGGCAACACCTGTTTCACGCGCCAAATGCGCTTGGGGTTCAGAGATTTCACCCGTGATGAAAGCGTCAGCGCCAGCTGCAATCGCATCTTCGAAATAGCTTTGTGCCCCGCCTGAACACCAGGCAATTTTTTGTAAGGGCTTGGCTTGTTCGCTGACTACCGTGGGAGTTCGTCCTAAGGTTTTGGCTATAGCCTCAGCTAAATCTTGCGCGCTTTTAAAGGCTTGTCCATCATTGCGTTGTCCTAAGAGGCCCAAGTTTTGATCACCAAACCGGCTGACCACATCCAAGCCCAAAAGCTTGGCGAGTTGAGCGTTATTGCCCAACTCGGGATGCGCGTCTAGAGGCAAGTGGTAAGCAATCAAGTTGATGTCGCTTTGCAACAGGCGTTGCAAACGTTGCTTCATCCAACCCGTCACCGTGCCGTCTTGGCCACGCCAAAACAATCCGTGGTGGACAAAGATCGCATCGGCTTTGGCCTCGATCGCAGCATCTATGAGCGCGCGACTTGCCGTCACGCCTGACACGATATGGGATATGCGCTCGCGGCCTTCCACCTGCAAACCATTGGGGCCGTAGTCTTTGAAGTTATTTGGTTGCAACACGTCATGAAAGGCCTTGAGCAATTCGTTGCGGCTGATGTCTTTTTTGAGCACGTTTAGATTTGGTTGTTGTGGTTAGCTTTATTTGTTAGCTTTAATGTGTTTGGCGGCCGGCCGCTGCGCAGGGGTCACGTCCAAAGAAAGATCGGCATCGCGTCGCTTGATGCGCATTTTGACCGCAGTGCCAGGCGTTTGTGCAGCAATCATGGTGAGCAACTCGCTCACGTTGTGCACGTCTTTTCCGCCTACCGCCAACAGCACATCGCCCGGCTTCAAACCCGCCTTGAAAGCAGGCCCATTTTGCAAAACACCGGTGATGATGACGCCCTCCGTTTGCTTGATACCAAACGTCTCAGCCAAATCGGAATTTAACTCGACTGGCTCGACACCAATCCAGCCGCGCGTGACTTGGCCATCGCGCACCAGGCCTTCAAGCACCTGCCGCGCTGTGTTGACGGGAATGGCAAACCCGATTCCCATGTTGCCACCCGATCGCGAATAAATCGCCGTGTTGATTCCCAACAAACTACCGTTCACATCGACCAATGCGCCCCCTGAATTGCCGGGATTGATGGCAGCGTCGGTTTGGATAAAGTTCTCAAATGTGTTGATGCCAAGTTGGTTACGTCCTAGAGCCGAGATGATGCCTCCCGTCACGGTTTGCCCCACACCAAATGGGTTGCCAATTGCCAAAACTTTGTCGCCGACTTGCACCGTATCGGAGTTGCCCATGGCGATGACCGGCAGGCGGTCTAGGGTGATGCGTAAAACTGCCAGATCGGTATCAGGATCCACTCCAATCACTTTGGCTGTCGTGCGTCGACTGTCGCTCAAAGTGACTTCGATTTCTTGCGCACCTTCGACCACGTGGTTGTTGGTCAAGATATAGCCCTCGGGGCTGACGATCACGCCACTGCCCAAGCCCATTTGCGGGCTGTTGTCTTCCCGATCGCCATAAAAAAACCGAAACCATGGGTCATTTGCCAACGGATGTGCAGTTCGCGCTTGGGTGGTGGCGATACTGACCACCGCAGGGGCGGCACGTTTTGCTGCAGGACTCATACTGCCTGGCATGACGGTGCCTGGCGCATTGGAAGCCGCCTCCAATAAAGTCACACCCTGCAAAGAGGGGCGACGGTTTAACCACTCGGGCTTTAAGGTGACGAGCACAAACCACACCGCGAATAAAACAGTGACGACTTGCGAAAAAAGCAACCAATATCGTTTCATAAAAATCTGCCTAGAGGCAACACCACTTTACGAAAACAAACGTAACTAAGGTGCGCTGCCAGGGGCTTCTGGTTCAGCCTCTGGCGCTTGGGTGTGTTTGATAAAGAGTTGCGCAGCCCAAATACCCACCTCATAAAGAATACACATAGGAATTGCCAGCGCCAATTGCGACACCACGTCGGGAGGCGTGATGACGGCCGCAATGACAAAAGCCAGCACAATGAAATACGAACGGAAGTCTTTGAGCTTTTGAATAGAGACCACATTCATCCTAGCCAGCACAATTACCACAATCGGTACCTCAAACGCCAAGCCAAAGGCTATGAACATGGTGATCACAAAACCCAAATACGCCTCGATATCAGGAGCGGCCGTGATGCTCTTAGGCGCAAAGCTTTGTATGAATTTAAAGACTTGGCCAAACACAAAGAAATAACAAAAGGCCACGCCAATAAAAAACAGCAAGGTGCTCGACACCACCAAAGGCAAGACCAGTTTTTTTTCATGCGTATACAAACCAGGGGCGACAAATGCCCACATTTGGTAGAGCACCACAGGCAAAGCCATCAAGAAGGCCGTCATCAACAAAATTTTGAGTGGCACTAAAAATGGCGAAATCACCGAGGTAGCAATCAGCGTCGCGCCAGCCGGCAATTGCGCGATCAAAGGCGCAGCCAAAATGTCGTAGAGCGCGGCAGGTCCAGGGTAAACCGACAAGGCCACAGCCGCCACACCAATGGCAATGCAGGCTTTAACCAAACGGTCGCGTAACTCAACGAGGTGCTGGACGAAGGGTTGCTCGCTACCTGCGAGTTCGTCTTTGGGGGTGCTGTCAGACATTCGGTTTTACACCGGGGCGGAACCGTGCCACGCGCGCCGCGCCAGACAAAGCTTTGGTGCGCACACCCATACGTGCTTTGTACCAATGTGGGGTCGCACCGCGCTTGATGCGCCATTTTTTCTTGGGGTTTTGGTATTCGGGAACAGGCGTGGTGACGCTGGCCGCCCAACTCTCACCCGTTAGTTGCGCCGTGGTGTCGGCCCAGTCTTTCTCAAATTCGTTGCTGGCAGTTTGCACCGAACTTTGAACATCACGGGCAGCGTTCTCTACGCTGTCTTTCATTTTCTTCAATTCTTCCAAATCCATGGATCGGTTGACTTCGGATTTGACATCGGCCACATAGCGCTGCGCTTTGCCAATCCAAGCACCCAAAGTGCGGGCCACGGCAGGTAGTTTTTCGGGCCCAATGACAACCAATGCCACGGCACCAATGAGTGCCATTTTGGAAATGCCAAGATCAATCACAGTGCACGATCACACACGTCTTAAGACTTGTGTTTGACTTCTACGTCAATAGTATTTTTTTCAGTGGCAGTTGGAGTACCGCCCACGGCAGGAGCAGGCGTGGCGGATTTTTCTTCTGGAGGCGTACCACCCTCTTTCATGCCATCTTTAAAGCCTTTGACAGCGCCACCGAGGTCGGAACCCAAATTGCGCAACTTCTTGGTACCAAAGACCAGCATCACAATGACTAGCACGATCAACCAGTGCCAAAGCGAAAACGAACCCATACGAAACTCCTAAACAA
>DAIQOH010000090.1:2656-4702 GCA_036787995.1 Limnohabitans sp. | reverse complement strand
GGCAAGCCCGACATGGCCATGGCCGGTGGCACACAGCCCGCTGGATTGGATGCGGCCTTGGCCAGCGTGCAGGGCTGGGTGGCCAAGCGGCTTTAAGCCTTTTTGAACATCAAGTCCCATACGCCGTGGCCTAGGCGCAGGCCGCGGGTTTCAAATTTGGTGAGGGGTCGGTAGGGCGGTTGATCGGCATAGCCATCGGCGCGACTACTGGCGTTGGACAAGCCTGCTTCGGCTTGAAATACCGCCAAGATATGTTCTGCATAAGGCTGCCAATCGGTGGCCACGTGCAAATAGGCGCCTGTCTTCATACGCCCCCATAACTGCTGCACAAACGGTGCTTGAATCAGTCGACGCTTGTGGTGGCGCAGTTTGTGCCAGGGGTCGGGAAAAAAAATATGCACCCCGTCCAAGCTGAGGGGCGTCAACATGTGTTCCAACACCTCTACCGCGTCGTGTTGCAGAATGCGGATATTGCACAAACTCTGCTCGCCCACGCGTTTGAGCAAAGCGCCCACCCCAGGTTCGTGGACCTCACAACACAAAAAATTGTCCTCTGGCCGAACAGCAGCGATATGCGCAGTGGCGTCGCCCATGCCAAAGCCAATTTCCAAGATCAGCGGTGCGACGCGGCCAAACACCTCTGAGGCATTCAAAGGCGTCTGCTGAAACGGCAGAACAAACTTCGGCCCCAGCTCTGCCAAAGCCTTGGCTTGACCCGTGGTGGTGCGACCGGCTCGGGTGACAAAACTTTTGATGGTTTTGGGATGGGTAATGTGAGAAGGTGGGGCGGTCATGTAGGGCGTGCAAAAAGTCGTGCGATTATCTGTCCCACATATCAGAACCAACCCAATGCGCAAGGGCTTGATCGCAAGTTCCTTCAAAAGCGGGTAAACCCAGCACGGCAGCAGCGGCATTCAAAGTAGCCAGAGGATGGTTTAAATCCAAGGCCTGAGCCCCGTTTTGCTTGCTCAGTTTTTGACCATCCGCGCCCAGTGCCAACGGGGTGTGCAAATACGCTGGCATGGGTAATCCCAAGGCTTGCTGCAGCAGTATTTGGCGGGGCGTGTTGTCGGCCAAATCTGAACCGCGCACCACATGGGTAATGCCTTGAAAGCCATCGTCGACCACCACCGCCAATTGGTAGGCCCACAAGCCATCGGCTCGCTTGAGCACAAAGTCGCCAACTTCTTGCGCCACGTTTTGGGTCTGCGAACCCAGCCATCGGTCATGCCAATTCCAAGGCGTTGGCAAGGCTAAATCGTTTATCACTTGTTGCACATTCAAACGCCATGCACGGGCGGGCTTGCCACGCAGCCCTTGGCGACAAGTCCCTGGGTAAATGACAGCGTTGTGACGCGGGCGTTGGCCTTGTGCGTCCTCAATCTCTTTGCGTGAGCAACCGCAGGGATAGGCCCAGCCCTTGGCCACCAGTTGGTCTAAGGCAAATTGGTAAGCCTGCCCCCGTTGCGATTGGTAAAGCACCTCACCGTCTGGTACCAGTCCCCAGTGGGCCAGTTGACCCAAGAGTGTGGTGTCTGCCCCAGACACACAGCGAGGGGTGTCCACGTCCTCCATGCGCACACGCCAAACACCGCCATGGTGACGCGCATCCAACCAACTCGCCAGCGCGGCGACCAAAGAACCGTCGTGCAATGGGCCTGTTGGGGAGGGTGCGAAGCGTCCTAGGTACATGGAATAGTCAGTAAATTCATGGGTTTATTTGTTTTGGACACTGTAACTCATGGTAAACCCTTGATTGTGTAAATTAACGTTGACATGTATTTATGTAAACTTAGAATAACACTAGGACAAAAGGGTTTTAAGAATTTGTGGCCATGGGGGTCATAAATAACCCTCGTGCGGGTTCAGCACGGACGTGAAGATCTTTCAAGGAGATAACAACATGTCAGACAAAGTAGGGCCTACAGGCCTGACAGAAGCCGAGTCAGAAGAGATTCATCGGCACCTCATCCAGGGAACCCAAATCTTTGGAATGATTGCCGCGCTGGCGCATTTGCTTGCGTACATCTACTCCCCTTGGCTGAA
>DAIQOH010000090.1:0-2556 GCA_036787995.1 Limnohabitans sp. | reverse complement strand
TTTAGGATGGGCCGGATTGCACGTCTTTCCGGTCCATTTTTAACATGAATGCTTCTCCCAAACTTTCACGTTCTTGGCTTCAAGTCAGTGCTAAGTTTCTTCCTTTTGCCGATGCAGCCACCGATACGCTGCCCCTGAGCCGGCTTTTACGTTTATCGCTTTTTCAAGTTTCAGTTGGCATGGCCTTGGCCATGTTGATTGGCACACTCAACCGCGTCATGATCGTGGAGTTGAAAGTGCCAGCGGCTTTGGTGGCCACCATGATTGCGTTACCCTTGTTGTTTGCGCCTTTTCGCGCACTCATAGGCTATCGCTCAGACCACCACCGATCCGCCCTGGGTTGGCGCAGGGTTCCCTATATTTGGCTAGGCACATTGTTACAGTTTGGTGGCTTTGCGGTCATGCCCTTTGCTTTGTTGGTGTTGGGGCGTCTGGGCCAAGCGGTAAACGCCCCGGATTGGGTCGGTCACTTAGGCGCTGGCATGGCGTTTTTGTTGGTGGGTGCTGGCATGCACACCACCCAAACGGTGGGCTTGGCGCTGGCCACCGATTTGTCGCCCCCTGAAGCGCGGCCCAAAGTGGTGGGCTTGATGTACTTCATGCTGTTGGTAGGCATGATTCTCAGTGCCTTGATGTTTGGTTTTTTGTTGCAAGACTTCTCCCCTGGTGCGCTGATTCGCTCTATTCAAGGTGCCGCGGTACTGACCTTGGTGCTCAATGTCACGGCTTTATGGAAGCAAGAAGCGCGTACCAAACGCTTAGGCAACCCGCATGAGGAAGATGTGGATTTTGTCTCTGCCCTAAAGCTGTTTACCCAAGGCGATCAAGCCATGCGCCGTTTGTTCTCGGTGGGCGTGGGCACCATGGCGTTCAGCATGGGTGACGTGTTGCTTGAGCCCTTTGGGGGAGAAATTTTGCGCTTGGCTGTGTCTGAAACCACTTTATTAACCGCGCTCTTGGCATTGGGTGGATTGACCGGCTTTGCTTGGGCCTCGCATGTGCTCAGCCGGGGTGCTGACCCATTTCGCATGGCTTGCAGCGGGGCTTGGGTGGGCGTGCCAGCATTCATGGCTATTTTGGTATCTGCACCGCAGGCCTCTTTGTTGCTGTTTGCCTTGGGAACCTTGTGCATTGGTTTTGGGGCAGGATTGTTTGGTCACGGCACCTTGACTGCCACCATGAACCACGCTCCCTCTGGGCAGGCCGGTTTAGCTTTAGGCGCTTGGGGGGCTGTGCAAGCCACGGCGGCCGGTTTGGCCATGGGCTTGGGCGGTATCATTCGCGACTTGATGGCTTTGGTGGTGGATTCGGGAACGGCCTACGCCAGTGTCTATTGCCTTGAAGTGGTGCTTTTGCTTATCACCCTTTTGGCCATGAACCCTTTGATCGCTTCCAAAACGCCTTAAATCTGACAACCACGCTTTAACCCTAGGAGACGAAACATGAAAATTCACCACATCCTTTTGATCATGTGGTTGGTTGTGATGTTCTTTATGCTGGCCAACTGGTTTAACCGCCCCCGCAAGAAATAAATTGCCTGCAAAACTGGCGTGTGCCTTTGGCTTAAGCCAGGCTGAGCGCCAGACTCAATCCGCTGACAAAAGCGTCTTCCACACGGTGACCTAAAAGCCAGTCGCCGCACAGGCCGATGTTCAGTTGCGCATCCCAGAAAAAAGCCTGTCCTGCCGGCGTTAAGGTTTTGGCGTAGCGCCATAAATGCAGTTGGCTAAAGCCTGGTTCTGTGCGTATGCCTGTCAGCTCCGCAAAGGCTTTCATCAATTTAGCCTCTACCCGCGCTTCGTCGTCTTGCACGTGTTCCTGTGACCAAGCCGCACTGGCTTGAATGGTCCAGCGCTCTATGGGTGAACGACCTGGTTTGGAGGACTCACGTGCCACCCAAGCGATACGGTGGTGGGTGCTTTGGGCCACGTTCCATTGCGGTCCTACTTGCGCCAGACCCGGCTGAACCAAAGGGTAGGCCAGCATCAATGTCCAGCAAGGGGCCACTTGAACCGCTTCGGTGGCAGACAGCGCCGTGCACTGGGCGGCAGGCATGCCAGACTGACGCAACAAATACGCTGCTTGAACACTGGGTATGGCCAGTAAGACGCTATCAAAGCGGCCTAAAAGTTGGCCTTCTGTGGTGATGATTTCCCACTGCGTGTCCTTGCGGCGCAAGGTTTTCACAGGGGTATGGCAATGAAGCAGGCCAGCCTCAGCCAAAGGTGCTGCCCAATGCCTGACCAAGGCATTCATGGCAGGGGCGCCCACAAAGTGAGGCTCGCCTCTGGGTTTGGGTACCTCTATGACCCGGCCCAGCGGATCGCGTACCTGCACCGAACTGGCACTCCACGGTTTGCACAAGGCTTGTGTGCCTGGTACTTCGTGGATGGCTCGCATGAACCGTTCATCACGCACAGTGAAATACTGTGCGCCGTGGTCAAAGCCGCCGTAAGGCGTCTCTCGGGTGGCCATGCGGCCACCTGCAGCTTGGCTTTTTTCGAAGACGCTGACACGGTGGCCCGCTTGGACCAAGGTTCTTGCGGCGGTGATGCC
>DAIQOH010000089.1:0-4740 GCA_036787995.1 Limnohabitans sp. | reverse complement strand
TTCGCGCCGGCAACGTCATCATGCACGGCAAAGACCCGATGGTCGTGCTCAAAACCGAATACAGCCGTGGTGGACGTAACTCCGCTACCGTGCGCATGAAGCTCAAAAGCCTGATTGCCAACTTCAATACCGAGGTGGTGTTCAAGGCTGATGACAAGATGGATCAAATCGTTTTGGACAAAAAAGAGTGCACCTACTCTTACTTTGCCGACCCTATGTATGTGTGGATGGACACTGAGTTCAACCAATACGAAGTGGAAAACGAAAATATGGGCGACTCACTGAACTACCTGGAAGACGGCATGGCCGCTGAGGTGGTGTTTTATGATGGTAAGGCTATCTCTGTGGAATTGCCCACCAGCGTTGTGCGTGAAATCACCTGGACCGAACCCGCTGTCAAAGGCGATACCTCTGGCAAGGTGCTTAAACCCGCCAAAATTGCGACTGGTTTTGAAATCAACGTGCCTATCTTCGTGGCACAAGGCGACAAGGTGGAAATCGACACCCGTACTGCCGAATACCGCAAACGCGTTTAGACCCTTGCCGCCCAACCTGTTGGCGCCAGTTGGGGGCGCCACAGGTTTGGCTCAGGCTCTGCTTTTTCATCCACCACGCTTATTCGGCCCTCTAGCCTGTGCATATAGCGCGGCAAGCTGAACAAGGCCCCTGCGATCAATTCATCCATATTCAGTTGGTGAGGACGATTGGGCATGGGGACCATGTCGTGCGTCAACCCCCATCCGGCATAAAAAGACCTGCCATAGCAACTGACTTTCTTGCCACGCACCAAGGCTTCAAAGCCTGCCAGCGAGGTCATGACATGGACTTCATTGACTTTGGGTAATAAATGACCCAGAGTCCTATCGCCTACACATTCATCACACCAGAGTTGGACTTCTCTTAAATCACCACCTTTTCTCTGCATATCAGCCCAGACCAAGGGATGCGGTTTGTAAACAATATAGGCATCTGCATTGGCTTGGCAGACGGCTTTTAGGAGTCCAAGATTGGTCCGAATACTGTGGGCACCATACTTGAGAGAGGGGTCGGACTCAACCTGTCCCATCACCAAAATAACCTTTTCTACGTTAACAGGACGACGCCACTGTCCCCGCCTATGGTTGATACGGGCAAGGTTGTTCATGAGGACTTTTTGCCTGAATTCAGCAGCCTGTTGGCATATTTCTGAGTTGAAATGCATCTCCATCAACACACCTTCTATGTCGTTTGGAAACAGCATTTGATCGAACATGGATGCTTGGAAAAGCTGGGTGATATAGGCCATCGCCTTAACCTCGAGATCAACTCCTAGGATGACACCATACCATATAAATTAACTATTTATTACTTAAATCAATTAAATTTGAGTATTTAAGAGTTGAATTAAAGGGGCTTGCAAGCGCAAGTCCCGCCCCAACGAGCACTGCTTCTTAAACCTCTAAGTGTTCTGCCACTGAGGATGTCACAGGTGTACGAATCAAATAATCAAAAGCACTCAAGGCGGCCTTGGCACCCTCACCCGCAGCGATGACGATTTGCTTGTAGGGCACAGTGGTCACATCGCCTGCGGCGAAAACGCCAGCAAGATTGGTGTGACATTTGGCATCCACCACAATTTCTCCGAATTTACTCAACTCCAAAGTACCTTTCAAGAATTCGGTGTTGGGTACCAAACCAATTTGCACAAACACACCTTCCAGTGGCAAGCTAATTTCTTCTTGAGTAGCCCGGTCTTTGAAGCGCAAACCATTGACCTTTTGACCATCGCCTGTGATTTCTGTGGTTTGTGCATTAAGGGTGATGGTCACATTGGGCAAACTTTTAAGCTTGCTCACCAAAACCGCGTCGGCTTTTAATGCATCAGCAAACTCCATCAAAGTGACGTGGGCCACCACGCCGGCCAAATCGATGGCAGCTTCCACGCCGGAGTTACCCCCGCCAATGACTGCGACACGCTTGCCTTTGAACAAAGGGCCATCGCAATGCGGGCAGTAGGCCACGCCTTTGTTTTTGTATTTCTCTTCACCGGGCACATTGACGTTACGCCAACGCGCGCCCGTTGACAGGATGACACTCCGTGAGCTGAGAACACCGCCATTGGCCATATGCACTTGCACCAAGCCACCAGCTTCTTTGGCAGGCACAATTTTTTCAGCGCGCTGCAAATTCATGATGTCTACTTCATAGTGACGCACCTGTGCTTCCAAGGCCGCCGCAAACTTGGGGCCATCGGTTTCCAACACGGAAATATAGTTTTCAATCCCCATCGTGTCATTGGTTTGCCCGCCAAAACGCTCGGCAGCCACCCCCACACGAATACCTTTGCGCGCCGCATACACGGCAGCGGCAGCCCCAGCAGGGCCACCTCCGACGACCAACACATCAAAAGGTTGTTTTTCGCTGAGCTTGATGGCTTCGCGTTCAGCAGTGTTGGTATCTAGCTTGGCCAAGATCTCTTCCAAGCTCATGCGGCCCGAGCCAAACACCTGATCATTGATATAAACCATAGGCACAGCCATGACTTGGCGGTCCTCCACCTCGGCTTGGTTCAAAGCACCATCAATGACAGTGGTGTCGATTTGGGGGTTGTAAATCGCCATCAAGGTGGCGGCCTGCACCACGTCAGGGCAGTTGTGACAAGACAAGGACATGTACACCTCCAACTTGCGGGGGGTATCCAAGCCTTTGATTTGCTCTAGCACTTGGCTGTCTACTTTGGGCGGGTGACCACCGGTCCACAACAAGGCCAGTACCAAGGAAGTGAACTCATGTCCCAAGGGAATGGCCGCAAATCGCACACCACGGTTTTCATTCTCTTTGGTCACCACAAAAGAAGGTACACGGCCGTCCTTACCGGTATCTTCAAAACTGACTTTGTCGGACAGCTCGGCAATCTCGCTCAACAGCTCACGCATTTCTGCACTTTTTTCGCTGGCATCTAAGCTCGCTACCAAGCGGATGGGTTGACGCAAATTCTGCAAATAGGCTTGCAACTGGGTTTTCATCTGTGTATCAAGCATGGTGATTCCTTTGTATGGACGAAATCCTTGAGAAAACAAGGGTTCTGACAAAAGGGGTGCACAGCGCACGCCCCTTTGAGCAGACAACCTGCTTAGATCTTGCCGACGAGGTCGAGCGAGGGTGTCAATGTCTTAGCGCCTTCGTTCCACTTGGCAGGGCAGACTTGGCCAGGGTTGGCTGCTGTGTACTGTGCTGCTTTGAGTTTGCGCAGGGTTTCCTTGACATCGCGAGCGATTTCATTGGAATGGACTTCAGCCGTCTTGATCACGCCTTCGGGGTTGATGACGAAAGTGCCGCGCAAGGCCAAACCTTCTTCTTCAATGTGAACGCCGAAAGCGCGGGTCAATTGGTGTGTGGGGTCGCCAATCAAAGGAAACTTGGCCTTGCCAACCGCAGGCGATGTTTCGTGCCACACCTTGTGGGCAAAGTGGGTATCGGTGGTGACGATATAGACCTCAGCGCCGGCCTTTTGGAATTCAGCGTAATTGTCAGCTGCGTCTTCGACTTCGGTGGGGCAGTTGAAGGTGAAAGCGGCTGGCATGAAAATCAGCACTGACCATTCGCCTTTGAGCGTTTCATTGGAAACTTGGACAAATTTACCGTTGTGAAATGCCTGTACCTTGAAGGGTTGAACTTGGGTGTTGATAATGGACATGGATGATTCCTTTCATTGGTTGATAAAAACTATCTAATGAGGAAAACTCATTGAAGCGAATCATAATGGAGTTTCGGGTTATCCCTGATTGCTTGTGTCAATCACGAAGATTGAAGCAAGCTAAAACAGGCATGTTTGCAGAGGAAAACAGATGGCTAGCTTATTCACGACATCCCAGTGGGACGATTTTCAAGCCAATGGCTATGTTCTGATTCGGGGTTTGTTTGATCGCCACGAAGTTGAACTCATGACGAAAGCCATCGAGCAGGACCCTCAACTTCAAAACAGTTTGTATGCACGAAAAGACGCCCAAGGAAAAGCAACCATGATGGCTACTTGGAACCATCCAGGTGAAAGTGTTTATGGATTGGCTGCTCGCTCCACACGCGTAGTCGATACCATGGAGCACATACTCGGTGGCGAGGTCTACCACTATCACTCCAAACTCACCGCCAAAGAGCCTTTTGATGGAGGCGCTTGGGAATGGCACCAAGACTATGGCTATTGGTACCACAACGGCTGTCTTTTACCTTTGATGGCAAGTGTGATGGTCGCATTAGACAAAGCAACGCCAGAAAATGGATGTCTTCAAGTCATTCGAGGTTCTCATGCTGCTGGACGGGTTGATCATGGTGTTTTGCCAGGAGAGCAAGTTGGCGCTGACCCGCTACGCGTAGATCAAATGCTTCAACACATGCCGCTTGACTACATGGAAATGGAACCCGGTGACGGACTCTTTTTTCATTCCAATCTGATGCATAGATCCGATCAAAATACATCATCTCATCGACGCTGGACTGTGCTTTTTTGCTACAACGCAGCTCGAAACAATCCCTTTATCGAACACCACCATCCCAGATTCACCCCACTGGTGAAAGTGGATGATGCGCAAGTCGCACAAGCTGGGGTGAAACTTTCAGACCCAGATGAAACCGCATTCAGAAAGACTTTTGCCAATCCACCTGGGCTTATACGCAAATAAAAAAGCACTGAGATCATCAGTGCTTTCATTCATATCTGGTGGGTCGTAGTGGGATCGAACCACTGGCTTCCACCGTGTGAAG
>DAIQOH010000088.1:0-4840 GCA_036787995.1 Limnohabitans sp. | reverse complement strand
ACCACCGACACAAGGATTTTCAATCCTCTGCTCTACCGACTGAGCTACCGGGCCAAGGGGTAAAAGTATATCACCCGCATTGGATGCACAATGCTTACCTGTATGCACATCTGCTTGTCATGACCGAACCTCAACTCCGTTGCTCTCACCTGACCAAACGCTTTGGTAGCACCACGGTGGTTGATGACTTGTCGTTCGAGTTGCGCGCCGGTGAATGCTTGGGCGTGATAGGTCCCAACGGCGCTGGCAAAACCACCACCTTTCGCATGTGCTTAGGTTTAAGCGCCGCTGACAGTGGCAGCATCAGCGTGTTTGGTCTGCCTATGCCCCAAGAGACTTTGGCTATCAAAACGCGTCTCGGGGTTGTCAGTCAATTCGATTCACTGGACCCAGACTTCACCTGCAGCGAAAACCTGATGGTCTATGGTCGCTACTTTGGCATGGGCAGTGCAGACATTCGTGCACGTATTCCTTCGCTGCTGACGTTTGCGGCGCTTAACCACAAGGCTGACGCCAAGCCTGGCGAGTTATCCGGTGGTATGAAACGACGCTTAAGCCTTGCCCGTGCCTTGATCAACGACCCCCAATTACTCTTGCTAGATGAACCCACCACCGGCCTAGACCCACAAGCACGTCACCTGATGTGGGAGCGCTTGCAACAATTGTTGCAGCAAGGCAAATCTATCTTGCTGACCACGCATTTCATGGATGAGGCCGAGCGCTTGTGTGACCGTTTGCTGGTGTTAGACCATGGAAGAAAAATCGCCGAAGGCAAACCCCGCGACCTCATCACCCAACACTTAGAACCTGATGTGGTGGAAGTGTTTGGTGGCAACCCGCAAGACATTGCCGACAGCGCAGCGCGGCAGCATGCCCAACGGGTCGAGGTCAGTGGTGACACCGTGTTCTTTTACACCGACGCCGCCACACCGCTACTGCAAGCCTTGGGCGCCACACCCGGTTTGCGCACACTGCACCGCCCTGCCAATTTAGAGGATTTGTTCTTGAAACTCACAGGTCGTCAAATTCGAGAGGATGGATGATGCGACTGCGTTTTTGGCCTGTGTTTTTGCGCAATTTTTTGGTGTGGCGCAAACTCTTTATCCCCAGCTTGATTGCCAATATCGCCGAGCCGCTGATGTGGTTGGTGGCGTTTGGCTATGGCTTGGGTGCACTGGTAGGCGGTGTGCAACAAGGCGATGTCAAGGTGCCATACATCTTGTTTTTGGCCAGCGGCTCGGTGTGTATGAGCGCCATGAATGCGGCCACCTTTGAGGCTTTGTACTCTGCCTTTTCGCGTATGCATGTGCAAAAGACGTGGGACGGCATCATGAACGCCCCCGTGCGTCTAGACGATGTGTTGTTGGCAGAGATGCTATGGGCTGCTTTCAAGTCCATCTTCACAGTCACCGCTATTTTGTTGGTGATGTTGGCTTTAGGTATCAGTCACTCTTGGAAACTGTTGGTGGCTTGGCCTATTTTGTTGGGCGTGGGCATCACCTTCAGTTGCTTGGCTTTGATATTCAATGCACTGGCCAAGGGCTACGACTTTTTCACTTACTACTTCACGCTGTTCCTGACACCCATGATGTTTTTGAGCGGCGTGTTTTTCCCTTTAGACACTTTACCCGAGGCAGTGAACTGGTTGGCGTGGTGCTTGCCGCTCACCCATGCCGTAGCCTTGGTGCGTCCTTTGTTCATGGACGCTTGGCCTGAGCAAGCTTGGTTGCATTTGGGGGTGTTGGTGGTTTACGCTGCCGTGGCATGGTGGATCGCCCTCACACTGACCCGTCAACGCTTCAAACAATGAACATTGCTGTTAATCCGCGTAAACGCCAGCGGCTTTGATGATGGGCGTCCATTTGGCAATTTCAGCCGCAACAAATTTTTTGTGCTCCACAGGGTCTGTGCGTTTGTCGACAATCATCACAGCGCCCAAGGCTTCTTGTTTTTGAATGAATGCCGGGTCTGAAAACACCGCCCGCAATGCCCCATACAACTTGGCTTTGGTCTCGGGGGGCAAGCCTTTGGGTGCATACACCCCATGCCAGACGCTGACCTGAAACCCCTTCAACCCCGTCTCCTGCAAGGTGGGCAAGTCTTTCAATGCGGCTTGCGACAAACGCTTGATGCTGGTAACGGCATACGCTTTGACTTTTTTGCTCTCAATATAGGTCAAGGTATTGGTGGTTTGATCGCACAGCACATCGATTTGTCCGCCCAATAAATCGGTCATGGCCATAGACACGCCTTTGTATTGAATCGTCGTCATCTCGGTGCGCGTGGCCGATTGCCATAACAATCCACACAAATGTGATGCCGAGCCTATGCCTGCATTGCCCAAGTTGACTTTGTCCTTTTGTGAAGATACCCAAGCACCCAGTTGCTTGTAATCATTGGCCTCCAAACTGGCTCGTCCCACAATCGTCATCGGCACCTCATGAATCATGCCCAGATAGTCAAAATCATTGAGCACATCAAAAGGGGGTTTGCGTATCAAAGCAGGCATGGTGGCCATGCCGATATGGTGAATCAACAAAGTATGTCCGTCAGCGGCTGCACGCGCCACTTTTTGCGTCGCGATGGCGCCCCCCGCCCCCAAGGCGTTTTCCACCACCACCGTTGCGCCACCCAATGGCTTGCGCAATGCTTCTGCAATGTCGCGCGCCAAGCGGTCGGTCGGACCGCCAGCGGTGAAAGGCACCACCAAGGTGATGGGCTTGTCTTTGAGGGGAAATGTCTGCGCAAAGGCTGAGCCTGAGATCAGACTCAAACACAACAAGCTATTGGTAACTGCGCGCATCTTCAATCACTTTGCCATCGTTGGCCAGACTGCCGGGCTTGGCAAAAACAATGTCGGCACGTAGCTTGGTGATGTCGCGCACCGTTTGCGCCAATGCCGCTTGCAATTCGTCGCTGGCATGCTCTGTCTCCACATGCAAATGCATGTGGTCATTGGCCATTTCGCCACTGACCACCAAGCGCGCCTTTCGCACTTGCGAAAACCGCTTCACCACTTGATCGACTTGCCCTGGGTGAACAAACATGCCGCGTACCTTGGTGGTTTGATCGGCGCGACCCATCCATCCTTTGATGCGTTGGTTGGTGCGACCTGTGGGGCAAGTGCCGGGCAAGACCGCGGTTAAGTCGCCAGTACCAAATCGGATCAAAGGGTAATCGGGGTTGAGTGTGGTGACCACCAACTCGCCCACTTCACCTTCTGCCACTGGGTCACCCGTACCGGGCCGCACAATTTCAACCAACACGCCCTCGTCCACGACCAAACCCTCACGCGAGGCGGTTTCGTAAGCAATCAATCCAATGTCCGCCGTGGCATAGCACTGGTAAGCAGTGACACCACGCTCGGCCAACCAATCGCGCAGCGAAGGCGGAAACGCCTCTCCACTGACAAAAGCTTTACGCAAAAAGGGCAAGGGCGTTTGCGCTTCGGTGGCTTTTTCTAGCAATATTTTTAAAAAGCTGGGGGTGCCGCTGTAAGCACTGGGACGCAATTCCAACAGGGCTTGCAATTGCTGCTCGGTCTGACCCGTGCCTGCAGGAAACACACTGCACCCCAAGGCATGCGCTCCACTCTCCATCATGGCACCGGCCGGTGTGAAGTGGTAACTAAAACAGTTATGGATCAAATCACCTGCACGAAAACCCGCGGCATACATGGCGCGGGCCATGCGCCAATAGTCTGTGGCTTCACCTTCAGGCTCGTAAATAGGACCTGGACTGGCAAACACACGGGGCATGGTCTTGCCAAAACGCACCGCAGAAAAACCGCCAAACACATCGCTTGATCGCTCGGCTTGTTGGCGTGCCAGCAACTCGTATTTGCGGGTCACAGGAAGTTGGGCCAAGGCTTGGCGTGTGTGGATGGATGCCGCATCCACCCCTTCCAAAATCTTCGCCCATGCGGGCGCACGGGTTTGGGCATAGGCAATTTGGGTGGGCAAAGCTTGCAACAGCGAAGCCTCACGCAGGCGGGGGTCGCGTTGCTCTAGCGCGTCATAAAAATCGGTCATACGTGTTTCATGCTTCAAGCCAACCAACGTTTGCGGCGTTTATAACTTTTCACATCCTTAAAGCTTTTGCGCTCGCCGCCACCCATGCCAAGGTAAAACTCTTTCACGTCCTCGTTGTTGGCCAAATCGTTGGCCGCACCGTCCATCACAATGCGACCCGATTCCATGATGTAGCCAAAATCGGCATAGCGCAAAGCCATGTGGGTGTTTTGCTCGGCCAGCAAAAAAGTGACATGCTCTTTTTGGTTCAAATCTTTGACGATGTTGAACACCTCTTCCACGATTTGCGGTGCCAAACCCATAGAGGGTTCGTCCAACAACACCATGCTGGGATTGGCCATCAACGCACGCCCAATGGCGCACATTTGTTGCTCACCCCCCGAGGTATAGGCCGCTTGCGAGGTACGACGTGTCTTTAAGCGCGGAAAGTAGTTGTAGACCTTCTCAAGGTTAGCCGCAATCTCCGCTTTGTTCGTGCGGGTGTAACTGCCGGTGAGCAAGTTTTCTTCGATGGTGAGATGGGCAAAGCAATGCCGGCCTTCCATGACTTGCACCACGCCGCGCTTGACCAAGTCGGCAGGCGTGAGGTTTTCGATGCGCTCACCGCGCAATGCGATACTGCCCTTGGTGACCTCACCTCGCTCGCCTTGCAGCAAGTTGGAAATTGCGCGCAAGGTGGTGGTCTTGCCCGCGCCATTGCCGCCTAAGAGGGCAACGATGCCACGCTCTGGCACTTGCAAGGACACGCCTTTGAGCACCAAGATGACGTGGTTGTAAATCACCTCAATACCGTTGACGCTCAAGACCAC
>DAIQOH010000087.1:0-4908 GCA_036787995.1 Limnohabitans sp. | reverse complement strand
TGAAGAAAGTTGGCGCCATGCTGACCGAACTCACCGACGAGCAAGCCGCTTACATCGGCGTGAGCAAAGCCGGCCCCTACAAGGCCGACACCTACCGCTATTGATATGCCGCGCGCAGACCAGTTGCTGGTCGAGCGCGGTTTGGCCAACTCGCGTTCTCAAGCGCAGCGTTTGATTGCTGCGGGTGTGGACTGGCGGGTGGGCCAGCATGCCTGGCAGCGCATTGACAAAAACGGTGCGGTGTTACCTCAGGATGCTGAATTGCTTTTGCAGGATGATGCCGAAACGCGCTTTGTTTCGCGTGGCGGTTTGAAGCTTGAAGGTGCTTTGCGTGTGACAGGGTTGGAGGTTAGCGAGGTAGTTTGCCTGGATGTGGGTCAGTCCACTGGCGGTTTCACTGATTGTTTGTTACAACACGGTGCTACCCACGTCACTGGCATCGATGTAGGCCACGGTCAGTTACACCCACGATTGCGTGCTGATTCAAGGGTGCGCTGTGTAGAGCAATGCAATGCCCGTGAGCTCACATTGGCACAGTTGGGTCAGGCGCACGGTTTTGACTTGATCGTGGCAGATGTCAGTTTCATATCGTTGACTTTGATCTTGCCAGCGCTCAAACCTCTGATGTCAAAGTCAGGACAGATGTTGTTATTGGTCAAACCGCAGTTTGAGTTGCAAGCCAATGACCTGGGCAAAGGCGGCTTGGTTCAAGACCCTGCCAAGTACTTGCAAGTAGAAGCGCGCTTGCGCGGTGCTGCAAAGGTTTTGGATTTGCAGGTGGCACATTGGTTACACAGTGTCATTACAGGCGGTGATGGCAACCACGAATTTTTCATTCATCTCAGGAGGCCCGCATGAGCGATGCCACACAAACCCCTGTCAGTTTTGAATTTTTCCCTCCCAAAACCCTTGAAGGTGGTGAGAAGCTCAAGCAAGTCAGACACGATTTATATACATTGAAACCGCATTTTTTCAGCGTGACCTATGGCGCTGGCGGCTCCACCCAAGACGGCACTTTGCAACAAGTGCAAGCCATCATGAACGACGGGTTTGATGCGGCACCACACTTTTCGTGCATTGGTGCCACCCGAGACAGCGTGCGTGCGCAGTTGGCGCAATTCAAAGCATCAGGCATACGCCGCATGGTGGCTTTGCGTGGCGATTTGCCCAGCGGCCATGGCACCTTTGGTGAGTTTCGGTACGCCAGTGAATTGGTGGCTTTTATCCGTGAAGAAACGGGCGACCATTTTCATATTGAGGTGGGTTGTTACCCCGAGGTACATCCCCAAGCCAAGTCGCCCGATTCGGATGTGAAGGCTTATGTCGCCAAGGTGAAGGCCGGTGCAAGCTCGGCCATCACACAATACTTTTATAACAGCGATGCTTATTTCCGTTTTGTCGATGAAGCCTACCAACACGGCGCAGACATTCCTGTGGTGCCAGGCATCATGCCCATCATCAGTTCCACCCAGTTGATGCGTTTTTCAGATGCTTGTGGTGCTGAAATTCCCCGTTGGATTCGCTTGCGGCTGCAGTCTTATGGCGACGACAGCGCATCCATCAAAGCCTTTGGTTTAGAGGTGGTCACTGATTTGTGCGATCAGTTGCTGACCGCTGGGGTGCCTGGTTTGCATTTCTACACCATGAACCAAAGCACAGCTGTTAAGCACATCTGCCAAAACTTGCGTTTGGGTGCTTAAGCCTTAGCGCTCATCAAAGCTGAGCACCAGTTTGGGTGTCAACGTTTTGGCTTGGCAAGACAGCACAAAACCTTGGGCGATTTCTTCGCTGGTGAGTGTGAAGTTTTTATGCATGCTGACCTTACCTTCCAGGACTTTGGCGCGACAAGTACAGCACACGCCGTTGCGACACGAATAAGGCAAGTCCAAACCCGCTTCTAACCCAGCAGACAAGGGGTTGTCACCATCCGCCATGGGTATGCTGTGTTGTTTGCCATTGCAAATGATGCGCAGGTCAATACCCTTGTTTGTTTGGGTGACGGTCTTTGGGGTTGTTTGTTGAGGGGCGTGGGCATCACCAAAAAGCTCGCTGTGAATCCGCTCAGCGGCTACGCCTGCACGTTGCAGACCAGTAACCGTGGCATGCATCATGGCTGCCGGGCCGCACACAAAAACTTCATCTATGTCCGCAGCAGGCAGGACAGTGTTGGTCAGCGCCATCACTTTGTCTTCGTCGATACGGCCTTGCAACAAAGCAATGTCTTGTTCTTGCCTTGACAGCACATGCATCAATGACAAGCGTTGGGGGTAACGGTCTTTCAAGTCTTGGAGGCTTTCATTGAACATCACGCTTTGCATGCGCTGGTTACCGTACACCAAGCTGTAGCGACTGTGTGTGTTCGAGGCCAGTCCGCTGGCGATCAAGGACAAAACAGGTGTGATGCCCGAGCCGGCAGCAAAACACACGGTGTGTCGTGCATGCGGGTGGGTGGATACAAATCGTCCATCAGGCGGCATGGCCTCTAGACGCTGTCCTGTCGTTAGTTCGGTCGTGGCCCACACGGAAAATACGCCACCGGGTACAGCGCGAACACCTATCTCGATGTCGCCTGTGGTGTAAAGACGCTCAGGCGTGCTGCATACCGAGTAACTGCGTTGGCAAGACTTCCCAGCAATTGTGGCCCTGACCACCATGTACTGGCCTGGCTTGAAAGCAAACGTCTTGCGCAAAGCTTCGGGTACATGCAAGGTGATGGCTTTGCCATTCAAACCTTCGGTGCGCAGTTGCACGACCTGCAGTGAGTGAAAAGTGGGAACAGCGCTCATGGTCAGGTCAATAGGGCTTGAAATAGTCAAAAGGTTCTTGGCAACTCAAACATTTGCACAATGCTTTACAAGCCGTGGAGCCAAACGCAGAGGTGATGGTGGTGTTGGTCGAGCCACAGTGCGGACAAGCTACCACGTCATCTTGCAAGCGTCGCGTTAAGCGCACCACTTGCGGGTTTGAGGCGCTGTGGCCACTGGGCGGTGCGATGCCATAGGCTTTGAGTTTTTCGCGTGCGTCAGGCGTCATCCAGTCGGTGGTCCAAGCGGGAGCGAGTTGCGTAGTGACTTGCCCTGTTACGCCCAACCGTTGCAAAGTGCTTGCAATATCGTCATGGATTTGTTCCATCGCAGGACAACCGCTGTAAGTGGGCGTGATAACGACTTCCACGCCTGATTCAGTGAGATGCACCTCGCGCAAAATACCCATTTCACGCAAACTCACCACCGGTATTTCGGGGTCACAGACTTGGTCAAGTGCAGCATGCAGGGCTGCCATATCGATGGCCATGGATGGGTTCACCACACCGCATGGGGGTGTGCACGTGCCAAGCTTTGCATTTCACCCAAAAGATAGCTCAGGTGTTCAGAATGTATGCCGCGGTTGCCACTGGGCACAAAGCCACTATCGGTTGGGCGCTTCAAACACGCTTGCACCAACACCGCATCAATCAGTGATGACCATTCGTTTTGCGAATGCGCATCTGACAGTGCAACGCCCACGCTTTGCGCGGACTCTGCATGTGCCAAGGGCATCCAAAACTCTTGCGTGTAGGGCATGAGGTGGTTGAGCGCGTCTTGGACGCGTTGCTGTGATTCAGGGGTGCCGTCACCCATTCGAACCACCCAGTCTTGCGCATGGTGCCAGTGGTAAGTGGTTTCCTTGATGGCTTTGGCTGCAATGGCACACAGTTGTTTGTCGGTACATTGCGCCAAGCCAGACCATGCGCCCAGCGCCCAAGCGCTGTATAAAAAGTTACGCACCAAGGTGGTGGCGAAGTCGCGTTGGCTGCTGCCGCTGGGTGCGAGTGGCCCGTGGTGGGGCAACTCCAGCAGCGTGAAGTTGCGAAATGCAGGTGCATCTCGGAAGTAAGCCAAGCTGTCCTCTGTTTCGCCTTTGCCCATGAGTTCAGCTGCATATTGGTAAAGCAGGCGTGACTGGCCAATCAAATCCAGGCTGTGGTTAGCCAATGCAATGTCTTCTTCTAAAACAGGTGCGTGGCCACACCACTCGGCGTTGCGTTGGCTCAAAACCAAGCAGTTGTCCGCCAAGTGCAGCAGTAAAGGCAGTTGTGGCGCATCCATCACATGTGCCCAACTTCGTTGGGAATGTCGTAGAAGCTAGGGTGACGGAAAATTTTGTCGCTGGCCGGTTCGAACAAGGCAGCCTTGTCATGCGGCTCACTGGCGTGTATGTCAGCAGAGGCCACCACCCACAAGCTCACGCCTTCTTGGCGGCGGGTATACACATCGCGTGCCATTTGCATGGCGTGTTTGGCGTCACTGGCGTGGAGGCTGCCGCAATGGCGGTGTTCCAAACCTTGTTTGTTACGCACAAACACTTCCCACAGGGGCCATTCATGTGATGTGCTTGTGCTCATGCGGCCTCCTTCATCTGGCGCGCTTGCTGTTTGTGTGCGTGGGCCAATGCGGCCTCGCGCACCCAAGCGCCGTCGTCCCAGGCTTTGACGCGGGTGGCCAAGCGTTCTTTGTTGCATGGTCCATCGCCGTTCACCGTGGCCCAAAACTCGTCCCAATCGATGGCGCCGTAGTCGAAATGCTGGCGCTCTTCATTCCATTTCAAATCGGGGTCGGGCAGGCTTACGCCCAATATCTTGGCTTGCGGCACGGTGGCGTCGACAAAGCTTTGGCGCAGGTCATCGTTGCTGATGCGCTTGATGCCCCAGCGTTGGCTTTGCGCCGAGTTAGGGCTGTCGCTATCGGGTGGGCCAAACATCGCCAAGCATTTCCACCACCAGCGGTTCACCGCGTCTTGCACCATGGCTTGTTGCTCTGGTGTGCCTTGCATCATCACCATCAGTGACTCAAAGCCTTGGCGTTGGTGGAACGACTCTTCTTTGCAAATGCGCACCATGGCACGGGCATACGGGCCATAAGAGCAGCG
>DAIQOH010000086.1:0-4975 GCA_036787995.1 Limnohabitans sp. | reverse complement strand
CGAAAAGGTGCAACCACCGTGAGGTCTGCACTTCGGGTGCTTTGTATCAACAAGAAATAACCGGTGCTCAACAATACCGCAGCACCACCCAAGCAACTCCACATGGTCATGCTCATGGGTGCCCAGTCTTGCCAAACACTCCACATACCCGCCATCAATGTGGCTGCTGTAGCGGTGCACAAGGCGACCACCAAGGAGGGAATGTGTGAAGGGACAAAACGCATGCTGACATCCCGCAAAGCATGCAGCAAGGTGCCGCCCAAACACACCCATGCCCACTGGTTAAAACCCTCGGCTTGGGGTTGCACCACCAACAACACACCCGCAAAACCTGTAGCAATGATGAGCCAATGCCTCAAGCTAACGCGAACCCCTAGCAACAATCCCGAAAGCAATGCAATCAGCAAAGGCGTTGCCATGTTGATGGCCGTGGCATTGGCCAGTGGCATGTGAAACATGGCCGTCAGGTAGACCAAGCTCGCCAAACCATCCAGTGTTGATCGGATCAAAACCCAGCGGTCACGCAGGTGCGCGATAGCTTCTCGCGGTTGTTGAAACACACCCATATAAATGCACAGGATGGACAAACCCAGAACGGCCAATAAACCACGTAAAAAAATCAGCTGGGACGGTGGCAGGCTGGCACTGACAAATTTGACCAACGAGTCATTGAGAACAAAACTGGCCATGCCCACCGACATGGCGATCACGCCACGTCGGTTATTGGCTGAGGTCATAAGGTGTCGATGAAACTGCGCAGTTTGTCGGAGCGACTGGGGTGCTTGAGTTTGCGCAAGGCCTTGGCTTCGATCTGGCGGATACGCTCGCGGGTGACGTCAAACTGTTTGCCCACCTCTTCCAAGGTGTGGTCGTTGTCCATCTCAATACCGAAGCGCATACGCAATACTTTGGCTTCGCGGGGTGTGAGCCCGTCCAAGATTTCTTTCACCACATCGCGCAAGCCGGCTTGCATGGCCGCTTCCAAGGGTGCCGTGTTGGCACTGTCTTCGATGAAGTCGCCTAAATGCGAGTCATCATCGTCACCGATAGGCGTTTCCATGGAGATAGGCTCTTTGGCAATCTTCATGATCTTGCGAATCTTGTCTTCTGGCATCTCCATTTTTTCAGCCAAGATAGAAGCATCAGGCTCGAAACCAAACTCTTGCAAGTGTTGGCGGCTGATGCGATTCATCTTGTTGATGGTTTCAATCATGTGAACCGGGATGCGGATGGTACGTGCCTGATCAGCAATAGAGCGAGTGATGGCTTGGCGAATCCACCAAGTGGCGTAAGTGGAGAACTTGTAACCACGGCGGTATTCGAACTTGTCCACAGCTTTCATCAAACCAATATTGCCTTCTTGGATCAAATCCAGGAATTGCAAGCCACGGTTGGTGTATTTTTTAGCAATAGAAATGACCAGACGCAAGTTGGCCTCGATCATCTCTTTCTTGGCATTACGCGATGCGCGTTCGCCTTCGTTCATGCGTTTGTTGATGTCTTTGAGTTCGGCCAGTGGCACGACCACGCGGCTTTGAATATCGGTGAGTTTTTGTTGCAACTCTTGAATGGCTGGGATGTTGCGGGTCATGGTTACCGACCAAGGCTTGGCCGCAGCCGACTGCTTTTCAACCCATTTCAAATTCAACAAATTGGCTGGAAATTCTTTGATGAACATGTCTTGGGGCATGCCACAGCGGTCCACAATGATGCGACGCAGTTCACGTTCTTTTTTGCGCACATCGTCGACTTGACCGCGTACCAAGTCGCACAGTTTTTCAATTGTGCGAGCAGTAAATCGCACCGTCATCAACTCTTCGCTGATGGACTTTTGAATCTTCATGTAAGAGGGAGAACCATAGCCTTCTTTGTCAAAGGCTTTACGCATTTTTTCAAACAAGGTTTGTACACGGTCAAAGCGGGTGAGGGCTTCGGCTTTGAGTTCTTCCAGTTTTTTGGTGAGTGCTTTGGATCCGCCTTTGCCGTCGTCATCGTCAGAGTCGTCAAACTCGTCAAAGTCTTCCTCGGCCACATAGTCGTCAGCTTCGTTGGCGTTGCTAAAACCGTCCACAATGGTGGAAATGACTACCTTGCCTTCACGGATCTCCTCAGCCATGCGAAGGATTTCAGCAACCGTCGCAGGAGATGCGCTGATGGCCTCCATCATCGCCATCAAACCGCCTTCGATGCGCTTGGCAATTTCGATTTCACCTTCGCGGGTTAACAACTCCACTGTACCCATTTCACGCATGTACATGCGCACAGGGTCGGTGGTTCGGCCAAATTCACTGTCCACGGTGGACAAAGCGGCTTCGGCTTCTTCTTCTGCCTCTTCTTCACTGGCGACGGTGGGGCCCGTATTGGTAATCAGCAAGGTTTCAGCATCGGGCGTTTGTTCGTAGACCGCGACACCCATGTCATTCAACATGGTGATAACCACTTCCATGGTTTCGGCATCGACCAATTTGTCGGGCAAGTGGTCAGAGATTTCACCATGGGTCAGGTAGCCACGGGTTTTGCCCAGCTTGATCAGTGTCTTCAGGCGTGAACGGCGTTTGGCTAGGTCTTCTTCTGACAAAACCGCTTCATCCAAACCAAATTCTTTCATCAAGGCACGCTCTTTCGCCTTGCTGATCTTCATGCGCAAAGGCTTGACCTTTTCACCAGTGCTGACAGCCTCTTCGGCAAATTCAGCTTCTAGATCGACCAAATCCTCTGCTTCAGCCATCACTTTTTTGGCCGCTTTGCCCTTGGCTGCGGCTTTGCCTGTGGCTTTGGGCGGCTTGGCCTTTTCAGCGCTGGGCTTGGCTGGGGTTTTTGCCGCAGGCTTGGCCACAGCCTTCACGGGAGCTGCTTTGGCCGCAGGTTTGGCAACAGGTTTGCTGGCTGCTTTGACAGCAGGCTTGGCTGCTGTTTTGGCAACAGGTTTAGCGGGGACTTTTTTGGCAGGGGCTTTTTTGGCAGTCGACACAGGGGAGGCTTTCTTGGGAACAGATTTGGCAGAGGTTGCTGATGGTTTAGCGGCTGTTTTGGCCTTGGCAGGCTGGGTAGACTTCTTGGCTGGCATGTCAATCCTTGAACAACAAAAAGACAGATAGCGCTTGGGTTAAAGCGCTAATGAAACAGTGGCAGGGGTTCCAAGCAAGCTGAAAGGGCGATCATTTGGTATGCAGTCCTTGCGGTGAGTGGCGGGTTGTGAACAAATTCACGTTTGGCCTGGTCCGGAGGTGATGCTGTCGCGCTTACTTATGAAAATGGATTATACCAGAGGGGCTTTTTTTAATGTTGCTAAACGTGCGTTCAATGACTTGATGCGTTCATAGGCATGGGGGTCGCTGGCCATGCGTCGGGTCAAGCTGTCTATCTCCTGAGAGAGTTGGTCCTTTTCTAAAGCGGTCATGATGCTTTGCAATTCGCCTGCATCGCTGTCAATGTCAGCAGGTGCCTTATCAATCAAGCGTGAAACAACCGGTTCGTGAGGGTGCCCGCGCAGACCCTCGCGCAGTCCAGCCAAGGATTGCACACCGTTTTCTAGCCACTGTTGGTTTAACCAAGCCATCAATTCTCCGTAGGGTGCAGGCATTTCCAGCAGCAAGTGGTGTTGGTGCGCAGACAGCCTGTCCCATTGCGCCATGTCAGAGAACAAAATTTGCAAGGCCCTGTCATGGCGTGAGGGGGCTTTGCTGCGCAGGTTGATGCCTATGGGGGGAGGGCGCTTCTGGCTGCCGCTGCGTGTCCACGTACCTGTGTTGGCAAACCCAGACTTGGAAGCTGGCTTGGCGCTGGCCTTGTGGCCAGCCGAGGGCGTCGTCGCCAGCCATAAACGCTGCAATTCGTGTTGACCAATGCCTACAGCATCGGCTAAATCGTTGAGCATTTGGGTTTTGAGAACGCCGTCTGGCATGGCCAGCCACAAAGGTTTGGCTTGGGCTGCCAACATCGCACGGCCTTCAGCGGTATCGATGTCACAGCCATCGCGTGCCACTTCCATCACAAAGCGCGATAAAGGGGTTGCATCCGAGACCATGCGAGAAAACGCATCTGCGCCATAGGCACGTACAAAGCTGTCAGGATCATGCTCGGCAGGCAGGAACAAAAACTTCACATTGCGTATATCCGTGGCATAGGGCAGGGCACCGTCAAGCGCTTTGCGAGCAGCGCGTCTGCCGGCTGCGTCGCCATCGAAGCTGAACACCACCGAGTCGGTAAAGCGAAACAGTTTTTGCACATGGTCGGTGGTGCAAGCCGTACCCAAGGTGGCTACCGCGTTGGGGAAACCCAGTTGCGCCAAAGCCACCACATCCATATAGCCCTCAGTCACCAGCACATAACCGGCTTCGCGCAAAGCGGTACGTGCTTCAAACAAGCCATACAACTCTCGGCCTTTGCTAAACACCGGTGTCTCTGGGGAATTGAGGTATTTGGGTGTGCCATCCCCGAGCACGCGTCCGCCAAAGCCTATGCACTCGCCTTTGACATTGCGAATAGGAAACATGATGCGATCGCGAAAGCGGTCGTAGCGTTTGTCTTCTTCGCCACTTTCTTCGTGGGTGATGACCAAACCCGACTCCACCAACAAAGCGTCTTGGTAGTCAGCAAACACACTGGCCAAATTTCGCCATCCATCGGGTGCATAGCCCAAACCAAATTGCTTGGCGACCTCCCCTGATAAACCTCGCCCTTTCAAGTAGGCAATGGCTTGGGGGCTGGATTTCAGGTGTTTGCGGTAAGACTCACCGGCTTTTTCCAGCACCTCGTTCAAGGTGGCTTGGCGTTGGCGTTGCTGCTGTGCACGTTGCCGTTCAGCTGGGTCGGCATCATCCTCGGGGACTTGCAGGCCATAACTTTGTGCCAAGTCTTTCACCGCTTCAATGAAAGTCATGCCAGCATGTTCCATTAAGAAGCCAATGGCATTGCCATTTTTGCCGCAGCCAAAGCAATGGAAAAATTGTTTGGTGGGGCTGACCGAAAACGA
>DAIQOH010000085.1:0-5055 GCA_036787995.1 Limnohabitans sp. | reverse complement strand
GCTTTTGAGATTTTGATGAAGCGCGCTTGAACCGTTATTGCGAGCGCAAGCGATGCAATCTGTTGCTTAAGGCGCAAACTGTTTTTTGCAGCGGTTAACAATGTAAAACTTAAAAAACAAAGCGTCCTGCCCATATTTCTCGGTGGCAAACGCCAGCAGGTTGTCTGTTACCCAGGTTTTGATCTGGGTGTCATGCTGCACATCGGCGGCACCCCAGTTTTGGTTTTGGCGACGCGTTTGTTCTTGGGCCAAGGCGGTTTGCTTGAAAGCCTCGTGACGCGGCTTGAGTTTGTCTAAACGCTCAGTTTGTTCAGCGGGGTTATTGCGACTCTCGTACATCAGCAGCTTGATGGCATCGCTGTAAACCTCGGTTTGCAAGGCATAACTGTTGGCCGCTTCGGCGCAAACAGTCACTACCGATCGGCCAGGTGTATCTTGTGCCCCGCTTGAAAAGGCGATGCCCAACAAAGACGCGCACAGCCACGCCAAGCGCTGTGCAAAGCCCCTCATCCGGCGGGAATCATTGCGGGCTGGCTGGTGGCGCGCCCTTTGTAGTCGGTCCAGCACTGGCGTGTGAAGTCATACAACTTGCAGTCGCGAGCGGTTTGGAAATACCAGCGCCAAGAGAAAGGCTGAACAATGATGCGCCCGGGCAACAGGGTTTCAAGCTTGGCCTGCGCTTGTTTTAAGTGGTAGAGCGGAATGCTCATGTCCACATGGTGGGCGGTGTGCTCCATGATGTGGTGCATCAAAGCGCCAATCTTCAAAGGGAAAGTCAGGTGCACGGTGGTGGACACAAAAGGCTGCGCCTTGGCCCAAGCACTGCGGTCATCGTGCCAAGACACTTTGACATGGGTGTGGTGGACATAGACGACAAAACCTATCATGGCGCACCAAAACAAGAAAGGCACCACCACACTGCACAACAGCACCAAAGTAACCGACTGCTCGGTTGCCACAGCCGCAGCCACCATGCCAGCCACCCAAATGGCCGCAAAAACAGTGATCAGAATGCTGTCTTTCATAAAGATTGGACGACGTGTCGGCATTTCTTTGGCCGAGGGGAAAACCATTTTCTTCCACCAAATCTCAATCATGTAGTAAAGACCAGGGGCCCAACCGCTGCGGTAAGCGCGGTCAAGCAAACGGCCCATCCATGAGAGCTTGGCGAACTCTTCTTGGGTCAAAGGTGCCCACACAAAGTCAAAGCCCTTGAGGTTGGTATAGCCATGGTGCACCACGTTGTGACCTATGTCCCACAAACTGTAAGTGGTGAGCGAGGGCAAAAAAGCGATACGGCCCATCCATTTGTTCAGACCACGGTGAGGGGTCAGGCTTTGGTGACAGGCATCGTGGCCGATGATGAACAAGCGGCCAATGGTAAAGCCCATGGCCACGCCACACAGCAATTTAGCCCAAACCGCGTCAAAGTAAACCGTACCGGCCAAAAAAGCGCCCCAAATGGCGAAATCCATGATCAGCAGCGCGATCGCGCGCAAGGTAACGCGGTTGGAAAGAGGAATCAGCCACTCGCGAATCACCTTGCGGTGGGGCATGGGCTCATTCAAAGGAATAGGTTGTTCTTGGATATTCATAGCCGGCGCATTGTACCGACTGACCCTTTTCGCCGGCTTACCCCTACCAGCGCGCGGGCAAGCGCCTGCAAACCCGGTAAAGCTTGTCTGGTTCACGCACCACATAACCCCCTTGAACCAGCTCTTTCATGATGCGGCTGACCATTTCCCGACTGCAGCCGATGTGCTGCGCCATTTGCGCGTGGGTCATGGGGGCGATGGCTTGAGACGCCATCCCAGACGCCGTGTGCTGCCTTTGTAGCAACGCGCTCAAACGGCTGTAAGCGTCCGAAAACAAGGCCAAACACGTGGTTTCTGTGGCCAAACGCAAGCGCTGCAAGGCCCGCTGCAACAAGGCCATGGCCAAACGGGGGTCATGCTGCAACAACACCCGCACACTGTCTGCGCTGACCACCGCGCAGGCTGCAGGGCCCAGGGTGATGACGCTGGTGCAATGCTGATGGCCTTCAAGCGACAGCAATCCCAAGACATCGCCACGCCCCGCCACGGACAATGTGATTTCACGCGGCTTGCTGTCTTGGGACATGGCGAATTCGCGCAGATTGCCTTGCAACACCACATAAAGTTGCCTGCTCTGGTCGCCTTCTTGGATCAGCAAGGTGTTTTTTCGGAAATAGCGCACGTGCCCCTGTAAGGCCAAGGTGCGCAAACTCTCGGGCGTCAAACCATCCAAGAGTGATAAATGGTGTGTCATTGGGTTGCTCATTCAGCCACTGTAGAACCGTGTGAGCGCATGGGGTGTGCACCCCACTTTCTTTTTTTGTGTGTGGCGCTGACCTTTCCCTATTCACGCCCTCCTGATGCGATTTAGGTCACATTCGCATGGGAGAATGCTTTGGTCATTCACACGAGACCCGTCATGCCTAAACACGCCACCAAAATTGTTGCCACGCTTGGACCTGCCTCCAGCGATCCCGCTTTGCTTGAAAACATGATTCGTGCTGGCGTAAATGTGGTGCGTTTGAACTTCAGCCATGGCGTGGCCCAAGACCATATAAACCGCGCCACGCTGGTACGCGAAGCGGCTCACCGTGCGGGCAGGGTGGTGGCCATCATGGCCGATTTGCAAGGCCCCAAAATTCGCGTCGGCAAATTCGCCCAAGGCAAGGTGATGTTGCAAGCCGGCGACCCTTTCATCTTGGACGCCTCCCGCACCGAACTGGGTGATTTACAAGGCGTGGGACTGGACTACAAAGAGTTGCCCCGCGATGTCAAAGCCGGCGACTTGCTGCTGCTTAACGACGGCCTCATCGTTCTCTCGGTTGACGCGGTGAAGGGCGAGCAAGTGCACACCACGGTGAAGATGGGTGGCGAGTTGTCTAACAACAAAGGCATCAACAAACAAGGTGGCGGTTTGACCGCGCCAGCCCTCACCGCCAAAGACATGGACGACATCAAAACCGCTATGGCTTTTCAAGCCGACTATGTGGCGGTAAGCTTTCCCAAAAGTGCCACCGACATGGAAATGGCGCGCCAACTCTGCAACGTGGCCGCCGAGCCTTACAAACACAAACCCGGCTTGATCGCCAAGATCGAGCGCTTTGAGGCCATCCCGCATCTGGAGGAAATTTTGGCGGCCAGCGACGGCATCATGGTGGCGCGTGGTGACTTGGCCGTTGAGGTGGGTAACGCCGCGGTGCCAGCGCTGCAAAAACGCATGATCAAAATGGCGCGCGAAATGGACAAGGTTGCCATCACCGCCACCCAAATGATGGAAAGCATGATCACCAACCCGGTACCCACCCGCGCCGAGGTCAGCGACGTGGCCAACGCGGTGCTCGATGGCACGGACGCAGTGATGCTGAGCGCCGAAACCGCGGTGGGCAAATACCCTTTGGAGACGGTGCAGCAAATGGCGCAAATATGCTTTGCCGCAGAAGAGGCCGAAGAAACCGTGCTGGACAACGATTTCACCGGCAAAACCTTTGCATTCATCGACCAAACCATTGCCATGGGTGCGCTGTTCACCGCCCACCATTTGGGTGCCAAAGCCATTGTGGCGTTGACCGAGTCAGGTTCTACGCCGCTGTGGATGAGCCGCCACCATATTCACATTCCCATTTATGCGTTGACCACCAAGATCAGCACCCAGCGGCGTATTGCGCTGTACCGCAATGTACGAGCGCTGTTGATGGACACCAGCACCGACCGCGACACCGCGTTGGCACAAGCCGAAGCGCATTTAAAGCAACGCGGCATTGTGAACACCGGCGATGTTTACGCCATCACCTGCGGTGAGCCTATGGGGTCGCCCGGCGGCACCAATATGCTGAAAATTTGCCGTGTCGCCTGAGTGCGTTTATGTCACGGGCGCCCTGTGCCTGTACTTTTAAAATTCTCGTTTTTGAATGGATAAGGAAAAGCCATGGCTTTGGTTTCTATGCGCGAACTGCTCGACCACGCAGCCGAGCACCAGTACGGTATCCCCGCTTTCAATGTGAACAACTTAGAGCAGGTACAAGCCGTGATGTCGGCTGCTGATGAAGTGGGATCGCCTGTCATCTTGCAAGCCAGCGCAGGTGCTCGCAAATACGCGGGTGAGTCCTTCATCAAGCACCTGATCCAAGCAGCGGTAGAGGCCTATCCCCATGTTCCTTTGGTGATGCACCAAGACCATGGCCAAAGCCCAGCGGTTTGCCAAGGTGCTATCGACTTGGGCTTTTCTTCCGTGATGATGGACGGCAGCCTAGAAGCTGATGGCAAAACCATTGCCAGCTTTGACTACAACGTGAAAGTCACCCGAGAAGTGGTGGACACGGCGCACAAGATGGGTATCACCGTTGAAGGCGAATTGGGTTGCTTAGGCTCTTTGGAAACCATGAAAGGTGACAAAGAAGACGGCCATGGCACCGACGCGACCATGACCCGCGAACAGTTGCTCACCGACCCCGAAGAAGCAGCGCAGTTTGTCAAAGCCACGCAGCTGGATGCCTTGGCGATCGCCATAGGCACCAGCCACGGTGCCTACAAATTCACCCGTGAACCCACCGGCGATATTTTGGCGATTGATCGCATCAAAGCCATTCACCAACGCATTCCCAACACCCACTTGGTCATGCATGGCTCTAGCAGCGTGCCACAAGATCTGTTGGCCACCATCAACCAATATGGCGGTCAAATGAAGCAGACCTTTGGCGTGCCCGTGGCTGAAATTCAAAAAGCCATTCAGTTTGGCGTGCGCAAAATCAATATCGACACCGACATACGCTTGGCCATGACGGCCGCTGTACGCAAATTTTTGGCTGAAAACCCCGACAAATTTGACGCCCGCGAATGGCTCAAGCCTGCGCGTGAAGCTGCCAAAGCCATTTGCAAACAGCGCTACATCGAGTTTGGTTGCGAAGGCCAAGGCACCAAGATCAAGGGAACACCGTTGCAAATGATGGCCGCCAAATACCAGCAAGGCTTGCTGGCGCAGGTGGTGAATTGAACCCCACCCTGCACACCCACACCCTCGGCT
>DAIQOH010000084.1:0-5098 GCA_036787995.1 Limnohabitans sp. | reverse complement strand
CAGCGCCCAAGCCACATGCTCACGCACCACGTCGCTGGAGTGGTTTTGCCAACGCTGCAATGCTTGCTGTAAAGCAACACGGTCGGTATCTGAAAGGCTATGCCGTAAAGCATTTCCCGTAGCAACGGCCAAATTACGTAACCACCGCGCATGGCCTATGCGTCGAATCGCACTCCCCTCTGTCAAACGCAAAAAACGCTCTTCGTCCCATTCAAGCAGTTGCAGCAGGGTTGCAGTGCCCAAACCATGGCGTTCATCAAAGTCTGGCAACGCAGAGCGCTTGGCGAATTTATTCCACGGGCAAACCAACTGACAGTCATCGCAACCGTAAATACGGTTGCCTATCAGGGGTCGAAGCTCTAGAGGAATACTTCCCTCGTGTTCAATCGTCAAGTAGGAGATACATCGCCTCGCATCCAATCGGTAAGGCCCAGTGATGGCCTGCGTAGGGCAGACGCTGATACAGGCGCTGCAAGTGCCGCAATGCTCTGTTTCTGTGGGCGTGGGCGTAAGCGCAATATCCACAAAAATTTCGCCCAAGAAAAAAAATGAACCTGCATCACGGTGTAACACCAAGGTATGTTTACCGCGCCACCCAAGACCACTGCGCACCGCTAGCTCTGCTTCCAGCACTGGGGCAGAGTCTGTGAATACCCTAAAGCCCATGGTGCCTGCATACGCTTGCAGTTTGTCAGCCAACTGCTGCAAACGTTGGCGCATCACCTTGTGGTAGTCCCGGCCACGGGCATAGACCGACACCACGGCTTGCATGGGTTGTTGCAAGCGCTGCATTTCGCTGTCAAGCCTATCGGATGAACCCGATGCGTGCTCTTGGGGCAGGTAATCCATGCGGGCAGTGATCACACCCAAGGTGCCCGGCACCAACTCGGCGGGTCTGGCGCGGGTGAGGCCATGGCGGGCCATGTAAGACATCTCGCCGTGGTGTCCAAGGGCAAGCCAAGCCAGCAAACCGGGCTCTGCATCCCGCAGGTCCACAGGGGCTATGCCAATTTGGGAGAATCCCAGCTCTGAACCCCAGTCTTGCAGTTGAGCGAGCAACGCAGATTGATTGATGGACACATACACCCTTTGAACGAAAAGCCGATTGTAAAAACCCTGCACTGGCCCGATGAGCAAGCATGCGAGGCTTTTGCCAAGCGTCTGGCGTTATGCCCCGCTGTGATGCAAGCACTGCTGTGTTTGCACGGCGATTTGGGTGCGGGGAAAACCACTTTCACGCGTTATCTGCTTCAAGCTTTGGGGGTGAAAGACCGCATCAAAAGCCCTACCTATGCGGTGGTCGAGCCCTACGGCGTCCATGAGAACGGCCATCATTTGTCCATTTGGCATTTCGACTTTTACCGTTTCAACGACCCACGTGAATGGGAAGACGCGGGTTTCAGAGACATGTTTGCAAGCGCAGGTCTGAAAATTTGTGAGTGGCCAGAGAAAGCCCTGGGGTTTTTGCCCACAGCCGACTTAGACATCCATCTCAATGTCCACGCTGATGGCAGCCGCGATGTACGCTTGTGTGCTCACAGCACATTGGGTGAAGATTTATTGGCATGAAAAAGCACAGTCCACAAAGACGACAACTGCTGAAGGCCAGCAGCGTGGTTTTGCTATTGGGCCGAGCGCAGTTAGCGTGGGGTGCCAGCATATTGGCTGTGCGCGTATGGCCAGCGGTCGAATACACACGCGTGACCATCGAGTCCGACACCTTGCTGAAAGTCACCCACACCTTCGTGGCCAACCCACCGCGTTTGGCGGTAGACATAGAAGGAATTGAATTGAATGCTGCATTGCGCGACTTGGTCGGCAAGGTACGCAACGACGACCCCTTTATCACGGGTGTACGTATAGGCCAATTCACCCCCACCACCGTTCGCTTGGTACTGGACCTGCGCCAACCTGTCAAACCGCAAGTGTTTGCTTTGGCACCAGTTCAATCAGGGCAATCGAATTTTCAACACCGCTTGGTGTTAGACCTTTACCCCAACCAAGAGGCTGACCCTTTAGAGGCACTGATTGCTGAACGCTTGCTGGGCGACAAACCCATGCCTGGCAAAGATGCTTTAGGCGATATGGCCGCCAACCACCCAAAACCTGCCACCAGTACGAGCGAAATTGCACCCATAGGCAATTCTGCTCCCGCAGTCAAAACCGATCGGTTTGTGGTGGTGGCTCTGGACCCCGGCCACGGTGGTGAAGACCCCGGTGCCGTTGGCCCCAATGGCACACGCGAAAAAGACGTGGTGTTGCAAATCGCCCATCTTTTGCGTGAACGCATCAACACAACTGTGCTGAAGACCAAGCGTGGCGAACTGCCTTTGCGGGCTTTTCTCACCCGCGATGCAGACTTTTTTTTACCCTTGCATGTCAGGGTGCAAAAAGCCCAAAAGGTGCAAGCGGATTTGTTCATCAGCTTGCACGCCGACGCTTTTTTCACACCGCAAGCCCGCGGTGCGAGCGTCTTTGCCCTCAGCCAAGGGGCGGCCTCCAGCGCAGCAGCACGTTGGATGGCCAACAAGGAAAACGGTGCTGATGCCATTGGTGGCTTGAACATCAAAGTGCAAGACCAGCATGTGCAACGTGCTCTGCTCGACATGAGCACCACCGCTCAAATCAATGACAGCCTCAAACTGGGTAACGAAATGCTGGGACAAATTCGCCGTGTGGGCAAACTGCACAAACCGCAAGTTGAACAAGCGGGTTTTGCCGTGTTAAAGGCCCCTGATATTCCCAGCTTGTTGGTGGAGACCGCTTTCATCAGTAACCCTGAAGAGGAAGCTTTGCTGATCAGTGCGACCTACCAAAACCAGTTGGCCGATGCATTGATGCGCGGCATTGAAAATTATTTCATGCGTAACCCACCCCTGGCGCGCTCCCGTTCTGCATAAACCTCATGGCAAGGAACGCAGCGACGAAGCCATCCACATGCGTCGAATAGCGGTTTGCATATCACGTGTGTATTGGTCAATGTCCCATGCCGGCAAAGCCTGCAACCGTTGACGCAAGCCTTGCTTCAAGCTCAACAAGGCTTGCCGATCTTGAGACAACGCCACCGCACGGCGAACCAAATCGGCATCGTCGGTGGCCACCCACTCGGACAAGCCCGCCGCATGCATGAAGCTCGCGCCCATGCGTGAGACAAAATGCCCGCCGGCAATGGTCAAGACCGGCGCACCCATCCACAGGGCTTGCAAACTGGTGGTGCCACCGTTGTAGGGCACCGGGTCCAGCGCAATGTCCACATCGCCGTACTCGGCCATCGTGTCGCTCAAACCGGTCGGACCGCGAAAATCGATGCGCTCCAAGGCCACGCCCAAGTCTTGCAAGCGCTGACCAAACACCTTGATGGCAGTTGCATCTTTGAAGCTGGGTGCTTTCAACAACAAGCGTGAATCGGGAATGGCCTTGAGCACATTCGCCCACAGCGCCAAGGTGCGCGGTGTGAGTTTGGACACATTGTTGAAAGACGCAAAGGTCAAGGAACGCTTAACAGTCTCTGCATTAAATGCGGGATAGGGGTAGTCGACCTCAGGCGCAAAGCAAAACACCGCATGCGGCAAGCGAAGCACTTGCTCGGAGAACAAGGGCTCGCTGCCCACAGGTGCGACCACCGGGTCAGCCAAGATCCAATCCATATGGGGCACACCAGTGGAGCCGGGGTAACCTAAAAACGTGGCTTGCACCGGCGCCGCACGTTTGGCAAACAACGACATGCGCTGCTGACCGGTGTGGCCGGCCAAATCCAGCAACACATCGATACCGTCTTCTTCGATACGGCGCGCCAATTGCGCATCGTTCAAGGTCGTCACTTCCACCCAATGGCTCACACGCCGCTTGGCGAGCAAGGTTTGCTCGTCGTAACTCACGCCCGTAAAGTACACCGTGATCTCGATGTCCTCGGGGTTCCAACGGGCCAACACCGGTTGCATGAAGATATTGACCGGGTGTTGGTGGTGAAAGTCAGCCGTGACCAGCCCCAAGCGCAAGCGCTTGTGCGGGTCGCGGGGGTTCGCAAAACTCTCGGGTTGCCGAGCGCCCTCGCCCATAGGTGCAAACAGCTCGCGGTGCAGGGTAGCCACCGCCAAAGGCGTGAGCTTGTCGCTGTAGAGCGAGGCCATGGCGGCGCTGGAGCGCATCTGGGACAAGGGCCCTTCCTCTTGAGCCAACTCGGCATACAGGGCCAGCGCTTTGTCCACCTCGCCCAAACGGCCTGCCACTGTAGCCCGCAGGGAACGCGCGCCCGGTTGCGGCGCTATAGCCTCGGCGCGCGCCAAGGTGGCCAATGCCAAATCCATCTCCCACGTCTCGACATAGCCATGGGCCAAGTTCCACAGGGCCGATGCGCTGTCAGGGTGCAGCTCGGCGTTGCGTTGCAAGACCGCTTGCGACTCTTGCCACAAGTTAAAGCGAAGCGACGTTTGCGCCAAACGCACCAAGGTGTCTTCGGCGGTGGCTTGCGAGGCCTGGGTCAGCACTTGCATGGCGTCCTCACGCGCGTTGATGCGCAACAACAACTCACCCAAGTCGATCAACATCTCGCAACGTTGGTTCAATGACAAAGGCGGCTGTGATGCTTCGGCGGCCAACAGGGCTAGTCGCAAACTGTCCAAGGCGGCGGGCACATCGCCGCGCTCTTGGCGAAACTTGGCCATGCGCTGGTGCATGAAGTGGCGCTTGTCTGGCGGCACCAAGGTGCTGGCGCGGTGGTAGAGGGCCGCGCCCTCGTCGCGTCGACCCAACTCTTCGAGCAAACGCGCTGCACCCAAAGGGGCTTCATAACGCGTGGGGTCCACGTCCATGGCGCGTTGGTAGCTGGCCAAGGCTTGCTCGAAGGCACTTTGCTGACGACACAAATGGCCCGCTTCCAACCAGCCGCTGAAATTCTGAGGATGGGTTTTGAGCAACCCGGCAAACCGATCGCGCGCCGCACGGCCTTGCCCCAATTGAACCGCACAGCGAGCCCATTGCAACGCAGCCCACGCATGCTGTGGCTCGGTTTGCAACAGCGCGGCATAGGCCTGCTCAGCCGCTTCGAATTGGTTTTGCTGAAACAGTTGGTCAGCGGCGGCGCTGGCGGGTGTGGGGC
>DAIQOH010000083.1:0-5128 GCA_036787995.1 Limnohabitans sp. | reverse complement strand
TTTTCTGGAGGAGTCGTATGAATTTGACGATCAGCGGTCATCATCTTGAAGTCACCCCAGCCCTGCGCGGCTATGTCACCCAAAAACTCGATCGTATCAACAGACATTTTGACCAAGTGGTCGATGTTCGCGTGATCCTCAGTATTGAAAAGCAAAAAGAAAAAGAACGCCGTCAACGCGCTGAATGCAATATCCATGTGAAGGGCAGCGATTTGTTTGCCGAGTCATGCAGCGAAGACTTGTATGCCGCTGTAGACGAATTGGTCGATAAATTAGACAGGCAGGTCGTGCGTCATAAAGACCGTTTGCAAGACCATGGCCATGCCAGCGCTAAACGTGCTGAGATGATCTAGGTTCTTGAGGCATCTCGCACCCAGCCGCCTGTCGTTCAGGCGGCTTTTTCTTGTCAAAAACCCTTGTTTTGAAAACCAAACAATTAAATATATACCCTAGCTTGACATGCGCAAGCGGTGCATAATCAGCACCCCAATATGAACAGACTCGCTGCCATCTTGCCTTCTGCCCAAGCCCTGGTGCAGGTAGACGTCACCAGCAAAAAACGCGCTTTTGAAGAAGCCGGTTTGCTGTTTGAAAATTTGCATGGGCTCAACCGTGCCTTGGTTGCAGACAGTTTGTTTGCCCGCGAGCGCTTGGGTTCAACCGGATTGGGTCACGGCGTGGCTATTCCCCATGGTCGTATCAAAGGCATGAAGTCCCCCTTGGCAGCGGTCTTTCGCTTATCCCAACCCATAGGCTTTGATGCCCCTGACGAGCAACCGGTGTGTTTGCTTTTTTTCTTGCTGGTGCCTGAGGCGTCTACCCAAAAGCATTTGGAAATCCTGTCTGAAATTGCCGAGATGCTTAGCGACACACGCATGCGTGAGCGGTTGAAGAAAAGTGGTGATGCCCAAGACTTGCATCAACTGATTGTTTCTTGGCAATCCACCCTCACGGTTTAACCTCTCTCTTAGCCTTTGAAGCCCACCGCCGTCAGCGCCGATGTCTTGTTTGAAGACTTCAGGGAAAAACTGGCCTGGCAATGGATTGCGGGGCAGGGTGCCTCCGAGCGCCATTTCGATGAAGTGGCTGTGCGTATGGCTCGCTCGGGGGCCGATTTGGTGGGCTACCTCAATTACATACACCCCTATCGCTTACAAGTGTTGGGTGAACGTGAAATTCGTTACCTCAACAGCACCCCCTTGGTGGACACAGAGCGACGCATCGCACGCATCGTCACTTTAGAGCCACCGGTCTTGGTGGTAGCCGATGGTCAAACCCCCCCGCCATCTTTGCTCAAAATGTGCGAAGAGGCGCAAATACCTTTGTTTGCTACCACCGAATCATCCGCCTTTGTCATCGATTTGCTGCGTGCGTATTTGTCCAAACACTTTGCCGATCGCACCACTTTGCATGGCGTGTTTTTGGATATTTTGGGCATGGGCGTGGTTATCACAGGCGAATCTGGCTTGGGTAAAAGCGAGTTGGGTTTAGAGCTGATCTCGCGGGGCCATGGCTTGGTAGCGGATGACGCCGTCGATTTGTACCGCATCAACCAAACCACTATCGAGGGGCGTTGCCCCGAGTTGTTGCAAAACTTATTAGAAGTTCGCGGTATTGGTTTGTTAGATATTCAAGCTATTTTTGGTGAAACCGCGGTGCGCAGAAAAATGCGACTCAAGATGATCGTGCACTTGGTGCGCAAAGAAACTTTAGAGCGCGACTATGAAAGACTGCCACACGAACCCCTGACCCAAGACGTGCTGGGTATTCCTGTACGCAAAGTCGTGATTCAGGTGGTGGCGGGTCGCAATATCGCGGTCTTGGTTGAAGCTGCCGTGCGCAACACCATTTTGCAGTTAAGAGGCATAGACACTTACGACAAGTTTGTGCACCGACACCGACAAGCCATGCTGGCGGAGCAAAAAAACCAAGGCAGCTGATTCAAGGTGGATGCTCAGCTTGCTTTGTGGGGGCAAGCGGATTGCTTACAGTGCGCGTAAAGACTCAGCGCGTGGTCGGCCAGTTCGAAACCTTTGGAATGTGCAATATCGTGCTGACGTTGTTCGATGCTGGCGTCGTAAAACTCTTCAACACGACCGCAATCTAGGCAAACCAAATGGTCATGGTGCTGACCTTGGTTGAGTTCGTACACCGACTTGCCACCTTCAAATTGGCTGCGCGACAAAATGCCTGCTTGCTCAAACTGCATGAGCACGCGGTAAATGGTGGCCAGTCCTATGTCAGCTCTGTCTTCCAGCGCCAAGCGGTAAACATCTTCTGCGCTCATGTGGCGCAGCCCACTTTTTTGGAAAAGTTCCAAAATTTTCAAGCGTGGTACCGTTGCCTTGAGGCCAGTATTTTTCAAGCCGTCGATGGAGGGCATGTGAGCTTTCTGTTGCTGAATATCAAAGGGACAAAGCCCATCGTTACAATGTTTCCATCATAACTTGCCACACCCCACTATGACACTTTTGCGCCAGTCCATGGCTTATTGCGTGACCATTGCGGCTTTGCTGATGGTGGGTTGTTCCACCATTGAAGACCCCGTTGCCAAAGCCATTCGCAAAGTCACGCCTTACCGCGTGGAAGTGGTGCAGGGAAATTTTGTTTCCAAAGAGCAGGTGCAGGCTTTGCGTCCTGGCATGGGTCGTAACCAAGTCAAGGAAATTTTGGGTACGCCTTTGATTGCCAGTGTTTTTCACGCCGATCGTTGGGACTATGCATTCACAATTGTGCGCAAAGGTACCCAACCGCAGCAGCGCCAATTGTCGGTATATTTTAAAGACGATTTGTATGTTCGGTATGAAAGCGATGACTTGCCCAGTGAATCCGAATTTGCCGAGCGTATTGCGGTACCAGAGGACCGCAAAGTGGTGCCTCGTTTAGAGGCCACACCTGCAGAGTTAGACAAATTTCGCCAAAACAAGCCCGCTCCGCTAACCGCAACACCTAAGTCGGCTGTGTCAGCCGCGGACAAGAGCTATCCCCCCCTTGAAACCCCCTGAGCCTATATGAACGCTAGCCTTACCCCAGCCCATCGCGTCGCCATCGCTGGTGCCAGCGGCCGTATGGGCCGAATGCTGGCGCAAGCACTGGTGGATGCCTCTGACTGCCAACTTGCTGGTGCACTGGATGTGGCTGATAGCGTTCACATCGGCAACGATGCCACCGGTTTTTTAGGCCAAGCCAGGGGTGTGGTGATTCAAGCCGATTTGCACAAGGGTTTGAAAAACGCCCAAGTGTTGATTGACTTTACCCGACCTGAAGGCACCATGGCGCATCTCCAAGTGTGTCGCGAGCTTGGCGTCAAGATGGTGATCGGCACCACCGGTTTCACTGATGTACAAAAAGCTGACATACAAGCCGCCAGCCAAGACATCGCGATTGTCCTGGCGCCCAATATGAGTGTGGGCGTGAATGTGACATTGAAGTTGCTGGAGATGGCTGCGGTAGCCTTGGCCACAGACTATGACATTGAGATCATTGAAGCCCATCATCGCCATAAAGTAGATGCACCATCGGGCACCGCTTTGAAGATGGGTGAGGTCATTGCCCAAGCCTTGGGCAGAGATTTGAAGCAATGCGCAGTGTTTGACCGCCAAGGACACACCGGCGCCCGACCTGACAAAGCCATTGGTTTTTCAACCATCCGTGGCGGTGATATCGTAGGTGACCACACGGTGTTATTTGCAGGCACTGGTGAGCGCATCGAAATCACCCACAAATCATCCAGTCGCAGCACCTATGCCGAGGGCAGTTTGCGTGCGGTTCGCTTTGTTGCCCAGCAAGCCCATGGTTTGTTCGACATGTTTGATGTCTTAGGTTTGCGTAACGCCAAGCCATGAGCCTCTTACATTGGCTTGCACAAGCAGACGCTTTAAGCCTGGTGGTGGCTTTGGTCTTATGCGCCATGTCGGTACTGAGTTGGGTGTTGATTGTTTACAAGTCGTGGCTGCTTTCGGCAGCCCACCGAGATATCGATATGTGTCGGCAAATGTGGGCGCAGTCGCCAAATTGGCAACAAGTTCAGCAAGCTTGGGTCGCACTCGATACCCAACAACTTTTCGCGGGCTTGCTGCAAAACCACTTAAGCCTTGCCCAAGAGGGTATGGCGGCTTTTGCGTCTCGCGAAGACCAACTCAACAGCAGTTTGCGCCAAGCTTTGCAAGGCATTCGACAGCGCTTGCGATACGGGCAAGATATGTTGGCCACCATAGGCGCAACGTCTCCTTTCATCGGCTTGCTGGGCACGGTTTGGGGTATCGACCATGCGTTGGTGAGTTTGGCCCAAGCTGGCCAATACACCTTGGACAAAGTCGCTCAACCGGTGGGCGAGTCATTGGTGATGACGGCCGCGGGTTTGGGTGTGGCTATTCCTGCGGTGATGGCTTACAACCTGTTGGGTAAGCGTTTATCTGCTATCGAAGCGGTGTTGGATGGGATGGCGTTTGATTTGCGCGCCTATTTCTTGTCCAGACCACCGCATGACGCCTAGGTTCCATTTGCATGGGCATGGGTGAATTCGAATCTGCAGTAACGCATGAACCCATGAGGGACATCAATGTCACACCCTTGGTCGATGTGATGTTGGTATTGCTGGTGATTTTTCTCATTACCGCGCCTTTGATGGGTAGCGCTTTGCGCTTGGACTTGCCCGCTGCGCAGGCCCCTGTATCGCCTGCGTCTGGCAACACCATGCGCTTAGATATAGATGCCAAAAACCAAATTTTTGTGGATGACAAAGCCGTGGTGATTGACGCTTTGCCTGCGGTATTGGCCATGCAAGCCAGTGTAGATGCGTCGATCGAAGTGCAACTGCGAGCCGACCAAAGTGTGTCTTATGGTCGCGTGGCCGAATTGATGGGCCTGCTGCAAAAAGCAGGCTTGAGTAAAGTGGCTTTGGCCGTGCAACCCCCTGCGCCTAAAATCCAAGCATCTTCCCCGCCCCTGCGCCCCTGATGGATGCAGGGGCTATTTACTGAGCCCCATGCAAGAGACCTATAACCCCCAAGACGTTGAAGCGGCTGTCCGTGCTGAGTGGATTGCTGGTGATGTTTACCGTGTCACCGAGGACGCGGGTCGCCCCAAGTACTACGCCTGCTCCATGCTGCCTTACCCCAGCGGCAAG
>DAIQOH010000082.1:0-5235 GCA_036787995.1 Limnohabitans sp. | reverse complement strand
GACGCGTTATTGCTGCAAAACGGGCAAAGCGTGTTTGACATCATCCCACCCCAGATGGTGCAAGCCAGAAGAGAACTGGCCCAGCAGACCTCTGGGGGTCTCTCCTTGCCTGCACCCGAGCCCGAGGTCTTGGGAGTCACAGAGTTACAAGACGTTCAATGGGTGAAAAGCCATTGCACCCCCCACCCGATTTCTACTTACGAAAGCAAGATGACTTTGTCGCATGCCTTGGGTAACGGTTTAGCCGCAACCTATATTGCAGTTTTGCCGCATTACTCTGCCACCACCGCTTCGCGCAACTATGCCAAAACCCGAAGCGATTGGCAGTATGTGGAAATACCGGCGGGTCACGATGCCATGGTCACCTCGCCGCTGGCGCTTTACGAGCTGATTGCGCCCATGGCACAACCCGAGGTGATGATGTATCCCCCTTCGTTAGAGGACCGTGCCTTAAAGTACATCGAGGGACACAACCGCGAGATTTGGATAGTTATTGCTTTGCTGGTAGCGTTGGCTGTGTTGATGAAATAAGTTGCGCTGTTCAAGCAATGCTGGCTGCACTGATGCGCTGGTCTTTCAGCAGTTGGACAAAGGCTTGGTAAGTGGCTTCTATGCCTTGGGCCAAGGGCATTTGGCCATAGTCACCAATAAAGGCTTTTAGAGGTTCATCGGATTTGTCCATGGGAAAGGCCAGTGGGTCGCCTTTGATGCCAATCTGTGCGTTGGGCGCACAACGCTTCAAAATCGCCATGCCTTCTTCTACAGAGGCATACACGCCATTCAAATCAAACACAGGTGCGCCTACGCGCTCTTTGGCCACACTGCGAATGAAAGCGCTGGCCGCTTCTGCCGCAAACAGCCAAGACACATGGCCGCTAAAGGGAATGTCATAGGCTTGGCTAGCCGCTGCGGCAAGAACGGCGACGGTGGTTTTCGAGGTCATGCCTTGGTCACGCCCCACGCCATACACCACGCCTGGGCGTATGCCCACGCTGTGTAAGCTGTTTTCTTCTGAATACACCTTGGCGGTTTGTTCGTTGCAGTATTTAAAAGCACCATACAGCGTGGCCATGGCTCCGCCGTTTTCCAATGCGCCGTAGGCCGCCACCGAGCTGGCGTAAGTCAGTCGCTTGATGCCGGCTTCTTTGGCGGCTTCAAACACATTCACCGTGCCCACCACATTCACCAAAGCGCCGTCCACAGGGTTGGCGCGGCAAAACGGCACTTGCAAAGCTGCCAAATGGATGATGGCGCGAGCTTTGCTGTGTTGCACCGCAGCTTTCACTGCAGCGGTGTCGGCGATATCGCCTTCATACCAATGCACTTTCTTCAAGTCAGCCTCGGACATCAACAGAGAAGGGCGGCGGGTATCGGCTTTTAAATCGAAAGCGCTGACTGGCACACCGGCCTGGGTAAGCAGCGCCAACACCCAACTGCCTATGCAGCCGCCAGCGCCAGTCACTAATACGGGGCCGTCAAATTCGGAAGCAGAAAGAGGGAAGTGTTCAAGCATGGTGGTCTCCGCTGGTGAGGTCAAAGCGTTTTGGCTTTTTCTCTGAGTTGAAATTTTTGTATTTTGCCGGTGGATGTTTTGGGAATGGCTTCGAAGACAAAGGTTCGTGGAATTTTGTAGCCCGCCAGCAAGGATTGGCAATGCGCTTTTAAGCTTTCAGCGTCGACAACGTGGCCCGCATGAAGCTCAACAAAGGCCAGCGGTGTCTCGCCCCATTTGTCGTCAGGCTTGGCTACCACTGCACAGGCCAACACTGCTGGGTGGCGGTAGAGGGCATCTTCCACTTCGATGCTGCTGATGTTTTCGCCGCCTGAGATGATGATGTCTTTGTTGCGGTCCTTGATCTTCATGTAGCCGTGGGCGTCAATCACACCCAAGTCACCCGAATGAAACCACCCGCCTTCAAAGGCTTGCGCCGTGGCGCCGGGGTTTTTCAAATACCCCTTCATGACAATATTGCCACGAAACATGATTTCACCCATGGTTTGACCATCGGCAGGTGTATCAACCAAACTGTGCGGATCTTTCAAGGCCATGCCCTCTTGCAAGGGATAGCGAACACCTTGTCGACCATTCAGCAAAGCTTGCTCGTCTAAACTTTTGCTGGCCCATTCGTCTCGCTTAACGCACACCGAAGCTGGGCCATAGACCTCGGTCAAGCCATAAACGTGTGTGATATCAAAGCCCAGCTTGGCCATGCCCTCCAACATGGATGCAGGTGGGCTGGCACCGGCCACCATGCCTTTGACGTGGTGGCTGACCGCAGCTTGCAAGTGGGCGGGGGCTTGTATCAACAGGTTATGTACCACGGGGGCGGCGCAGTAATGGTCTACGCGGTGATCTGCTATGGCTTTCAATATCAAAGCTGCGTCGATTTTGCGCAAACACACATGAACGCCACCGAGCATGGCGACGGTCCAAGGAAAGCACCAGCCGTTGCAGTGAAACATGGGCAAGGTCCACAGGTAGCGGGCAAAGTTGGGCATGTGCCAAGTCACCGCGTTGCTAACGGCGTTCAGGTAAGCGCCACGGTGATGGGTGACCACGCCCTTGGGGTCGCCAGTGGTACCTGAGGTGTAGCTGACAGCAATGGCATCCCACTCGTCTTGCGGGCCATTCAGGTAGGCCACAGGGGGGTGGCTGGCCAACCAATTTTCGTATTCCCATTCACCTAGACGATCACCTGTGCCGGTGTACTCGCTGTCGTCCACATCGATCACCAACACCTGGCGCAGGTATTGGTTTCGAAGAACGTCCAGCACTTGCTTCATGGTGGCAGAGAACTCGCGGTCAGTGATGAGAAGGCTGGCCTCGCAGTGGTTCATCTGCCAAGCAATCAGTGCAGCATCCAACCGCGTATTAAGCGCATGCAATACCGCATTCACCGCTGGTACGGCGTAATGAACTTCCAGCATCTCGGGGGTGTTGGAGAGCATGACGCTGACGGTATGTCCGCGTTGCACACCCGCGGCCAGCAGTGCGCTGGCAAGACGGGCGCTGCGCTCTCGCACCTGCGCCCAGGGGTAGCGGCGATTACCATGAACCACAGCGTCTAAGTCAGGGTAAATGTCTGCGCTGCGCTCTAAAAAACTGACAGGAGACAGCGCCGCAAAATTGGCTGGCGTTTTGTCGAGGTTTTGCTCATAAATAGAGTCCATGGGCTTGCGTTGGCTTTAAGCCCACCAAGGGTAAAAGTCAGGCATATCGGTAGAGGCCTTGTCTTTGAATACGGGAGGACGCTTTTCACGGAACGAAGCCACACCTTCTTTGCCACTGGTTTGGCTGGCATAAAAAATCGCCAGCGAATCGACTTGGTGTGCTTTCAAGGGATGGTCAAGCGCGGCGTTGCGGTAAAGCATTTGCCGCGTCAAGGCGATGGCCACAGGGCTGTGTGCCACGATTTTTCGTGCGATTGTGTAGGCTTCTTCCAGTAAAGCCTCTGCGGGAATAACTGCTTTGACATAGCCCGACGACAGTAAGGTGTCGGCATGGTGGATGTCACCGGTGTAGCACCACTCCAGTGCGGTTTGCAGGCCCACCAAGCGTGGCAAAAACCAACTTGAACACGCTTCAGGCGTGATGCCGATTTTGTTGAACACAAAACCAACGCGGGCTTTGTCTGAGGCCAAACGGATGTCCATGGCGCAGGTCATGGTGGCACCTATACCAACCGCCGCGCCATTGATGGCGCCGATGATGGGTTTTTTGCACTCGAACATAGCCAAAGTGACCTTGCCACCCGAATCGCGTACCCCATCGACCATGGCGGGGTCATTCAGCTTGTCTTGCATGTCTTTGAGGGTGGGACGCAGCTGCTCGTTCAAGCCAAACACATTGCCCTCGATGCTCAAGTCCATGCCTGCGCAAAACGCTTTGCCCGCACCGGTCACGACAATCGCGGCCACGGCGTCATCGTCGCTGGCGCGATTAAAGGCGTGAATCAGTTCGTGCGACATCTCCACGGTGAACGCATTCATATGGTCGGGGCGGTTCAAGGTGAGGGTGAGGATGTGATCAGCTACCTCGTAGCGCAAAGTGGAGTAGTGGGTCATGGTGAAATGGATTCAGGCGAGGGTGGCCATGTCAATCACGAAGCGGTATTTCACATCGCTGTGCTGCATGCGTTCATAGGCTTGGTTGATGCCATTCATGGGTATCAACTCTATATCTGACAAGATTTGGTGCTTGGCACAAAAGTCCAGCATCTCTTGGGTTTCTTTGATGCCACCGACCAAGGAGCCGGCAATTTGGCGTCGACCCATGATGAGCGAGCGCGCATTCAGTTCGGCATTCATACCAATCGTGCCGACGATGCACATGGTGCCGTCGACTTTGAGTAAGGGCAGGTAGACGTTGTAGTCGTGGTAGACCGGAATGGTGTTGAGCAAAAAATCAAACTGGTTAGCCATGGCTAGCATGGCGTTGGCATCGCTGGACAGCAACACACCATCAGCCCCTAAGCGCAGCGCGTCTTGTGCCTTGTGCGATGAACTGGTGATCATGGTCGTTTGAGCCCCCATGGCGTGGGCAAACTTGATACCCATATGGCCCAAGCCTCCCAAACCAATCACGCCCACGTGCATGCCCGCTTGGATGTTCCAATGTTTGAGTGGTGAATAGGTGGTGATGCCTGCGCACAGCAAGGGAGCCGCGCCTGCCAAGTCCAAGCCCTCCGGCATGCGCAGCACGAAATGCTCGTCCACCACAATGTGCTTGGCGTAACCGCCATAGGTGAAGCCGCCTGGGTCGGCGCTTACGGCGTTGTAGGTGCCGGTGACGCCTTTGAGGCAGTACTGCTCCAAATCGACTGCGCAGGAACTGCAGGTGTGACAGGAGTTGACAAAACAGCCAACCGCCACTTTTTGGCCGAGTTTGAATTTTTTGACATCAGCGCCGACGGCATTGACTGTGCCCACAATTTCGTGGCCTGGAACCAGCGGGTAGTTGCTGCGCCCCCAATCGTTTTTCGCGAAATGCAAATCGGTGTGACACACACCGCAAAAAGCAATATCGATGGCCACGTCTTTGGGGCCAATACGTCTGCGCTCTATCTGATGGGGAACCAAGTCTTGGTCAGAGGCAAGGGCTGCAAAACAGGAAGTGGTTGCCAAGGTAATGCCCCCTTATAGGTGAAAAGTTTGAAAAATTATAGCTATCGGCTGTCAGGGCTTAATCACTTCAGGCGTCAAAGCCTGAATGGCTTGGTAGTTGGTGAGAAACAC
>DAIQOH010000081.1:0-5241 GCA_036787995.1 Limnohabitans sp. | reverse complement strand
ACATTTGCAAAAGGCTTTTTGCTGGAGAAAGACAGCATCGACTACTTCTACGGCCATTATTTAGAGCACCCTAGCCACCGCAAAGACCCCTTGTTCTCGCCATTGGTAGAAGCCAATGTGTCTGATGTTGCGCCAGCATGGATTGGTCTGGCCGAGTGCGACCCATTGGTGGATGAAGGCATTGCCTATGGCGACCATTTGCGCATGGCAGGCGTGCCTGTCGATTTAGAGATTTACAAAGGCGTGGTGCACAGTTTTATCCAAATGGGGCGCATGATTCCAGAGGCCTTGACTGCCCATGCTGATGCGGCAAAGGCCTTAAGAAACGCGTTTCAATCTAAGGAGCCGGCATGACGCGCGACGAATTTCGATTGCTCCACCGTCTTCGGGTACGCTGGGTAGAGGTGGACTTACAAAAGATTGTGTTCAACGGCCATTACCTCATGTACTTTGACACAGCCATGGCGGACTACTGGCGCGCTTTGGCCATTCCCTATGAAGACACCATGCACCAGCTAGGTGGCGATTTGTACGTCAAAAAAGCCAGCTTGGAATACCACGCATCCGCCCAATACGACGATAGGTTAGATGTAGGTTTGCGTTGTCAGCGCATTGGCAATTCGTCTATCCAATTTCTCGGCGGGATTTTCTGCGGCGACCAATTGTTGATCACGGGTGAATTGCTCTACGTCTATGCCAACCCAAACACCAAAACACCCATGCCTGTGCCGCAAGTATTGCGTGACACCATGCTGGGTTTTGAAGAAGGTCAGGCCGTCACGCAATTGGAGACTGGAAGCTGGGACAACTTGAAAGACAAAGCGCAGCCAGTGCGCACCGAAGTGTTTGTTCAAGAGCAGGGGATTGATGCCAAAGACGAGTGGGACGCGGCTGATGCAGGGGCTGTGCATGCAGTAATTACCAACCGTTTTGGACATGCTTTGGCGACAGCCCGCTTGCTGGAGAAGTCACAAGGTATCGCCCAAATCGGCAGAATGGCCGTGCTGCGTGTGATGCGTGGTTCTGGGCTGGGGAGGCAGTTGTTACTGGCCTTGGTGGCAATTGCTCAGGCGCGTGGTGACAAAGAGGTGCGTTTACATGCCCAATGCAGCGCCCAAGCGTTTTATGCGGGTGAGGGATTTGAGCCCGTGGGACAGCCGTTTGACGAAGTGGGCATTGCACATATTGAGATGCGCAAAGTTTTGGTTAATACGTAGATTAAATATCGTCCCGCAAAACATAGGGCAAAGGCAAAACATGCAGTTGTAGACCTGCAGAGGTGCCTACATGCAAGGATTTTTTCTCATCCACCACGGTGGTTTGTAATTCGACAATCGCATAGGTTTGATCGCTCACTGTGGCGACTTGCGCTACCAAGCCACAAGGTTGATCCGTAGCGTCGCTGGTAAAAATTTCTTGTCCTGCTGCGATAGCACCGTCACTGTGAACCATATAAGCACGCCGCTTTAAGGTACCTCTGAATTGACTACGTGCCACCACTTCTTGTCCTGGATAGCAACCTTTTTTAAAGTTCACGCCATCGACCGATTCGTAGTTGAGCATTTGCGGCACAAACGCTTCAAAGGTAGCCTGTTCGACCCACGCTATGCCGCTCATGACTTCGCCCAACTGCCAAAGCGCCACATCCATGGATGGATAGGCCGACAGGTTGGGCGTGCTTGCCGCCAGCAAGAGCGCTCGGGGCTGTTCCATGGCAGGGTAAAGCGTCAGGATATGTGCTTGCTCAGACGCCCAAGGGATGCAACGCCACGCTTGGTTTAGCGAAATTTCTGGGGGGCTGGATTGTTGCGCGATGCTCGATAGAACGGATTCCAAGGACTTTCCCGCCAGCCCCAACAAATGGAAATCTGCAGACGCGTCCGTCAATTTGACTTTGGCACGCAAGACAAACATCGATAAGCGTTTCACAGTTTGTGGGATCAAATCGCGACGGCAAACCAAGAGCACTTCGTTAGGGTTTGGCTTGCAATAGACAAAGCTCGCTTGCATACGCCCTTTGGCATTGCAAAAAGCACCCAGATGGCACTGGTCTGCCTTCATCAACAAAACATCTTGTGTGAGCTGGTTGTGCAGAAAGTTAGCGGCGTCTTCGCCAAAGGCGCGAATAACGCCCAAATAGGGCAGGGGGGCAACGCCATCTAGGACAGGTAGGAGAGAGTGTGTGGACATCTCTGAATTATCATGCCCGACATATTTTGGCGAATTTTTAAGGTTTAAATGAAACGGATCGGCCAAGTCTTTGGCACTTTGTTGGTGTTACTCGCTTTGCTAAGTGCTGCGATTGCTTGGTGGGCGATTCGGCCGCTGTCTTTGGCCAGCCAGACCGTCGATATTTCCATTGAACCACAGACCACGGTGCGCGGCATTGCACAAGTCGTCGCTGCGTCGGGCGTCGATGTCGAGCCAGTTCTTCTATATGGCTTTTTCCGCATCAGTGGCCAGTCACGCCAACTCAGAGCTGGGAGCTATGAGATCAGCCAAGGTGAATCAGTCTTAGACCTTTTGCGCAAACTCAGCCGAGGCGAAGAAAGCCTCAAAGCCGTGGGATTGATAGACGGCTGGACTTTCAAGCAATTCAGAGCAGCGCTAGCCAAAGCGCCAAACCTCAACCACGACAGCCAAGGGCTTAGCGATGCAGAGCTTATGGCACGTTTAGGCAAACCTGGCGTTACGCCGGAGGGGCATTTTTTCCCAGATACCTACACCTACGGCAAAGGTGCATCTGAATTACGGGTGATGCAACGTGCGCTCCATGCCATGGACAAACAGCTCGCCATGGCTTGGGCACAACGCGACACCTCCATCACGCTGAAAACGCCCGATGAGGCGCTGATTTTGGCCAGCATCGTGGAGAAAGAAACGGGTAAGGAAAGCGACCGGGGAATGATTAGCAGCGTCTTCCATAACCGACTGCGCATCAATATGCCGCTGCAAACTGACCCGACTGTTATTTACGGCATGGGGGATGCATTCGATGGCAATTTACGCCGCGCTGATTTGCAGTCTGACCATCCTTGGAACACTTACACGCGAAAAGGCTTGCCGCCAACTCCTATTGCGATGCCAGGACGTAATGCGCTACGTGCCACTATGCATCCAGACACCAGTAATGCCCTGTATTTCGTCGCACGAGGCGATGGCAGTAGCGCATTTAGCGAAACCCTTGAAGCGCACAACGCCGCTGTGAACCGCTACCAACGCGGAGTGACCACCCAGCCCAGCAACGGAGCACAGGCAAAATAGGCGTTTTACTGAACATGACAAAAACAGGGCTGTTTATTAGTTTCGAAGGCATCGATGGGGCGGGCAAGTCCACCCACATCGACGGCTTGGCTGCGGCCTTTAAAGACCAAGGCCGTCAAGTGACCCTGACACGTGAGCCTGGTGGCACTCCTTTGGCCGAAACGTTGCGTGAATTGGTGTTGCATCAACCGATGGATCCTTTGAGCGAAGCCTTATTGATATTCGCCGCACGACGCGACCACTTGCAACAAGTGATTGAACCCGCCTTGGCGCGTGGCGATGTGGTGCTGTGCGACCGTTTCACCGACGCAACGTTCGCCTACCAAGGTGGCGGACGCGGCTTCGATTTGTCCGTGCTTAGCCAGTTAGAACAATGGGTGCAGGGCACTGCAGACGGTATCCGCCAACCAGATTTGACGATTTGGTTTGAGTTAGACCCCCGCATTGCGGCCGAGCGTTTAGCCGGTGCGCGTGTGCCTGACAGATTTGAGTCGCAACCCGTGGCGTTTTTCGAGCAAGTGCATTTGGGCTACGCCAAACGCGCGGAAGCAGACGCTGCCAGATTCGCTCGCATCGATGCCTCTAAAACCAAACATGCGGTTTGGCAGCAAATTACCCGCGCTTTGGTACAAAAAGGCTGGTTGTCCATCATGGTGGCCACACCAGCTGGGCTGGAATAAAGCATGTCTGACTCTCAGCTATCTCAAAAGTCGGGGCCTCAACTTTCGCCTTGGTTACATCAGCAACTTTCCACCTTGCTTTCGCGTCAGGGGCATGCTTGGCTTTTGCAAGGGCCCTCTGGGCTTGGCCAATACAACTTGGCTCTAGAACTCGCCCGCGCTTGGTTGTGCGAAAACACCACCTCCGCAGGCGCCTGCTACCAATGTGCCAGTTGCCACTCTGTGGATGTCCGAACGCATCCTGATTTATGTGTGCTCATGCCTGAGACAGTAGCACTTGAATTGGATTGGCCTCTGGACGAAAAGTCGCAAAAAGAGATTGAAAATAAAAGAAAACCCAGCAAAGAAATTCGCGTAGACGCAGTGCGCGAAATGATTAACTTCACCCAACACACCCGATCTGGTGACCACACCAAAGTGGTGTTGGTCTATCCCGCGGAGCGCATGAACCATGTCACGGCCAATGCGATTTTGAAAACCTTGGAAGAACCCCCCGGTGAATGCCGGTTTGTGTTGGCCAGCGAAGCCGCGCATATATTGCTGCCTACTATTCGCAGCCGTTGTCAGACGCACACCATGGTTTGGCCTGATGAAAAACAAGCCTTGGACTGGTTGGTTGCGCAAGGGCTAGGGGCAGCAGACGCCAAAGCCACGTTGCGCGCTGCGGGAGGTCGTCCTGAAGACGCCTTAGAACTTGCCAAAGCAGGTCTAAAGGCGGCGCAATGGTCTAGCTTTCCTTTGATGGTAAGTCGCGGTCAGCCTTCTGCTCTTGCCGATTTAACGCCCGCCCAAGCGATCGATCGCTTGCAAAAACTCTGTCATGACATGCTCGCGGTGCAAACAGGGGCGTCGCCTAGGTTTTTTGAAGTGGCGGATTTGCAAGCCGTTTCGGGAAATACCAAAGGTGCTTCTAGTGCTTCAAGTATTTCAGCTTCGGTTGCTAGAGGTACTGGTAGCACTTCATCTTCTGGTGCCATGTATTCCTTAACGCAATGGGCCAAAGACCTGATGGAAGCCGCCCGCACCGCCCAACACACCTACAACCCTGGCTTGATGTTGGAGGCTTTAATGGCCCAAGCGCAGCAGGCTTTGCGATAAGAGACAACTTAGTTTTGCCATCATTCTCAGGATTGCCCTATAGCATATGACTTTTCTATGTTCACAGATTCCCATTGCCATCTGAATTTCCCTGAATTGGCCCAAAACATGGATGCCATTCGCACCTCCATGGCCGAGGCGCAAGTCGATAGGGCTTTGGTCATCAGCACCCAACTTGAAAAATTCCCAGAGGTGCATG
>DAIQOH010000080.1:0-5361 GCA_036787995.1 Limnohabitans sp. | reverse complement strand
TTGTCGAACAACAAATAGTGCGGACAGGTTTCAGCAAATACCGGAATGCCTTCGGCGCGTGCTTGCACGATGTGTTTCAAGGCGTTGTTGCTGGACACATGCACAAAGTAGATGGGCGCTTCGGCCAACTCGGCCAAGCGAATGCCACGGTGCGTGGCTTCGCCTTCCATGATGGAAGGGCGTGTCATCTCGTGGTAGCGCGGTGAGGTGTGGCCTGCGGCCAGGGCTTCTTTGATCAGCAGGTCAATCACCGTGCCGTTCTCGGCGTGCAAAGCCAGCATGCCACCATCAGCGCCCACTTGCCGCAGCATGCGAAATATCGCAGCGTCGTCGGCCATCATCACCCCTGGGTAGGCCATGAACATTTTGAAGCTGCTCACGCCCTCGTGGTGCATGGCGTAGCGCACATCTTTCAACACCTGCTCGTCCACCCTCGTGACGATGACGTGCAAACCGTAGTCGATGTTCACTTGAGATTCAGCACTGCGTTGTGCGCGGGCAATCGCACCCAAGGGCGAGTCTTGCGCGGTTTGCAAAGCAAAGTCCACCACGGTGGTGGTGCCGCCAAAGGCCGCAGCTTTGGTGCCACTGGCAAAGGTGTCGCAGGTCATGGTGGGGCCCACCACGTTCTCCATGTGCACATGGGTGTCGACACCACCCGGCAACACATACAGACCCGTGGCGTCCACCACTTGCACGTCCTCACCCACTTCCAGGTGCTGACCAATGGTGTGGACAATGCCGTCTTTCAGCAGTACATCGGCCACATAGTCATCGGTGGCAGTGATGATGCGTCCATTTCGAATCAGGGTGGCTGTGGCGTGGTCAGACATGGTGAGGCTCCCTGAGAAAAAATAAAAACTACAAGAGTCGTGCCAACAAGCCGCCGTCGGCCGGCCCTTCCATCGGTATCCACACATGGGTGGGGCTGCCAGCCGCCACCTCGATGGGCGCACCGTTTTTGTCTTTCATGTGTTCGAGCTTGACAGTGCGGTTGCCACTGGGGTGGATGATTTCAATCATGTCACCCACGGCAAATCTGTTTTTGGTTTCCACCTCAGCCCAGCCGTTCGCCACGGCGCGCACCTCGCCGACAAACTGGCTGCGGTGTCCGACCGAGTGACCCGTCTCGTAGTTTTGGTAATCGTTGGCAGGTCGGCGGTCCAACAAGCCCGCGGTATAGCCACGGTTGGCCAAACCATCGAGCTCGGTGATGAGTTCGGGGTTAAAAGGTCTGCCAGCCATCGCGTCGTCAATGGCGCGTCGGTATACCTGGGCGGTGCGTGATACGTAGTAAAGCGATTTGGTGCGGCCCTCTACTTTGAGAGAATCCACACCGATTTTGGCGAGGCGCTCGACATACTCCACTGCACGCAAATCTTTGCTGTTCATGATGTAGGTACCGTGCTCGTCTTCCATGATGGGCATGAGTTGACCAGGACGGCCTTTGTCTTCCAACAAATAGATGTTGTCAGCGGCCGGGTGTCGCACACCATCGCCACAGGCTGAAAAGCTTTGCTCAGCTTCTTGCTGTGACTTGGCGAAATCGAAGTCGGCTTCCATGGGGATGGCCATGGCTTCGCCGGTGTTGGGGTTGCTGGTACTGGCTTGGGTGCTGTAACTCCAACGACAGGCGTTGGTGCAAGTGCCTTGGTTGGGGTCGCGTCGGTTGAAGTAACCCGACAACAAACATCTACCAGAGTAGGCTATGCACAAAGCGCCATGCACAAACACCTCGAGTTCCATGTCGGGACATTCTTGGCGGATTTTTTCAATCTCGTCCAATGAGAGTTCACGCGACAAGATGATGCGGGTGACGCCCACTTGTTGCCAAAACTTCACTGCGGCCCAGTTCACCGTGTTGGCTTGAACCGAGAGATGAATGGGTACCTCGGGCCACTTTTCACGCACCATCATGATGAGACCGGGGTCGGCCATGATCAGGCCATCGGGCTTCATCGCAATCACAGGTTCGATGTCGCGCATGTAGGTGCGCACCTTGTCGTTGTGCGGTAGCAAATTGCTGGTCACGAAAAACTTCTTGCCACGCGCATGGGCTTCGGCGATGCCTATGCCAATTTGCTCTAAGCGGAACTCGTTGTTGCGCGCACGCAAGCTGTAGCGGGGTTGTCCTGCGTAAACAGCGTCGGCACCAAAGTCGTAAGCGGCGCGCATCTTGTCGAGCGAGCCCGCAGGCAAGAGGAGTTCGGGGGCTTTAAGTTGGGTCATGGCTATGAGCTTACATCAGCAGGTGTTCGCCGGCATTGTCACCACCCAAAATCACGTAGTTGACTTTGCGAACATCCATCAACTTGGTGCCACCCGCATAAGAAATGGAGCTTTGCACGTCTTGTTCCATCTCGATCAAGGTGTCTGCCAGCTTGCCCTTGATGGGTTCCAAAATGCGTTTGCCTTCCACGTGTTTGTACTCGCCTTTGTTGAAGTCCGAGGCCGAGCCGTAGTATTCCTTGAACATCTCGCCATCCACTTCCACGGTCTTGCCGGGCGACTCTTCATGGCCTGCAAACAGCGAGCCGATCATCACCATGGACGCGCCAAAGCGGATGCTCTTGGCAATGTCGCCGTGGCTGCGGATGCCGCCATCGGCGATGATGGGCTTGGTGGCCACACGCGCACACCACTTCAGCGCCGACAACTGCCAGCCGCCGGTGCCAAAACCGGTTTTGAGTTTGGTGATGCATACCTTGCCAGGGCCCACGCCTACTTTGGTGGCGTCCGCGCCCCAGTTTTCCAAATCGATCACCGCTTCGGGGGTGGCCACATTGCCAGCAATCACAAAGCTCTGCGGCAATTTGGCCTTGATGTAAGCAATCATGTCGCGCACGCTGTCGGCATGTCCGTGGGCGATGTCGATGGTGATGTACTCTGGCGTCAAACCGGTTGCAGCCAGGGTGTCGACCGTGGCGCGGTCTGGGGATTTCACGCCCAATGAAATAGAGGCATAAACGCCTTTGGCGTGCATGTCTTTCACAAACTTCACATTGTCCAAATCGAAGCGGTGCATGACGTAAAAGTAGTTGTGTTGCGCCATCCACAAGCAAATGCTTTCGTCAACCACGGTTTTCATATTGGCGGGCACCACAGGCAAGCGAAAGCTATGAAGCCCTAAGGTGACGCTGGCGTCGCACTCCGAACGGCTTTCCACTCGGCACTTGCGGGGGAGTAACAGAATGTTGTCGTAATCGAATATTTCCACGGTCCAAGCTCCAAAAAATGAAAGGATTGAGCGCTTGGGGCTTGGTCGGTTCAGACTGTGTCAACCGAGCAGCAAGATTCTTGGGCTCGGTGATTGATTCTACGCAGAATCCAAACAGCCACTCCCTACAATCCACGCATGCTTTCTTCTCAACACAGCCCTTTGCTCGAGGGTTTGAACGACGAACAACTCGCTGCTGTCACCTTGCCTGCCGAGCATGCCCTGATCTTGGCGGGCGCGGGTTCTGGCAAAACACGGGTGCTGACCACCCGCATCGCTTGGTTGTTGCAAACCCGTCAAGCCAGCCCGGGCAGTTTGATGGCCGTGACTTTCACCAACAAGGCAGCCAAAGAAATGCTCACCCGTTTGAGCGCCATGCTGCCAGTGAATGTGCGTGGCATGTGGATTGGCACCTTCCATGGACTGTGCAATCGGTTTTTACGGGCGCATTGGAAGTTGGCCAACCTGCCACAAGCCTTTCAAATTTTGGACACCCAAGACCAACTCTCGGCTGTGAAGCGCTTGGTTAAGCAATACAACATCGACGACGAGCGTTTTCCGCCCAAGCAACTGCAATGGTTTATCGCAGGTTGCAAGGAAGACGGGCAGCGACCCAAAGACGTGCCAGTGCGCGATGCAGAGACACGCCAAAAAGTAGAAATTTACCAACTCTACGAAGACCAATGCCAGCGCGAAGGCGTGGTGGACTTTGGTGAGCTCATGCTGCGCAGCTACGAACTGCTGCGTGACAACGATGCCCTGCGCGAGCACTACCAACACCGTTTCAGCCACATCCTGATTGACGAGTTTCAAGACACCAACCGCTTGCAATACGCATGGATCAAGTTGCTCAGTGGCCCCAGCAGTTCGGTGCTGGCCGTGGGCGACGACGACCAAAGCATTTACGCGTTTCGCGGTGCACGTGTAGGCAACATGGCCGACTTTGTACGCGAGTACGAGGTGCGGCATCAAATCAAGCTCGAACAAAACTACCGCAGCCACAGCCACATCTTGGACACGGCCAACGAACTCATCAAGCACAACAAAACCCGTTTGGGCAAAAACCTCCACACCACCCAAGGCGCCGGTGAGCCAGTGCGTGTCATGGAGTCCACAGGGGACTTGGCCGAAGCCAATTGGATGGTGGAAGAAATCAAGCAGCTGCTGCGCGATGGGCGAGACGGCGATGGCAGCAAAGGCGTGGCCACGCGCAGTGAAGTGGCGGTGCTCTACCGCAGTAACGCGCAAAGCCGTGTGATTGAAACTGCGTTGTTCAATGCCGCCATGCCTTACCGTGTCTATGGTGGTTTGCGGTTTTTCGAGCGCGCTGAAATCAAACACGCGCTGGCCTACTTGCGCTTATTGGAAAACCCTCGTGATGACACCAGTTTTTTGCGGGTAGTGAATTTCCCGCCGCGCGGCATCGGTGCGCGCAGCATCGAACAGTTGCAAGACGCGGCCCGTGCCCATGGTTGCCCGCTGCATGATGCGGTCAGCACCATTGGCGGTAAAGCCGGTGCCAATATCGCTGCTTTTGTCGCCAAGATCGATGTGCTGCGCGAACAAACCCAGGGGCAAACCTTGCGGCAAATCATCGAGTTGGTGTTGGACCACAGCAAGCTGATCGAGCACTACCAGGCCGAGCGCGAAGGCGCAGACCGGGTAGAGAACTTGCAAGAGTTGGTGAACGCGGCAGAGAGTTTCGTCACCCAAGAGGGCTTTGGCAAAGACGCTGTCGCCTTGCCCGTGGATGAGGCCATGCAAAGTCAAGCCGACTTTGCAGCAGCGCAAGCAGCGAAAGGCGAGTTCACCCCCAACGAAGAAACCGGCGAGACCTTGTCACCCTTGGCGGCCTTTCTCACCCATGCGGCTTTGGAGTCGGGAGACAACCAAGCCCAGGCAGGACAAGACGCGGTGCAACTCATGACCGTGCATGCGGCCAAAGGTTTGGAATTTGATTGTGTCTTTATCACTGGCTTGGAAGAGGGTTTGTTCCCGCATGAAAACGCGATGAGCGACTTTGAAGGCCTAGAGGAAGAACGCCGCCTCATGTATGTTGCCATCACCCGTGCGCGCAAACGCCTGTACCTGAGCCATTCGCAAACCCGCATGTTGCATGGTCAAACACGCTACAACATCAAGAG
>DAIQOH010000079.1:0-5563 GCA_036787995.1 Limnohabitans sp. | reverse complement strand
TCGCTCATCTTGGCCACCATCTCCAAGGTGCGGGGGTCTCGACCAAAGAAATGTTTGCGCACATAAGCGCCATCATTGGCTTTGAAAGCTTGGTAATCGCCGTCCACGGTTTCCATCATGATGCGCCGCAAAGCACCGTCTTTGTCGCGTGCGATCAAAGGATCCCAATTGCTGCCCCAAATCAACTTCAACACATTCCAGCCCGCGCCTCGAAATTCACTCTCCAACTCTTGGATGATCTTGCCGTTGCCACGCACTGGGCCATCCAAGCGCTGCAAATTGCAGTTGATGACAAAAATCAGGTTGTCCAATTTCTCACGTGCAGCCAAACCAATGGCGCCCAAGGACTCGACCTCGTCCATCTCTCCGTCACCACAGAACACCCACACCTTGCGGTTCTCGGTGTTGGCAATGCCACGGGCATGCAAATATTTCAAAAACCGCGCTTGGTAAATTGCCATCAAAGGACCCAAACCCATGGACACGGTGGGGAACTGCCAAAACTCAGGCATCAGCTTAGGATGTGGGTAGCTGGACAAGCCCTTGCCATCCACTTCTTGACGGAAGTTGAGCAACTGCTCTTCGGTCAAACGACCTTCTAAATAAGCACGGGCATACACACCGGGCGACACATGGCCTTGGATGTAGAGCAAATCGCCGCCATGGTTTTCGTTTTCGGCGTGCCAAAAGTGGTTGAAGCCTGCGCCGAACATGTGGGCCAGCGATGCAAACGAACCGATGTGACCACCCAAGTCGCCGCCGTCTGCGGGGTTGTGGCGATTGGCCTTGACCACCATGGCCATGGCGTTCCAGCGCATATAGGCGCGCAAACGCTCTTCAATCTCGATGTTGCCGGGGCAGCGTTCTTCTTGGTCGGGTTCCAAGGTGTTGACATAGCCGGTGTTCGCGGAGAACGGCATGTCGATGCTGTTTTCACGAGCGTGTTCCAGCAGTTGCTCTAATAAGAAGTGCGCCCGCTCTGGGCCTTCGGACGCGATGACTGCCGACAAGGCGTCCATCCATTCGCGGGTTTCTTGGCTGTCACTGTCGTTCAAGGCGAATGTTCGCAAGGGTTCGGGTTGAGCAGCCATGGTTTGTCTCCTTATAAGGCTAAGCTTTGCCAAAGTGTCGCAGGTTTCGATCTTAATTTCAAATTATGCTTATACATTTCTTATTATGAAATTTGCTGGATTTTTTTCAAACTTCGCGGTGCCATAAACTCAAGCACGATGCGCTTTCAAACTATCTCTGACCTCATCAAGCCTTTCAATCGGCGCTGGGTCGCTTGGTGGAAAAAACAAACGCCCAACCGACAAGACCGTGTCGCACTGTTAGCACCCATGGCTGCAGTCGCTGTTTTTTTGTTAACCATTATCAGCAGCGTAGGCTATTTACGCTATGAGGAAATGGAGCGTGAGCAAGAAAGTGTTCAACGCGACCTGGAATACGCCAACCAAAAAATGCGCTTGCACTTGCTAGAGCAACAAGAACGCATGATGAAACTGGCCCGCGATGTCAGCAACGACAAAATCAGCGTGGTGAATTTTGATGAACAGTCTACTGACCTCATCAAACAATACCCTGAGATCAATGCCATCTCTTGGGTAGATGAATACCGACGAGTCAAAGCGCAAACCGCAAGCAACAGTGTGGACATGCAACATTTTCGCCACCAAGGACCATGGTTAGACCACCCTGAAGCCGAGGAAACGTTCTTGCTGGCCAAGGAACTCCGACAAGCCGTTTTTTCTCCCCCCATCACCATCAAGCCGCGGGAAAAAATGGGCCAAGCTGAAACCCAAATACAACTGCATATTCCTATGAACCTGAACAACCAGTTCAAAGGGGTTGTGATGGTGGAGTACGCCATCGAAGGTTTGTTGCGCTACACCGTGCCAGCAGAAATCAGCGCTCGTCATGCTGTGTCATTGGTCGACGGCAACAACACACCTCTTGCTGGTCAAAGCATCAAACCTCGAACAGGACTCTGGGAGTATTCCCCATGGGAATCCAAAGCCTACGAATACATTGTTCCTATTTCTACCATTGGCAACAGCCTGCAACTGCGTGCGCAGGCTTATCGCACTTCTCAGGTGTTGATTGGCAGCGGCCTTTTTTGGTTGGTTTTGCTATTGAGTGGTATGACCACATGGATGTTGATAGGAACTTGGCGTCACACCCGCAGACGCGTGCAAGCCCAACAAGCCTTGGTCACTGAAACAAATTTCCGGCGCGCCATGGAAAACTCCATACTGACTGGCATGCGCGCCATGGACATGAATGGTCGCATCACCTATGTGAATGCAGCTTTTTGCCAAATGACCGGTTGGAGCGAGGCCGAGTTGGTGGGTTCTAGTTCACCTTTTCCCTATTGGCCTGACGAAGACCGCGAAATGCTCAACAGCAAACTCAGCGATCAATTGAATGGCCGCACCACATTAAGCGGTTTTCAAATTCGGGTGAGACGCAAAAACGGCACGGTGTTCGATGCGAGGTTGTATGTCTCACCCCTGATTGATGCCATGGGTCACCAAACAGGTTGGATGACATCGATGACCGACATCACCGAGCCCAACAAAATTCGCGAGCAACTCTCTGCCTCACATGAACGCTTCACAACAGTGTTAGAGGCACTGGACGCTTCGGTTTCGGTATCCCCTTTGGGTAGCACGGAATTGCTGTTTGCCAATAAGTTGTACCGTCAGTGGTTTGGTAACCAAGGCAAGGGCCACCTTGAACTGGTGTCGCAAGCAGGTATGTTGCCCGCCGATGCAAGCGCCAATCTGGACAGTGTTGACGACATGGTGGGCATGCCTACCTACGCCCTCACCCAATCGCGCACCGAAAACGCTGAGGTTTATGTGCCTGAATTGCATAAATGGTTAGAGGTTCGAACCCGTTATTTCAACTGGGTGGATGGCCGTTTGGCACAAATGGTCATTTCAACCGACATCACCGCGCGACGTTTGGCTGAAGAACAAGCCGCCCTGCAAGCTGAACGCGCCCAATCAGCCAGTCGCTTGATCACCATGGGTGAGATGGCTTCCAGCGTGGCGCATGAATTGAATCAACCACTGACTGCAATCACCAACTATTGCAATGGCATGTTGTCACGCTTGCAAGGCAAACAAATCAGCGAAGATGAATTGAAAGTAGCACTGGAAAAAACCTCTAAGCAAGCCCAACGTGCCGGCCAAATCATTCAACGCATCCGCAGTTTTGTAAAGCGCAGCGAAACCAACCGTGTTAATTCGGCTATCGCACCTATCGTGGCGGAAGCTGTGGATCTGGCCGACATTGAATTGCGGCGGCGTCAAGTCAAGCTCAGCTTGTTTGTGTCTGAGCGGCTTTCGCATTTGCATGTGGACCCCATACTGATTGAACAAGTGCTGATCAATTTATTGAAAAACGCCGCCGAAGCCATTGAACATGCGCAGCGCCCCACAAACCAAAGACATGTGGAATTGCAAGTGGTCCCCAAAGAGGTGGATGGTCTCGACGTGGTGGAGTTTTCTGTCAGCGATTCCGGAACTGGCATGACGGCCGATGTGATGGAGCGTGTGTTCGAAGCTTTTTACACCACCAAAAATGAAGGCATGGGCATAGGCTTGAATTTATGCCGCACCATCATTGAGTCGCACCAAGGACGCATGACGGCAGAGAACATCTACAATGGAAAATTGATAGTTGGGTGTCGTTTTTCATTTTGGCTACCCGCAAGCAAAACCTTGATACCCCTTTAATGCCAGCATTGGCACCTTGGAGCATGAGATGAGTTTGATTCCCAAAAAAGGCAATGTGTATGTGGTCGATGACGACGAGGCAGTACGTGACTCGTTACAGTGGTTGCTTGAAGGCAAAGACTACCGTGTGCGTTGTTTTGATTCCGCCGAAACTTTTCTCAGTCGCTATGACCCTCGTGAAGTGGCTTGCTTGATTGTGGACATTCGCATGCCGGGCATCTCTGGCCTAGAGTTGCAAGACCGTTTGGTCGAGCGCAAATCGCCGCTACCCATCGTGTTCATCACCGGCCATGGCGACGTACCTATGGCTGTGACCACCATGAAAAAGGGTGCCATGGATTTCATCCAAAAGCCATTCAAAGAAGAAGAATTGGTCAGTTTGGTAGAGCGCATGCTAGACCAGGCACGTGACTCTTTCAATGAATCACAAACCGCGGCCAACCGTGATGCCCTGATGGCCAAACTCACCACCCGCGAAGCCCAAGTGCTTGAGCGCATTGTGGCGGGTCGTTTAAACAAGCAAATTGCAGATGACCTGGGTATCAGCATCAAAACCGTGGAAGCGCATCGCGCCAACATCATGGAAAAGCTCAACGCAAACACTGTGGCAGACCTGCTGAAAATTGCTTTGGGCCAAAACGCCAAATCCTAATGACAGCAGTACTCATAGACGGCAACGCTTTGTCGCAGCGCTTGCGCGCAGATTTTGCAGAACGAACACAATCCCTTATCTCTCAAGGCATTCAACCTGGCTTGGCGGTGATCTTGGTTGGCGACAACCCTGCTTCGCAGGTATATGTGCGCAACAAAGTGAAAGCATGCGAGCAAGTGGGCATCCATTCGGTTCTTGAAAAACATCCCGAATCCTTCAGCCAAGCTGAATTGTTGGCAAGGGTAGAAGCCTTGAACAATGACGACAGTATCCACGGTATCTTGGTGCAACTGCCCTTGCCTGCACATATCGATGCCCAAAAAGTCATTGAAGCCATTGCACCTGCCAAAGATGTGGACGGTTTTCATGTGGCCAGTGCGGGTGCTTTGATGACGGGACTGCCTGCCTACTGGCCTTGTACACCGCACGGTTGTATGAAGATGTTGGAAAGCATCGGCTACAAGCTCAAAGGCAAACACGCGGTGGTGATTGGCAGAAGCAATATTGTGGGCAAACCCATGGCACTGATGCTTTTGCAAGAGAACGCCACCGTCACTGTTTGTCACAGTGCCACAACCGACCTCAAACTCCATTGTTTGCAAGCTGATGTCATTGTGGCGGCAGTAGGCAAGCGCAATGTGTTGACCGCCGACATGGTCAAGCCCGGTGCAGTGGTGATCGATGTGGGTATGAACCGAGACAAAGCGGGCAAGTTGTGCGGTGATGTCGATTTTGACGCGGTGAGTCATGTGGCTGGCTACATCACGCCTGTGCCAGGGGGTGTAGGGCCTATGACCATCACCATGTTACTGGCCAATACCTTGGATTCCGCCCAACAGTCCTTATCTGCCAAGACATGAGCAACCCTCTTTTAGATTTCTCCGCCCTTCCCCGTTTCAGCGAGGTTCGCCCCGAACACATTTCACCCGCCATGTCTCAACTGCTTGAAAAAGCAGAGAACGCCATGGCTCAGGTAACTGCTGATGCATTTCCCGCTGATTGGCTGTCTGTTTCAAAGGTATTGGATACCGCAACCGAACAACTTGGACGTGCTTGGGGCATGGTGGGGCATTTGCAAAGTGTGGCTGATACACCTGAACTGCGTGCAGCCTACAACGCCGAATTACCGCGTATCACTGATTTCTTTACCCGCTTGGGCGCAAATGAA
>DAIQOH010000078.1:0-5952 GCA_036787995.1 Limnohabitans sp. | reverse complement strand
CTTCATCGACACCGACATGACGGCCGGTCTGCCGCCCGAACAACAACAAGCCTTGTTGGCCCAAATTCCTTTGGGCCACCTGGGCAAACCCGAAGATGTGGCCCACGCCGTGGCTTTTTTGGCCAGTACGCATGCCGGCTACATCACCGGTCAAGAGATTCACGTCAATGGCGGGATGTTCATGGCTTGATACCTCGGTATAAGTCATTAGCAAGCTGTTTCGTCCGCGCGGCTAAAATCGCGGACTTCTAACCAACCCTCTGAGGGAAACATGAGCGATATCGAATCACGTGTCAAAAAAATCATTGCCGAACAACTCGGCGTGGAAGAGTCACAAGTCACCAATGAAAAAGCCTTTGTGGCCGATCTGGGCGCTGACTCCTTGGACACCGTGGAACTGGTGATGGCACTGGAAGACGAGTTTGGGATTGAAATCCCAGACGAAGACGCCGAGAAAATCACCACCGTACAAAACGCTATTGATTACGCATTGGCACATAAAAAAGCCTAATTTCCAAGGTTTCGCATGAGCCGTCGTCGCGTGGTCGTGACAGGCTTGGGCTGTGTATCCCCCGTCGGCAACACAGCACAAGAATCCTGGACACGGGTTTTGGCCGGTCAATCTGGCATTGATCGCATCACCCATTTTGATGCGTCTGCTTTCGCTTGCCACTTTGCAGGCGAAGTCAGAAACTTCAATCTCGATGCCTACATCTCTCCCAAAGAAGCGCGCACCATGGACCGCTTCATCCATTTGGGTGTGGCTGCCGGTCTACAGGCTGTGGCAGATGCAGGTTTGGCCACAGGGGATGCCTTGGACGAAGAGGCTTCTTACCGTATCGGTTGTTTGATTGGTTCTGGCATTGGGGGCTTGCCCTTGATCGAAAACATGCGCGACGAATTGGTTGCGCGCGGCCCGCGACGTATTTCGCCTTTTTTTGTGCCTGCCTCCATCATCAATATGATCTCTGGCCATGTGTCCATGCGATGCGGGTTCAAAGGCCCCAACCTTGCCATCGCCACAGCTTGCACTACCGGTTTGCACAGCATTGGTGAAGCTGGTCGCATCATTGAATATGGCGACGCTGATGTGATGATTGCTGGCGGGGCAGAAGCCACGGTTTCCCCGCTGGGCTTGGGCGGCTTTGCTGCCATGCGAGCCCTCTCCACCCGTAACGACGATCCGCAAGGCGCATCGCGTCCTTGGGACCGTGACCGTGATGGTTTTGTGTTGGGTGAGGGTGCCGGTGTGGTGGTGCTGGAAGAATACGAATATGCCAAAGCACGGGGTGCACGTATCTATGCTGAATTGATTGGCTATGGCCGAAGTGCCGATGCCGGTCATATGACGGCACCTAACATGGATGGCCCCCGTCGCGCCATGCGCAATGCCTTGACCAATGCGCAAATCAATGCCGACCAAGTGCACTACCTGAATGCCCATGGCACCTCCACGCCGTTGGGGGACATCAATGAAACCCAAGCCATCAAGGCGGCTTTTGGCGACCATGCCAAGTCCATGGTGGTGAGCTCCACCAAATCCATGACCGGCCATTTGTTGGGTGGCGCTGGCGGTATTGAGAGTGTCTTCACGGTTTTGTCGCTGTACGACCAAAAAGCGCCCCCCACCATCAATTTGCATAACCCTGACCCCGAGTGCGATTTGGACTATTGCGCCAATACCGCCCGTGATATGAAAATTGACGTCGCTGTCAAAAACAATTTCGGTTTTGGTGGAACCAATGGCACTTTGGTGTTCAAGCGACTTTAAAAACGCAGGATTGCCCCGATTTGGCTGAGGTAATGCCGGTGTCACCCCACCGATGCTGATGTTTTCACTTACAACCAACCCCTTAGGTTTTGGAGCTTCATATATGTTGAGCAAATTCACTGACAAACGCATGGGCTTGTGGATGGGCGCTTTAGGTCTGACTGCCGTTCTTTGGAGTGCGCCCGCACTCTTGCCTTTGCAGTCGGCTTGGGCACAGTCCAGCGCTGCGGTTCGCACGCTTCCTGATTTCACTGACTTGGTCGAAATCGTCGGCCCTTCGGTGGTCAATATCCGTACCTTGGAAAAAGCGGTGGCCAGCCCTGTGGCAGGTGGCCCCAACATTGGCGGGCCCAACAACGGTGGCCCCAGCGATGAAGAATTGCAAGAACTGTTTCGCCGATTTTTTGGCATGCCCCCTCCCGGCAAACCCGGCACACCCAGGCAACCTAACCGCCCTCAACAGCAGCAACCCGAAGAACAACCACGTGGCGTGGGTTCTGGCTTTATCTTGACCAGCGACGGGTTCATCATGACCAATGCCCATGTGGTCGATGGCGCAGATCAAGTCATTGTGACCCTCACCGACAAGCGCGAGTTCACCGCACGTATCGTGGGTGCAGACAAACGCACCGATGTCGCCGTGGTCAAGATTGAAGCCACCGGTTTGCCGCCTGTGAAAATCGGCGACCCCAACCGCTTGAAAGTGGGCGAATGGGTCATGGCCATCGGATCACCCTTTGGCCTGGAAAACACCGTCACAGCCGGCATTGTCAGCGCCAAAGGCCGTGATACCGGTGACTACTTGCCCTTTATCCAAACCGATGTGGCCATCAATCCTGGTAACTCTGGTGGTCCGCTCATCAATATGCGCGGCGAAGTGGTGGGTATTAACAGCCAAATCTATTCCCGCTCGGGTGGTTTCATGGGCATTTCTTTTGCCATCCCTATTGATGAAGCTGTTCAAGTGAGCACCCAACTGCGCGCTTCTGGCCGTGTGCAGCGCGGCCGCTTGGGCGTGGGTATTGGCGACGTCAGCAAAGATGTGGCTGAGTCTTTGGGGCTTGGCAAACCTCAGGGCGCATTGGTCAGCAATGTCGAGGCGGGTTCACCTGCCGATAAAGCAGGTTTAGAAGCTGGCGACATTATTTTGAAGTTTGACGGTAAGAAGATAGAAAAATCTTCCGACCTTCCCCGCGCTGTAGGTGGTACCAAGCCCGGTACCGCCAGCACGGTGACGGTGTTCAGGCGTGGCACCACCAAAGACTACCCCATCGTTGTAGGCGAGTTCGAGCCAGACCGCACAGCGCAAAAAGCGGCTCCTGAGAAAGCCGCTCCAGCCAACGCTACCCAATTGCTGGGACTGACCGTCAGTGACTTGACCGATGCTTTGAAGAAAGAGCTCAATCTCAAGGGTGGGGTGCGTGTCGATGCGGTTGCCGAACCAGCATTGAAAGCCGGAGTTCGAGAGGGTGATGTGGTGGTACAGGTCTCTAACACCGAGGTGGCCGATGTGAAATCGTTCACCCAATTGCTATCGCGCTTGGACAAGAGCAAACCTATCAATGTCTTGTTACGCCGTGGCGAGTGGGCGCAATACACCGTTATCCGTCCGCGTTAAACCCTGTGGAATCCAGGGTTAACCCGTAAAACAGGCGTTTGACGGATTCACCCAACGATTTTCAAAAATATTTTTTGTGAAAGAACTTCTTCAAAAACAGTTTTGCATCAATCTAAAACCATATAAAGAAGTAAGGTTATTATCTAATATTGTTATAAAAAATCTGTGTTTGACCACCATGCGAGATTCCCAAGACTTTCCCCCCGACACTCCACAGCTCACCCACAAGTTGTTCTGTTGTTTTTGCGATGATTCTGTGGACAAGCTGTGAATAAATTTTGTGTCGCAGGGTCGCAACGGTGGTGTCGGTGGTGGGTCGGGGCTTTCCCAAAGCGCCTTTTTCCCTACAATGAAACCCCAACTATCGCAGTTGCCATAGATTGTTGGTTCCGGGCGCGTCATCACCTGACGCGCCCTTTTTTATGGTTTTCTCCTCTGTAAATTCAATTACTTAACTGTTTGCCTTGATGAACCACATCAGAAATTTTTCCATCATTGCGCACATTGACCATGGCAAATCTACGCTCGCCGACCGCATCATTCAGCGCTGTGGTGGCTTGAGCGACAGAGAGATGGAGGCCCAGGTGCTTGACTCGATGGACATCGAGAAAGAGCGGGGGATAACCATCAAAGCGCAGACCGCTTCACTGCGTTACAAGGCCAAAGATGGGCAGATTTACAACCTGAATTTGATCGATACGCCCGGGCATGTGGACTTCTCATATGAGGTAAGCCGTTCCTTGTCGGCATGCGAGGGTGCCTTGTTGGTGGTGGACGCCAGTCAAGGTGTAGAAGCGCAGACCGTGGCCAACTGTTACACCGCCCTTGATCTCGGTGTTGAGGTGGTGCCTGTGCTGAACAAAATGGATTTGGCTTCTGCCGACCCAGACAATGCCAAAACTGAAATTGAAGATGTGATTGGTATCGATGCCTCGGAAGCTATTCCCTGCTCTGCCAAAACCGGGATGGGCGTGGATGAAATCTTGGAGGCCGTGGTCGCCAAAATTCCACCGCCACGCGGCAACCCTGATGCCCCTTTGCGTGCCATGATCGTCGACAGTTGGTTTGACACCTATGTGGGGGTGGTCATGCTGGTGCGGGTGGTCGACGGTCGCATAGCCAAAGGCGAGCGTTTCAAGATGATGGCCACCAACGCGGTCTACAACGCCGACAACCTGGGCGTGTTCACACCGGCCAATGAGTCACGTGAGTCTTTGGAAGCGGGTGAGGTGGGTTACATCATCGCCGGCATCAAGGAATTGCAAGCCGCCAAGGTGGGCGACACCATTACCTTGGAAAAAAAGCTCCCTAACAATCTGGGCCCTGCTGAAGAAGCTCTGCCTGGATTCAAAGAAATCCAGCCACAGGTGTTTGCCGGTCTCTACCCGACTGAGGCCAACCAATACGATGCCTTGCGCGATGCCTTGGAAAAACTCAAGCTCAACGACTCGTCGCTGCGCTATGAGCCCGAGGTGTCACAAGCCCTGGGCTTTGGCTTTCGCTGCGGCTTTCTTGGCTTGCTCCACATGGAAATCGTGCAAGAGCGTTTGGAGCGCGAGTTTGACCAAGACCTGATCACCACCGCGCCCAGCGTGGTCTACGAAGTGCTCAAGGCCGATGGCGAGATCATCATGGTAGAAAATCCTTCCAAAATGCCCGAGGCCAGCAAGATGGAAGAAATCCGTGAGCCCATTGTCACGGTGCACCTTTACATGCCGCAAGACTATGTGGGCGCGGTCATGACCTTGGCCAATCAAAAGCGCGGCGTGCAACTGAACATGGCCTACCACGGCCGCCAGGTGATGCTCACCTATGAAATGCCCTTGGGCGAAATCGTACTGGACTTTTTTGACAAACTCAAAAGTGTCAGCCGCGGCTATGCCTCCATGGACTACGAGTTCAAGGAATACCGTGCCGCTGACGTGGTCAAGGTCGATATCTTGTTAAATGGTGAACGGGTGGACGCCTTGTCCATCATCGTGCACCGCAGCCAGTCGCAGTACCGTGGTCGTGCAGTGGTGGCGAAGATGCGCGAAATCATCAGCCGCCAAATGTTCGACGTGGCCATACAAGCCGCCATTGGCGCCAACATCATTGCGCGTGAAACCATTAAAGCCTTGCGTAAAAACGTGCTGGCAAAATGCTATGGCGGTGACATCAGTCGCAAGCGCAAACTTTTAGAGAAACAAAAAGCAGGCAAGAAACGCATGAAACAAATCGGATCGGTGGAAGTACCCCAAGAAGCCTTTTTGGCGATATTGCAGGTGGAAGATTGATGGCCGCTCTTACAGCCTTTGTGCTGGCCGCTTTTGTCAGTTATGCCTGTGCTTGGTACCTGGGCATTTACGAGGGCAACTTTGCATTGCTGCTGTTCACCGCCACCGTGGTCACCGGCATCTATTGGTTGGCCGAACGCTTTTACTTTTTGCCGGCTCGGTTTCGGGCAGCAGAGCGGGCGGCCGAAGAGGTACAGATGCGGCGAGAGGAATTGGCGCGTCAGGGCGTGGACAAAATTGATTTGAGTTTTGAGGATGCTGCTCGTCAAAAAGTATTGGCCCAGCCC
>DAIQOH010000077.1:0-5963 GCA_036787995.1 Limnohabitans sp. | reverse complement strand
GCACACAGCTCGATGGACTGGGTCATATTGGTATTGACAATGTTTACTACAACTGTACGCCAGGCATTGATGTCACCGGCATAGGTGGCTTGAAGAAATTCGGCATTGAAACCTTCCCCGGTGTGGCCACCCGTGCTGTGCTTTTGGACATGACGGCTTTGATGGGCAAAGACATCGTTGCTGAGGGAACGCCTTTCAACCAGCCTGAAATTGAAGCTGCATTAAAGCGCCAAGGCAATATGAAGATCAACAAAGGGGATGTAGTGATTTTCTATACCGGTTGGCACAAACTGCTGGGTGTGGACAACAAGCGCAATGGTTCGGTTGAACCTGGCTTGGGTGTGCAAGGTGCTCGCTACTTGGCCTCTTTGGGTGTATCCATGATCGGTTCAGACACTTGGGGCTTGGAAGTTGTTCCCTTTGAGAACTCAGGTCAAGTGTTCCACGTACATCAAATTTTGTTGGCTGAGTTCGGTGTCTTCATTTTGGAGAACGTGGTTGCTCAACAAGCGATCAAAGACGGTGTCTACGAAGGCATGATCACCGTTGGCCCCCACCGCACCACCGGTTCGGTACAAGCCATCGTGAATCCTATTTTTGTGTATTGATTTATCTTTAGGTAAAAAGGAAAAGGCACCCCAAGGTGCCTTTTTTAATGGGACTTCAAATTCAGAATTTTTTAGCTGCAGCCAAGTCTGGAAAAGCTTCTTGAATGGTGGACACCTGTCCACAATGCGCTGCGGTGTAGCCTGGCAATTGGTTAACGGCAAACTGAAACTCATCGCTGTTCAGCACCTTTAGCACCGCTTGCAAATGCGGACGATCTAAATCGGATTGGTTGCAAAGCAAGAAATAACGCTCTGTGGCCAGGGGCAAAAACTCCAACTTAAAGCGCCTGGCGGGTGTTTCCACACCAAAGCCCACATCGGCCATGCCACTGGCCACAAATGCCGCTACCGCGGCATGGGTGAATTCAGCTTGCTCGTAGCCCGAAATTTGGGTGGGGTCGATATGGGCTTTTTTCAAAAAACATTCCAGCAAAAACCGTGTGCCACTGCTGGGTTGGCGATTCACAAAGCGAATGCCTTTGCGGGTGAGGTCTTGCACCTCGTAAATTTTGTGGGGGTTGCCGCTGGTCACCATGAACCCTTGGCGTCGCGTGGCTACGTGGATGATGCGGCTTTCTTTAGGTATGAGCCACTTGGCATAGTGCTTGAATGCTGTTTCTTCAAACTCGCCCTGGGGAATGTGAAAGCCTGCAATTTCGCATGCCCCTTCGTGCAACGATGCCACGGCCTCATTGCTGCCCACATACTTACGCTCTACACGGGTGCCCGACAGCGCCAGGGTTTGGATCAACTTCTCCACCGCAAAACCATGGCTGGCATGCACGCGAAGCGCCTCACTGCCCGCTGAGAGCACGCGCCCAATTTCACCCTCGAGTTCGGACGCCAATGTTTCTAGCATGGGGGTGAGCCTGGCAGAGATACGGTGTCCCGCCCAGACAAGTTTTTCTGCCAGCGGTGTCAATGTCGAACCCTTGCCGCGCTCCATGTTCAACAAAGGCATGCCGAGTTGCTCTTCGCCTTGGCGAATCAAACTCCAAGCGTGTCGGTAGGAAGCCCCGGTTTTTTTACACGATCCGGACAAACTGCCATGACCTTGCACCTCCGAGAGCAACTCAAGCAAGCGAGGCGCGAGGTTATTTCCTTTGGCGTCACTGATGGTCCACTGCGGTTTGATGGAAACTTTATGCATGCAAATATAGGCTTTTTAGAGCATATTAGTTGTGTTGACGAAGCTGAGCTTACCTTACCAACTAAGTCATATTGCCGCAATGCAGTGATTTCCCTAAACTTCCATGTGCTTCAAAAGCATAAGTTCAGTTAAAGTCTTAGGGTCAGCAAAAACTTATTCCAAACATGGAGACAACATGACTACTGTAGATGACGCCCCTGGCTTTTTGTCCAAAGAACGCATCGTTGCACCTGAAGGCTTTAACCGCTGGCTGGTCCCCCCCGCGGCCTTGGCCATCCATTTGTGCATTGGTATGGCCTATGGTTTTTCCGTGTTTTGGTTGCCCCTATCCAAGGCATTAGGCATCAAAGAAGCCATCAAATGCGGTCCCGATATTGGTTTTTTTCAAGAACTTTTTATCACCACCTGCGATTGGAAGGTCTCCACGCTGGGTTGGATGTACACCTTGTTTTTTGTGTTGCTTGGCAGCTCTGCAGCTTTATGGGGCGGTTGGCTTGAACGTGTAGGACCACGCCGAGCAGGCGTGGTCAGCGCCTTGTGCTGGTGCGGCGGCATGCTGATTTCAGCCGTAGGTGTTTACTACCACCAGTTTTGGATGATGTTGCTAGGCTCAGGCTTCATTGGTGGTATTGGTCTTGGTTTGGGTTACATCTCGCCTGTCAGTACGTTGATCAAATGGTTTCCCGACCGCCGTGGCATGGCCACTGGCATGGCCATCATGGGCTTTGGTGGTGGCGCCATGATCGGCTCTCCTTTGGCCGCCGAGTTGATGAAAGTTTTTGCGACAGATACCCAAGTCGGCGTATATCAAACCTTTGTCTGCATGGCACTGGTGTACTTTGTGTTCATGATGTCTGGCGCATTGGGCTACCGCATTCCTGCCACAGGTTGGAAACCCGCTGGTTGGACTCCGCCTGTTCAACAGCAAGCCAATGCCATGATCACCCAAGGCCATGTGCATGTCAGCAAAGTCTGGGGCATTCCCCAGTTTTGGATGGTGTGGGTGGTGTTGTGCATGAATGTGTCTGCAGGCATTGGCGTGATCGGCATGGCCAGCCCCATGTTGCAAGAAGTGTTTGGCGGCACCTTAATGGGTATTGATGCCAAGTTTGTTGACCTTGATAAAGCCCAATTGACCACGATTGCAGGCATAGCAGCTGGGTTTACCGCCTTGCTGAGCTTGTTCAATATCGGTGGTCGTTTTGTGTGGGCCAGTTTGTCTGACAAATTGGGGCGCAAACTGACCTACATCATCTTTTTTGTGTTGGGTGGCGCTTTGTACGCCTCTGTTCCCGCCAGTGCCATGGCAGGTAACAAACTGCTTTTTGTTGCAGCTTTTTGCATCATCCTCAGCATGTATGGCGGCGGTTTTGCCACTGTGCCTGCCTACCTTGCCGATTTGTTTGGCACGCAAATGGTCGGTGCTATCCATGGACGTTTGCTGACCGCTTGGGCCACAGCAGGCATTTTGGGCCCCGTCGTTGTCAATTACATGCGCGACTACCAATTGGGTTTGGGTATTCCTCGCGAACAGGTTTACAACCAAACCATGTTCATCTTGGTAGGCATGTTGGTGGTGGGTTTGATGGCCAACCTGATGATCAAGCCTGTGGACGCCAAACACTTCATGAATGCCGAGGAATTGGCCAACGAGAAAAAACTCGCCCATGAAAAGGCCAGCGCGTCAGAAGTAGGTAGCGCGCAAGCTGCCAGCAGCGAATCCAACCCCTTGTGGGTCTTGTTTGCATGGACCGCTGTGGGTATTCCACTGGCCTGGGGCATCTACCGCACACTTTTGAGTGTGGGCAAATTTTTTAACTGATTGAGCCATGAATTCAACCCAAGCTTCGCCTGAGCAGGCGCTTATTGACCAACTGGTGCAGCAACATGCAGGCGAGCCTGGCGCGTTGCTGCCTTTGTTGCACGCTATTCAAGACAAGCTTGGGTTCATTCCTGCAAGCAGTGTTGCTTCGATTGCACAAGGGCTTAACCTTTCACGTGCAGAAGTGCATGGCGTTATCACTTACTACCATTTCTTTCGCAGCACCGCCCCTGGCAAACACGTTATTCAAGTCTGTCGTGCCGAAGCTTGCCAATCCTGTGGCAGTGAAGAACTGTGGGATTTGGCTGAAAAATTACTGGACTGCAAAGGCCATGAAACCAGCACCAATGGCATGTACTCCTTAGAGCCTGTGTATTGCTTGGGACTGTGTGCGTCTTCACCCGCTGTGCAGATTGACGACAAATTGCATGCCCGTGTCAGCGAAGCCAAACTGACTCGCTTGGTGAAATCTTTGGAAAGCGCAGTATGAGCATCACTGTTTTTGTTCCATGCGATTCCGCTGCACTCGCTGCTGGTGCAGATGAGGTTGTTGACGCGATTCACAAAGAAGCTGTTGCAAGAGGTTTGACCATCGACATACAGCGCAACAGTTCGCGTGGCATGTTTTGGCTAGAGCCTTTGGTGGAAGTGGTCACAGCCCAAGGTCGCATGGCTTATGGACCCGTGGCATTTGAAGATGTCCCTTCGCTGTTTGAAGCTGGCTTTTTAAATGGTGGACTGCATCCCTTGTCGTTAGGCATCACCGATCAAATTCCTTACCTCGCCAAACAACAACGGCTGACCTTTGCTCGCATGGGCATCACCCGCCCGCTGTCATTAGACGACTATGCAGCCCATGGCGGTTGGGTCGGTTTGCAAAAAACAGTGGCCATGGATGGTGCTGCAGTGGTGCAGGAAGTTCTTGACTCTGGACTGCGTGGCCGAGGTGGCGCAGCTTTCCCGGCTGGCATCAAATGGCGCACTGTGCGCGGCACCACAGCTTCGCAAAAGTACGTGGTGTGCAATGCCGACGAAGGCGACTCGGGTACCTTTTCCGACCGCATGACCATGGAGGGCGACCCCTACATGCTGATCGAGGGCATGGCCATCGCAGGTTTGGCCGTGGGTGCGACCCAAGGCTTTATTTACATTCGTTCTGAATACCCGCACGCCATTGACACCATGAACACCGCCATTGCCTTGGCCGAGTCGTCTGGTTATTTGGGTGCCAATGTGTTGGGCAGTGGCAAGGCTTTCCACTTGCAAGTCCGCAAAGCCGCAGGGGCTTATGTGTGTGGTGAAGAAACAGCCATGCTGGAGAGTATTGAAGGCAAGCGTGGCATTGTGCGGGCCAAGCCGCCATTGCCAGCGCTTGAAGGTTTATTCGGTCAACCCACGGTCATCAACAACGTCATCACCTTGGCCAGCGTTCCCATCATCATGGCAAAGGGTGCATCCTTTTACAAAGACTTCGGCATGGGTCGCTCCACAGGTACCTTGCCCTTCCAAATCACTGGCAACATCTTGCAAGGCGGTTTGGTCGAGCGTGCCTTTGGTTTGACCTTGCGTGAATTGCTGTTTGACTTTGGTGGTGGCAGTCGAAGTGGCCGCTCCATCAAAGCCGTCCAAGTGGGTGGACCACTGGGTGCTTATGTGCCTGAGTCGCAATGGGATGTGCCACTCGACTACGAAGCTTATGCGGCCATGGGTGCGGTAGTGGGTCACGGTGGCATCGTGGTGCATGACGACACAGCCAACATGGCCAAGCTGGCACGTTACGCCATGGAATTTTGTGCTTTGGAGAGTTGTGGCAAGTGCACGCCCTGCCGCATCGGCTCGACACGCGGTATGGAAACCATCGACCGCATCGGCACCGCCACCAACAAAGAACAACAAGTGCATTTGCTGCGTGACTTGTGCGACACCATGGTCAACGGCAGTTTGTGCGCCATGGGCGGCATGACGCCCTTCCCTGTGCTTTCTGCACTCAACCATTACCCCGCAGATTTCGGCTTGCAAGCCGACGTTGCCAAAGCAGCCTAAGGAAACACCATGTTGATGTACCTGAAACAAGAGCGTGACCACGGCACCCCAGCGCGCATTTCCAGCGAAACCGTTCAACTGAACATTGATGGCTATGAGGTGAGTGTCCCTAAGGGCACCTCCCTGATGCGTGCTGCTGTTGAAGCAGGCATCCAAGTGCCCAAGCTGTGCGCGACAGACAGCCTCGAGCCTTTTGGTTCTTGCCGCTTGTGCTTGGTCGAAATCGATGGCCGCAAAGGTTTCCCTGCGTCTTGCACCACACCCGCCGAAGCGGGCATGGTGGTGCACACCCAAACACCGAAGTTGCAAGACCTGCGCAAAGGCGTGATGGAGTTGTACA
>DAIQOH010000076.1:0-6094 GCA_036787995.1 Limnohabitans sp. | reverse complement strand
CCCGAAGGATCTGTACTGGTCTACGTCATGCAGGATGGACTGGACATTGCCGCCATGGGTAATTTGATGGGTACAACCGCCAAGGTACGCAATTTGGCAGGTGCCGTGATAGATGGCGCGGTGCGAGATGTGGCGGAATTAAAGCAAATTGGATTTCCTGTGTGGTCACGCCGAATCACGCCAGCCACCTCAGTGGGAAGAATGGTCAGCTCGGAAAAACAAGTGCCTGTCAAATGCGGTGATGTGATGGTCAACCCAGGCGACTACATTGTGGGTGACACCGATGGCATTGTGGTCGTACCGGCCGCTGCTGCAGAAAAAGTGATTGCGCTACTGAAGCAATATGACGACAAAGAATCGAAAATGATGCCCATCATCAAACAAGAAAAATCCATGCTCAAAGCACTGGAAATTTACAACCGCTACTGACCAGTTTACAAAGGCTTTTTGATCAGGTTGGCGATTTCGCCAACCACGCCTTTGCGAAACAACATGACGCACACCACAAACACCACGCCTTGAACCACTGTCACCCAAGACCCCAGTTGGGCCAAATAATTTTGCATGGTAACGATCACAGCAGCGCCAACCACCGGGCCAAACAAAGTACCTAATCCCCCGACCAGCGTCATAAGCACCACTTCGCCTGACATGGTCCAGTGCACATCAGTGAGTGAAGCCAACTGAAACACCAACGCCTTGGTGCCACCAGCCATACCGGCAACCGTTCCCGACAACACAAACGCCATCAGCTTGAATTTGTCGGTGTCATAGCCCAAAGACAAAGCACGTTGCTCGTTTTCACGAATGGCTTTGAGTACTTGTCCAAAAGGTGAATGCACAATCCGCCACACCAGTGCGAAACCGCCTAAGAAAATGCCCAGCACAAAACTGTACATGGCCACTTCATTGTTCAAATCAATCAGACCAAATAACTGGCCATGCGGAACGCCCTGTATACCGTCTTCGCCGCCGGTGAACGGGGTTTGCAAATACACAAAATACACCATTTGTGACAAGGCCAAGGTGATCATGGCAAAGTAAATCCCTTGGCGACGAATGGCCAACAAGCCCACCACCCCTGCCAACGCCGTGGCACACAGGGTCGCAAACAGCACACTGAGTTCTGGCGTCAAACCCCACACCTTGGCTGCATGGGCAGCAGCATAGCCCGAGGTACCAAAAAACATGGCATGACCAAACGACAGCAAACCACCAAATCCCAACAACAAATTGAATGCACAGGCAAAGAGCGCAAAGCACATCACCTTCATCAAAAACACGGGATACACAAAATAAGGAGCTACCACAAAGAAAACCAGCATCAAGCCCAATGCCATCCATTGGTGGCGCAGGTCTTGGCTGTCAAACACAGGGTTGCTCATGGCATCACTTCTCAGTTCCAAACAAACCCGCAGGCTTCATCAACAACACAATCGCCATGATGACAAAAATCACAGTATTGGAGGCCTCGGGATAAACCACTTTGGTCAATCCCTCTATCAATCCCAAACCAAAACCAGACACGATAGAGCCCATGATGGACCCCATGCCACCAATGACCACCACAGCAAAAACCACAATGATGATGTCAGCACCCATCATGGGACTGACCTGGTAAATAGGTGCAGCCATCACCCCCGCCAAGGCAGCCAAGCCCACACCAAAGCCGTAGGTGAGCGTGATCATGCGGGGAACGTTGATGCCAAAGGCTTGGACCATTGAAGGATTTTCTGTTGCCGCTCGGAGGTAAGCCCCAAGCTTGGTGCGTTCAATCACAAACCATGTTGATACACAAATCAACATGGACGCAACGATCACCCAAGCGCGGTACTTGGGCAAAAACATAAAGCCTAAGTCCACCGCACCTTGAAACACTTCGGGAACGGCATAAGGCATGCCAGAAGCGCCATAGGCGTTTCGAAACAACCCTTGAAGAATCAAGGCCAAACCAAAAGTCAGCAGCAAGCCATATAAATGGTCAAGTTTGTACAAGCGAACCAACATGGTTCGCTCGACCAACACACCTGTGGCACCTACCACCACGGGCGCTGCTATCAATGCCAGCCAATAATTCAAACCCAACCATTGCAATGACAAATAAGCCACAAAAGCGCCCATCATGTACTGGGCACCGTGAGTGAAGTTGATGATATTGAGCAAACCAAAAATCACTGCCAATCCCAACGACAGCAACGCATAAAACGAACCGTTGATCAAACCGATCAACAGCTGACCAAACAGCGCTTGCGAGGGAATGCCAAAGATTTCCATGTTGGGATCAGTTCTTCACCAAGGGGCAATCACCTTCATTCAAAGGGCGAAACGCTTGGTCTGCAGGAATGGTGGCCAACAATTTGTAATAGTCGTAGGGACCTTTGGACTCTGAGGGTTTTTTCACCTCAAACAAATAAGCGGGATGCAATTTGCGACCGTCTTTGCGGATAGTCCCTTTGCCAAACAACACATCATCGGTGGGCAGGTCTTTCATTTTTTGCGTGACCTTGGTGCCATCGTCTGTCTTGGCAGCGTCCACCGCTTTCAAATAATGCAAGATGCCTGCATACACACCCGCCTGGTCCATCGAAGGGTATTTGCCGTTGTTGAGTGCAGCAAAACGTTTGGACCAAGCGCGGGTTTGGTCGTTCAAATCCCAATAAAACGTTTCTGTCAGGTACAAGCCTTGTGCTTTTTCCAGACCCAATGAATGGATGTCTGTCAAAAAGACCAACAAGCCTGCCAAGGTTTGACCGCCTTTGACAATGCCAAATTCATAGGCTTGCTTGATCGAGTTGGTGGTGTCACCGCCTGCATTGGCCAAACCAATGACCTTGGCTTTAGACGCCTGTGCTTGCAATAAGAACGATGAAAAATCTTGGGTTGCCAAAGGGTGACGCACTTTGCCCAACACCTTTCCACCGTTTTTCAAGATCACGGCTTCAGTATCACGCTCCAAGGCTTGGCCAAAGGCATAGTCGGCGGTTAAAAAGAACCAAGAGCTACCACCATGTTGCACCACGGCTTTGCCTGTGCCGTTGGCCAGCATCCACGTGTCGTACAACCAATGCACGGTATTGGGTGAGCAAGCTTTGCCAGTCAAATCCGCGGTAGCCGCGCCGGTGTTGATATGGATTTTTCCTTTTTCGCGGCTGACTTGGCTGATAGCCAAGGCCACAGACGATGTAGGCACATCGATGATCATGTCTACCTTGTCGGTGTCATACCATTGGCGAGCGATATTAGAACCAATATCCGCTTTGTTTTGGTGATCGGCGCTGACGATCTCGACCTTCAAGCTGCTTTTGCTACTTTTCAAATAATCTTCAACAGCCATCTTGGCCGCAACGACTGAACCTGGGCCGGTGATGTCAGCATACAAACCCGACATGTCGTTGAGTACACCAATTTTCACTATGCCATCAGAGATTTGCGCATGGGCATTCAGACCCATTGCCGTCAACATACAAGCCAATACAGTGTTGAAAGAAAATTTCATGGTGGTGTTCCTTTAAAAATCAAATACCCAAATACTCGTTCAGCATGGCCATCTTGCTGGGTAACTCAGTGGCCGCAAAACCTTGCACGATGCGACCATGTTCCATCACATAAAAACGGTCTGCCACGCCACTGGCAAAACGGAAATTTTGCTCAATCATGATGATGGTGAATTGCTTTTCTCGCAGCGTTTGAATCATGCGTGACAAAGCTTGCACAATGACCGGTGCCAAGCCTTCAGAGATTTCATCCAGCAGCAATAACTTTGCGCCTGTTCGCAAAATGCGGGCAATGGCCAACATTTGCTGCTCGCCTCCCGACAAGCGGGTGCCAGGGCTGTTTCGGCGTTCATACAAATTGGGAAAAATGCTGTAGATCTCATCCAAGGTCATGGCACCAGGGGCTATGACGGGCGGCAACAACAGGTTTTCTTCGCAACTGAGGCTGGCAAAAATGCCGCGCTCTTCAGGACAGTAGCCCACGCCCAAACGCGCAATCTGGTGTGTGTCCCAGCCAATGGTTTCTTGTCCCAAAATCTCAATCGAACCACTTCGCTGCCCTACCAACCCCAACACCGATTTGATGGTGGTGGTGCGACCCGCGCCATTGCGTCCCAGCAAAGTCACCAACTCGCCTTGGTTGACCACCAAATCCACACCGTGCAAGATATGCGATTCGCCATAAAAGGCGTTGACACCTTGCATACGTAAAAAAGGAACTGTTTCAGTGACCATGGGCACCTGCCAAAGCAGCTTCGGTACTGCCCATATAGGCTTCTAAAACCAAGGGGTCTTGCGATACCTTGGCATAAGGTCCTTCGGCAATGATTTGACCTCGCTGCAACACGCTGATGGTGTCAGCAATTTGTGAGACCACACCCATATTGTGTTCAACCATCAACACAGTGCGATTGGCGCTGACTTTTTTAATCAGCTGCGTGACTGTGTCTACATCTTCGTGACCCATGCCTTGGGTGGGTTCATCCAAGAGCATGAGTTCAGGTTCGGTCGCCAAAGTCGTGGCGATTTCCAGCGCACGCTTTCGTCCATACGACAACTCCACCGCCTGAACAGTTGAAAAATCACCCAGCTCGACCTCTAGCAGCAACTCCATGGCACGATCATTCAAACGATTCAAGCTGTTTTGTGAACGCCAAAAATCAAACGACGAACCTACTGAGCGTTGCAAAGCAATGCGCACATTTTCTAAAACAGACAAATGGGGAAAGGTGGCCGAAATTTGGAACGACCGCACGATGCCTCGACGCGCTACTTGTGCGGGTTTCTCCGCAGTGATGTCTTGCTGGTTGAAAAGAATGCGCCCACTGGTGGGTATCAAAAATTTGGTGAGTAAATTGAAGAAGGTGGTTTTGCCTGCACCATTAGGGCCTATCAAGGCATGTATGGAACCGCGCTGTATTTTCAAATCTACTGCGTTGACGGCCACAAATCCTTTGAACTCTTTAACCAGTTGGTGGGTTTCCAGGATGACATCATCAACCATCTTCAGCGCCTATTCGAGACAAAATTCTGCAATCACCTATCTTCGCGTGTTGCTTACAGCGAATTACCTATGGTTAACCCGCATACCTCACGGCGTCCTGGCCAACCAACGCAGTAAATGTTCATTCACCGCTTGACTTTGCTCTCGTTGCAAAAAATGACCTGCATTGGCAACTTCTTGGTATTCGTAATGCCCAGCAAAACAAGGCGCTTGTTCACGCATCAATTCCGCACGCATGTCTTGCGCACCACACAACGCCAAAGTGGGTAATGCAATTTTGCGGTTCATGTTTTCACGCAATGCCGTCAACGCTGGATCAGCTTTGGTCATGTCAAACATGGCGCGGTAATAAGCCAATGCCGTGGTCATTACCCCTGGCTGACTTAAACAGGTTTTCACTTGTGCAATATGTTCTTTATCTTGAAAGTCAGGTACCGACCAGTCATGCCACAGGTAGTCAATAAAAGCCATGTCGTTGGCCATTAAGGCTTGCTCAGGTAACTCGGCTTGTTGGAAAAACCACCAATGAAAAGAGCGTTGCACATGCTTGGGCACCAACAAATGTTGTGCGACGATCTGCGGATGGGGTACGGCCATCAGCACCGCACTGTGCAATAAATCAGGCCTCGCCGAACACAAGGCATAGCCAATGATGGCGCCCCAGTCCTGACCGATGTAATGCAGCTTTTGTTGCGGGGATATGGTCTCGATCAACTCGGCCATGGCATTGACCAAACTGGCTTTGTCAAAGTACGCCTGGCCTTTCATACGAGAAGGTAAATAGCCAGGCAGATAAGGCACGATCACTTTGTAACCCGCGTCTGACAAAGCCTGCATTTGTGCAGACCATGACTGAGGAATGTCAGGAAAACCATGTACCAATAACACCCATGGGCCACTGCCTTGCGTCAAGCAGACAAAATCAACCTTGCTCGTTGAAATGTGTAATTGCATGCCCCATCTCCCAAATCAAGATCGTATTTAACCAAACACAAAAGCCCCTTGCGGGGCTTGAATGCTTGAATGAACTGGAGGCGCGGGCCGGAGTCGAACCGACCTACACGGATTTGCAATCCGGTGCATAACCGCTTTGCTA
>DAIQOH010000075.1:0-6096 GCA_036787995.1 Limnohabitans sp. | reverse complement strand
CATTTGCGCTGCAATATCTGCCAGCGCAGTTTTGTAATCACTTGAAGGTAAAGCATCTAAAGCCTGTAGCGCCAACTGCGCTTCTTCCGCAGCAGCCTGCCGGGTGGCTTGCATGGCGCCAGTCGCGCGCACGATGTCTGCAATGTCAGCCAATGCAGCAATATCACCTTGTTCAATCGCCTTTTGAATTAACTGGCATTGGTCAGGGGTACCGCGCTGCATGGCAAAAATCAAAGGCAAGGTAGATTTGCCTTCGCGCAAATCATCACCCAGATTTTTTCCAATCATCGCAGCGTCACCGTCATAGTCCAGCACATCATCAATGACTTGAAAAGCGGTACCTAAAGCTTGACCGTAAGCAGCGCAAGCAGCTTCCACATCAGGTGGGGATTTCACCAAAATGGCAGGCAAGCGGGTGGAGGCTTCAAACAATTTAGCTGTTTTACTGCGAATCACTTTCAAATACCCTTGCTGATCCAGCGATGCATCATGCATATTCATGAGTTGCATGACTTCGCCTTCCGCAATGACATTGGTGGCGTCAGCCACGATATCCAAAATACGCATCTCTCCACACTCAACCATCATTTGAAAAGCGCGGGAATACAAAAAATCTCCTACCAATACACTGGCTGGGTTACCAAATAAAGCATTGGCCGTGGCTTTGCCGCGACGCATGCCAGAGTCATCAACCACATCGTCATGCAACAGTGTCGCGGTGTGTATGAACTCCACCACGGCGGCCAGTTTGAAGTGGTCGCTGCCCTTGTAACCCAAAGCGCCTGCCATCAAAAGAAGTAACACGGGTCGCAAACGCTTCCCCCCCGAGCTGATGATGTGCTGTGCCACTTTGCCCACCAACGGCACACCTGAACTCAAGCGCTGGCCTATGAGCAGGTCCACAGCAGCCATGTCATTTGCAATCAGGCCAGAAAAAGGCTTGGGTGAAGGATTGAGAGCGCTCGACAAGGTGGTAAATGTATGTAATCAGTCCTTAATTATAGGGAGACAGGGTGTTGAAAGCTTAAAAACAGTGACAAAACCCTTGCGCATGCTAAAATATTTGGCTCCGCTGAAATAGGTTGGCGGGGAAAAGAGTCTATCTTTCAGAGGTTCGTATGTACGCAGTCATAAAAACCGGTGGCAAGCAGTATCGCGTGTCAGCCGGCGAAAAAATCAAAGTAGAACAGATCGCTGCGGATGTTGGCCAAGAAATTGTGATCGATCAGGTTTTGGCCGTCGGAAACGGCGCAGAAATCAAAGTCGGCACGCCCTTGGTGTCCGGTGCATCTGTTAAAGCCATGGTGGTCGCGCACGGCAAGCACGACAAGGTTCGCATTTTCAAAATGCGTCGCCGTAAGCACTATCAAAAACGTCAAGGGCATCGCCAGCAATTCACTGAATTGCAAATTGCCTCTATCCAAGCCTAAGGAGTTACACAAACATGGCACAGAAAAAAGGTGGCGGCTCAACACGTAACGGCCGCGATTCCAAACCCAAAATGCTGGGCGTAAAAGCCTTTGGTGGGGAGCACATTACTGCTGGTGCCATCATTGTTCGCCAGCGCGGCACCAAGTTCCACCCCGGCACCAATGTCGGCATTGGCAAAGACCACACCTTGTTTGCCTTGGTTGAAGGTCATGTGTCTTTCTCATTCAAAGGCGCTTTGAACAAGCAAATGGTGAATGTCACCCCCATTTGACGCTTAGGTTTTTGACCGACGTCAGCTTCAAAGCCCCGCTCGTCGGGGCTTTGTTCTTTAAGATACCTATATGAAATTCGTTGACGAAGCTTTTATCGACATCATCGCTGGAGACGGCGGCAATGGTTGCGTGTCATTTCGTCACGAAAAATACAAAGAATTTGGCGGCCCCAACGGTGGCGACGGTGGTCGTGGAGGTCATGTCTTTGCCGTGGCTGATCCCAGTTTGAATACCTTGGTCGACTTTCGCTTTTCACGCCGCCATGAGGCCAAACGAGGTGAGCATGGCATGGGCTCCGATATGTTTGGCGCAGCAGGCGACGACATCACCTTGAAAATGCCGGTGGGTACCTTGCTGATTGACGCTGAAACCAACGATGTGCTTTACGAATTGCTCACGCCTGGTGAAGTCATCATGATCGCCAAAGGCGGCGACGGCGGTTTTGGCAATATGCGCTTTAAAAGCGCCATCAACCGTGCGCCACGTCAAAAAACGCCTGGCTGGCCGGGTGAACGTAAAAATTTGAAACTCGAATTGAAAGTGCTTGCTGATGTGGGATTGTTGGGGATGCCTAACGCGGGCAAATCCACCCTGATCAGCGCTATATCAAACGCCAGACCCAAGATTGCCGACTACCCCTTCACTACCTTGCACCCGAACTTAGGCGTGGTCAGGGTGGCGGCGGAGCAGAGCTTTGTGGTGGCAGACGTACCTGGTTTGATTGAAGGTGCGGCCGAAGGCGCAGGTTTGGGTCACCAGTTTTTGCGCCATTTGCAGCGTACCCGTTTGCTGTTGCACATGGTCGACCTCGCTCCTTTTGATGAGGCTATAGACCCTGTCGCGCAAGCCAAAGCCATCACACTGGAGCTGAAAAAATACGATCCTGAACTTTTCGATAAACCGCGTTGGCTGGTGTTGAACAAGCTGGACATGGTGCCAATCGATGAACGAGCGGCTCGGGTGAAAGATTTTGTCAAACGCTTTAAGTACAAAGGACCGGTGTTTGAAATTTCGGCCTTGAACCGCGAAGGTTGTGAAAGCTTGGTTCGTGCCATTTACGACCATTTGCAAGCCCAATTTCAATCGACCCAAGAACCCGAGGTGGTAGACCCGCGCTTTGCTGTCATGCCGACCACGCCTATTGACAATGAAATCCCATGAAAGAAGCCTCTAGCTCCTCGGTCTTGCGCGACGCCAGACGCATTGTGGTCAAGGTGGGCTCCAGCTTGGTAACCAATGAAGGCAAGGGCTTAGACGAAACCGCCATTGGTGAATGGTGCCGACAAATGGCGGCATTGGCCAAGGCGGACCCTGCTCGAGACATCATCATGGTCTCCAGCGGTGCGATTGCCGAGGGCATGAAGCGACTGGGCTGGACCACCCGACCCCACGAGTTGCACGAGCTGCAAGCTGCAGCAGCGGTGGGGCAAATGGGCTTGGCGCAAATGTACGAAACCAAGTTGCGCGAGCAAGGTCTGCGCAGTGCACAGGTGTTGCTGACCCACGCTGATTTGGCCGACCGTGAGCGCTACCTTAATGCCCGTTCCACCTTGCTCACGTTACTGCAACACAGAGTGCTGCCCGTCATCAACGAAAACGACACCGTCGTGAATGACGAAATCAAATTTGGCGATAACGACACCTTGGGTGCGCTTGTAGCCAATTTGGTCGAGGCGGACGCATTGGTCATCTTGACTGACCAAAAAGGTTTGTACACCGCAGACCCACGGACAGACGCACAGGCCACCTTTGTTCATGTGGCCAAAGCTGGTGACCCCGCGTTGGAAGTCATGGCGGGTGGCGCGGGTTCTAGCATTGGTAAGGGCGGCATGATCACCAAAATACTGGCTGCGAAAAGGGCAGCTGGTTCGGGTGCCAGCACTGTGATCGCTTGGGGTCGTGAGACCGACGTGTTGCTTCGTTTAGCCAAGGGCGAGGACATAGGTACTTTGCTGATGGCACCTACGCAAAAGCAACAAGCGCGAAAGCAGTGGATGGTGGATCAGTTGCAATTGCCTGGCGCGGTCTGGGTAGATTCAGGTGCGGTGCTGAAGTTGTCCCGCGAGGGCAAAAGCCTTTTGCCAATTGGTATGCAAAGTGTGCAGGGCGAGTTTTCACGCGGTGACATCATTGCCATTTGTGATGAGAACGGTAAAGCTTTTGCCAGAGGTCTGGCCAACTACGCCAGCGCTGAAGCCCGCTTGTTGTGCCGAAAAGCTTCCAGCGAAATTGAAAAACTGCTGGGTTATGTGGCCGAGCCAGAGATGGTTCACCGCGACAATTTGGTGCTCACCACTTAGGTGGACGTGCCAGGATGCTGCTCTGCGGCGTCCCCACCCTCACTATGACGCATGGTTTGACGAAGAAAACGGGTTTTGGTTTCTGGGCGCGGCAAAAAGCGGGACAGTTCAGTCAGTGCTAATTCATAGACGCCGCGCTTGAAATCAACCACAGAGTCCAGAGGGACCCAATAGTCGTTCCAGCGCCAAGCATCGAATTCGGGGTGGGTGCTGGCACGCAGATTCAAGGCGTGATCAGGCACCACCAACTGAAGCAAAAACCATATTTGTTTTTGCCCCTTGTAATGGCCGCGTGCATCCTTGCGGATATAGCGGTCAGGCACTTCATAGCGCAACCAGTCTCGGGTTCGGGCGACGATGCGCACATGTTCTGCCAACAGCCCCACTTCTTCTTGCAATTCCCTGAACATGGCTTGCTCGGGAGTTTCGCCACGGTCTATACCGCCTTGCGGAAATTGCCAACTGTGGGTGCGGATGCGCTTGCCCCAAAAAACCTGATTCTTCTGATTGAGCAGAATGATGCCGACGTTAGGCCTAAAGCCGTCGCGGTCAAGCATAATCAAACCTCAAAATTTCAACTGAGTCCATTATGCACAGACAACAGCTGGCATCAAGAGGACTGACCATTCATTTATGCCGATCTATGCGGCGCCGCAGACCATGAAAGCCTCTCAATTCCTCATCTCCACCCTCAAGGAAGCCCCTGCCGACGCCGAGGTGGCCAGCCATCAACTGATGATGCGCGCCGGCATGATCAAAAAACTGGGTGCAGGTATTTACACCTACATGCCCATGGGTTTGCGGGTAATCCGCAAGGTCGAAGCCATCGTGCGTGAGGAGATGAACCGCGCTGGCGCCATTGAACTCACCATGCCAGTGGTGCAACCCTCGGAGCTGTGGCAAGAGACCGGCCGCTTTGAAAAAATGGGCCCCGAATTGCTGCGCATCCAAGATCGCCATGGCCGCGACTTTGTGGTGCAGCCCACCAGCGAAGAGGTGGTCACCGACATCGCCCGCCAAGAACTGCGCAGCTATAAACAACTGCCCAAAAACCTCTACCAAATCCAAACCAAGTTTCGCGACGAGCGCCGTCCCCGCTTTGGCCTGATGCGTGGGCGCGAGTTCATCATGAAAGACGCCTATAGCTTCGACCGCGACGCCGATGCCGCCAAGGCCAGTTACCAGGTGATGGCGCAGGCCTACCGCGCCATCTTTGACCGTTTTGGTTTGCGTTACCGCGCCGTGGCTGCAGACAGTGGCGCAATTGGTGGCGATCTGAGCGAAGAGTTCCAAGTGATCGCCGCCACGGGCGAGGACGCCATCGTCTACTGCCCCAGCAGCGACTACGCCGCCAACATGGAGAAAGCCGAGGCCTTGGCCCCGCAGCAAGCCAGGCCCGCTGCCAGCCAAGCGCTGGCCAAAACCCCTACGCCTGGCAAGAGCACCTGTGCGGACGTAGCCGAACTGTTAGGCCTACCTTTGACCCAAACCATTAAATCATTGGTTTTGGCGACAGATGAGCTCAATACCGAGGGTTTTGTCGTCAAATCGCAGATTTGGCTGCTGCTGGTTCGCGGCGATCACGACATGAACGAGGTCAAAGTCGGCAAACTGCCTGGCTTTGAGAAAGGCTTCCGGTTTGCCACTATCACCGAGATTGAAGACCATTTTGGCTGTAAGCCTGGCTATCTTGGACCCATTGGCTTGCAAAAGCCGTTAAAAATCGTCATTGACCGCGAAGTGGCGGTCATGGCCGATTGGGTGTGCGGCGCCAACGCGGTGGACTTTCACATGACCGGTGCCAATTGGGGTCGCGACTTGCCTGAGCCAGACTTGGTGGCCGACATCCGCAATGTGGTGGCCGGTGACGCATCGCCTGACGGCAAAGGCGTGTTGGCCATTGAGCGCGGCATCGAGGTGGGGCATATTTTTTACCTTGGTACCAAGTACAGCCAAGCCATGAACGCCACGTTTTTGGCCGACGACGGCAAGCCCAAATACTTCGAGATGGGTTGCTATGGCATTGGCATCACCCGCTTGCCGGCCGCCGCCATCGAGCAAAACCACGATGCCAAAGGCATCATTTGGCCCGA
>DAIQOH010000074.1:4678-6201 GCA_036787995.1 Limnohabitans sp. | reverse complement strand
AGGCACCACCACGTCTACCATGCGCTGCAACAAGCCTTGGTGCAAGGCCCACAGCCCCACCAAGTGGAACAGCACCACGCTGACTACGATGACAGGGGTGCGAGCCAATTTCAATGCTTGTGTTCTTCGGCTTGGGCGGCGGTCTTGGGTGTTTGCACATAGACCTCGACCTTGACCTCGCCAGCGTTTTTGAAGGTCAACCACAGGGGAAAACGGTCACCGTCTTTCAAAGGTTGCTTCAAACCCAGCAACATCAGGTGGTAGCCCTGGGGCTCACCACGCCCAAACACCACCACCTCGCCAGCCGGCAATTCAATCGACGGCAGTTCTTTCATGCGCATCACTTGGTTGTCCATGCGCATTTCGTGCATTTGCACCGACTGCGCCACCTCGGTTCGTGCGCTGAGCAGTTGATCAGCGCTCTTGCCCTTGTTTTGAATGCCTTTGAAATACACCGCCCCGTTTTGCGAGCCTGCCAAAGAAGGCGGCGCATAAGGATGGCGTACAAACAGTTCACCCACTTCAAAGCCGTGGGCTTGAACCGACAGCGCCAGCAAGCACCCCCAGCAAAAAACAAAGCATCGGGTTGTCCAAAGGTTGAGATGGAATTTCATGGTGGTTTCTTTCAATGTTATCAATGTGTCCATTTCAGCTCGGCCAACACAGTGCGGCCTGGATACAAGTGGTAGTTCCAGTATTTGTCGTTGTTCAGGTTGTCGATGCCGACAGCGCCTGACCACTGCTTGTCGAATTGGTAGAACAACCGGGTATCGATGGTGAAATATTTGCTCACCCCTGTGTAGGTGAAGCCGTTCACGTCATAGTTGCCCAGCTGCGAATACTGCTTGCCACTGTAACGTGCACCTACCGAGGTGCTGAGCTTGTCATCCCAGCGGTAAACCGCCAAACCACTGGCGCGCCACATGGGTACACGCGGTTGAAATTTGTTGATGGTGTCGAAGCTGGTGCTGGTGTTGCTGCTGTAATCGTAGCCTGCGTTTTCTTTGATGCGCGAGTTGGCATAGGTCAAGCTGCCTGACACATCCAAGCCTTTCATACCGACATCCGATTCCAAGGCATACAACTCCAAGCCATCGGTGCGCATACGCCCTACATTGGTCACCCGCTTGGTGCTGGTACTGGTGTTCAAACTGTCGACCTTGACTTCAGAAAAAATCGAGTCACGCACGGTTTCGGTAAACAAGGTAATGCGCAACACGCCTGTGCCGGTGTCTTTCTCAGCGGTCAGCTCGGTGGTTTTGGAGCGCTCGGGTTTGAGCAGAGGCTCATTCATAAAGGTTTGCCCGCTGGCAGCTGCTGCTGCCGTGGTCGAGCCATACAACTCCGACACCGTGGGCATGCGCACCGCCCTGCCCGACGAGGCCTTGAGCACCCATTGCGGCGAGGCTTGAAACGACAAGGCCGCTTTGGGCGAGTAATAGGTTTCATGACGGTTGGCATAAGCCTCGGCGGTGGTGGAGGTAACCGTCACCAAATCGGTGGTGCTGAAGTTGTTTTTCTTG
>DAIQOH010000074.1:2580-4578 GCA_036787995.1 Limnohabitans sp. | reverse complement strand
GCCGCCTCGTTGCTGGTGGTATTGCTGACCCTGGTGGCTTGGGCGCGGCTGATGGACTGCTGAAAGTCGTACAGGCTGGTGGCCACCTCCCAATCCCACTCACCTTGGGTATGGGTTTTGAGCGACAAGCCATGCATCAGGTGTTCCCAGTTGTCTTGCGAACCCAAAAACTCGGTGCCTGTCATGCTGTAGTAACTGCCATCCACCTTGACTTTGGAGGCGTAGTAGAGCGGCGCACCGGTGCTGGTGCTGAGATAGGTGTCGGCACTGCCTCGCGAATCGTTTTGCCACACCCCCAAGGTGTAGCTGGCACGCATGGTTGGGGTCAGGTCATAAGCCAATTTCAACTTGCCGTGGTCTTGCACCGTGTGGTACTGGGTGCTGGTGCCCAGCACACGACCGGCTTGGTTTTCGGTACCAGCCACATCCACACCGCCCGTCACATCGGTGGCTGCGCCCGCTGTTGCTCGCGCCTTCCATGCAAATACCATGGGCTGGCCTTGGCTGTTCAAATGGCTGCCGTTTAACCACCACGACCAATCGCCACTGCGTCCACCCACCGAAGCGCTGCCTTGCAGGGCGGCAAAGTCGCGGTTGGTTTGATAGTGATTGAAGTCTTGGATGGCGCCACCCAGTTGCACATTCGCTTCGAATGTTTGGGGCATACGGGTGACGTAATCAACGATAGCCCCCACCGAGTTACCGGGGTAGGCCGCAGAAAACGGGCCATACATCACATCAACACGCTCGATTTCTTCTGGCGTGACCAAGCCCCAGCGGGGGGCGTAGGTCGCACCATTGCCCAAGTAGTTGGAAAGCAAAATGCCATCGGCATACACCGCGCTGCGTGCGCTGTTGCCGGTGCCAGACGCTCGACTGGAAAGCACCGCATGGTTGTAGTCACCGATATAGCGCTTGCGCACCAACAAGCTGGGAAAGTAACGCAAAGCGTCTTCGCTGTCGGTGGCGTTGATCGATTTTTCTATTTGCTCCTTGGTCATGCCCTCCATGGTGGTAGGTATCTGGGTGGGCAAAGAGGTAGGTTGACCCGAGGTCACCGTCACCATACCTAAGGATTTCTCTTGCGCCATGGCTACCAAGGGCAGCCAGCAGGCGTATGCATACAACACGTTTTTGAAATTCATCACAACCCCGAAAAAGAAAACCACCCGCAGGGCTGACACAAGTCATGCCTGGCGGGAACAGCTGTCGATCAGAGTGGGGCGGGCGGGCCGCGAGAAGGCAATGGCGGCGCGGTGGCCGATGCGATATGCGCCGCTGCAATCGGTTGCAGGGCATAGGAGAGAGGCGATGGTTGAGCGAATGACAACACGCAAGGCGCAGGCGGCAAAGCCAAGGGCATACACAAGGCGCAGTCCATCTGTGCGTGGCTGGGTGCGGCGCTGTCCGTGCCGTCTACCGCCACCAGTTTGACCATACCGCCGCTGGTACACACCAACTCGGTGGCCTTAGGCGCCACCAAAGAAGACGCCATGGCCACACCCAAAGACAAAGCAAACCAGACCAGCACGAAGCGGGTGAGGTGGCGCAGTTGTCTGAAGGCTTGCATGGCGGAAATTTTATACAGCGGTTTGTTTAACCAAAGTTGGGCGGGCGTTTGCCCTTGAGCGAGGCCACGCCTTCGCGCACATCGGGGCCGCCAAAGCCCATGAACTCCAGCGCCAGCGAGGTGTCAAACGCGGGTCCGGCTTGGCGCAGCCAGTTGTTCAAAGAGTACTTGGTCCAACGGATGGCGCTTTGGCTGCCCGCTGCCAGTTTGTCCGCCACCTCGTAGGCCTTGGTCAGCAACTGTGCGTCTTCCACACACAAAGAAACCAGCCCCATGCGTTCGGCCTCTTCGCCACTGACCGGCTCACACAGCATCAGGTAGTACTTGGCTTTGGCCATGCCGCACAACAGCGGCCAAATGATGGCCGCGTGGTCGCCGGCTGCCACGCCCAAGCGGGTGTGGCCATCCACAATCTTGGCGCTTTTGGC
>DAIQOH010000074.1:0-2480 GCA_036787995.1 Limnohabitans sp. | reverse complement strand
TCGCACAGTTCTTCGTGACCGTCGTGGCCTGCGGTGGGCAGTTTCCCGTTGGCGGCTTTCATTTGAATGTCCAGCACGCTGTCATGCGGGCCACGGCGGGTGATGGAGAGGGTGGTGTAGGTGCTGTAGTCGATGGTTTTCATGGTTCTGTGGCTCAACGGGCGAGTGGCGCGATGGTTTGGTCAATCGCGCCAAACACGCTTTGACCATCCCGCCCTTTCATTTCGATGCGCACCGTGTCACCGAACTGCATAAAGTCGGTGCTGGCCTTGCCGTCCAAAATGGTTTCGATGGCGCGTTTTTCGGCGATGCAGCTGTAACCCTTGGGCCAGTCTTTGCGGCCATCGACCTCGACCGCTTTGTTGCTGACGGTGCCGCTGCCAATGATGCTGCCAGCACGCACATGGCGGGTTTTACACAAATGGGCAATCAGCTGGCCAAAGTGGAAGGTCATCTCGGGGCCAGCTTCGCACATGCCCACGCGCTTGCCGTTCCAGTCCACACGCATGCTCAGGTGCAAACGGCCTTGCTCCCACGCGTCACCCAATTCATCCAAGGTAACGGCCACGGGGCTGAAAGCGGTGGCGGGCTTGCCTTGCAAAAAGCCAAAGTTTTTGGCCAATTCGTTGGGAATAAGACGACGCAGCGACACATCGTTGGCAATCATCACCAAACGAATACTGTCCAAAGCTTGCTCAGGCGTGGCTTGCATAGGCACGTCGCCAGTGATGACGGCCACCTCAGCCTCGAAATCGATGCCGTAATCGGTGCTGGGGCAGACCACATCGTCGCAAGGCCCTAAAAAATCATCGCTGCCACCTTGGTACATCAAGGGGTCTTCGTAAAAATTGGCAGGCACCTCGCTGTTGCGCGAAGCGCGAACCAACTCCACGTGGTTCATATAAGCAGAGCCATCGGCCCATTGGTAAGCACGCGGCAATGGCGCCATGCACAACTTGGGGTCAAAAGGAAACGCATGGCGGGCTTTGCCTTGGTTCAAGGTCTGCGACAGGTCTTCCAACTGGGGCGAGAGAAAATTCCAATCGTCCAGCACTTGCTGTAATTTGGCAGCGATGCCGCTCGCATAATGGGCAGTGGTTAAATCACGCGACACCACCACCAGTTGCCCATCGCGAGACCCGTCTTTGTAAGTAGCCAGTTTCATGCAAGCATTCTATCCAGCGTCCCCTATGCATCGCCCCTGGTTTGGGGCGTTGGTACTGCTGGTGATGGTCTTGCATTGGGTGGGACTGCAAACCCTTTCGTCGTCCATCGCTTGGCGGCCTTTGTCTGAACCCCATGTCGTGGCGCATGTTCGGTTGGCTGCCCCCGTGCCTGCGCCTGCCCCTGCCGAACTGATTCCCCTGCCTGCCCCTGTCAAAACCTCAGCACCCCAAGTGGCCAAGGTGGTGGCTGCTGGCCAGGCCGACAACAGCCCACAGCCGCCTATGGGTGTGAGCGACAAACCTGCGCAGGCCTCGCCACCCCAAACCGAAGAAGCGCACACCCCAACCGTGCCTGAGCCTGTGGTGGCCACCAACCCAACGACACCACCACCTGTGCCCGTTGTTGTTGAAACACCTGTTGCACCTGAACCTGCAGCCACATCAGCGGCCACACCCTCTGTTACCACGCTCCCCTCATGGTTGAGCAAAGCACAGTTTGTGTGGCCTGCCCCCACTTTGCTGCAGTTTGATTTGAGTGGCACATCCAAAGGCGTGCGCTACACCGCCAACGCCAGCATCAGCTGGAAGCACCAAGACAACGGCTACCAACTGCGGCATGAAATTCAAGCGTTTTTGTTTGGTAACCGCAATCAAACCAGCACAGGACAACTGGGCGCCACAGGCTTGCTGCCCACGCGTTTTGGTGACCAACTTCGCCAAGAACAAGCCGCGCACTTTGACCGCGCCAAAGGCTTGCTGATTTACAGCGCCAACACGCCCAGCCAAGCCATCGAAGAGGGCGCACAAGACCGCGTCAGCGTGTTTGTACAACTGGCTGGCGCCATGGCGGGTACACCCAGTTTGCGCGGCGTTGGGCAACAACTGACTTTGCAAGTGGTATCGGCCAAACAAGCCGAGGTCTGGACTTTTGCGGTGCTGGGCAACGAAAAAATTGCCACGCCTTTGGGTGACATAGATAGCTTGAAATTGCACCGCGTACCGCGCAACGAATACGATCAAAAAATCGATATGTGGCTAAGCCCCGCCTATGGCTATTTGCCTGCCCGCCTGCGCATCACCCAAGCCAATGGCGATGTGATTGAAGAAACCCTGAAATCGGTGGGCAAGCCCTGAATGATGGCTGACAGTTACAGTAGCGGTTTTGAGTTGTCTGTAGCCCGATGAACGCTGTCACCTCTGCTGAAAAAGCCTCTCTCACGCTTGCCGCTTTGCGCCAAGTGCTGCCCGCCCACGCGGTTTTGTCTTCCAGCGAAAACACCACGCCTTACGAGTGCGATGGCCTGACCGCCTACC
>DAIQOH010000073.1:0-6455 GCA_036787995.1 Limnohabitans sp. | reverse complement strand
GCTTCTTTGACCGAGGCGTAAATGGGGATGTTGAAGATGGACTCGCCCGCCTTCTTGGGGTTCACACCCGCGACGAAGCAGTGTTTGCCATTGGCGTATTCCTGGCACTTTTCGGTGTGGAACTGACCGGTTTTGCCGGTGATGCCTTGGGTGATGACCTTGGTGTCTTTGTTGATGTAGATGGACATGATTCAAGCTTTCAATGCGGCAACGACTTTTTGCGCAGCCTCGGCCATGGTGTCGGCGCTGATGATGGGCAGGCCCGATTCGGCCAGCATCTTCTTGCCCAGGTCTTCGTTGGTGCCCTTCATGCGCACCACCAGTGGCACAGACAGGTTGACCGCCTTGCATGCGGTGATCACGCCGTGCGCAATCGTGTCGCACTTCATGATGCCGCCAAAAATGTTCACCAAAATCGCTTTGACCTTGGGGTTCTTCAACATGATCTTGAAAGCTTCGGTGACCTTCTCGGGGGTGGCGCCGCCGCCCACATCGAGGAAGTTGGCGGGTTCAGCGCCAAACAACTTGATGGTGTCCATGGTGGCCATGGCCAAACCCGCACCGTTGACCAAGCAACCGATGTTGCCGTCCAAAGAGATATAGGCCAGGTCGAACTTAGAGGCTTCGACTTCTGCGGGGTCTTCTTCGTCGAGGTCGCGGTAAGCCACGATCTCGGGGTGGCGGAACAAGGCGTTGCTGTCAAAGTTGAACTTGGCGTCCAAGGCGATGATGTGGCCCTTGCTGTCGCGGTTGAGCGGGTTGATTTCCACCAGCGAGGCGTCGGTGTCCATGTAGCACTGGTAGAGCTTTTTGAACACATCCACGGCTTGTGCGGTGGAGTCGGCGGGCAGGCCGATCGCATTGGCGATCTTGGTGGCTTGCGCGTCTTGCAAACCGGTCATCGGGTCGATGAACTCGGTGATGATTTTCTCGGGCGTGCTGTGTGCCACTTCCTCGATGTCCATGCCGCCTTCGCTCGAAGCGATGAAGGCGATCTTTTGTGTAGCACGGTCGGTGACCACCGACACGTAATATTCTTTTTGAATGTCGGCGCCGTCTTCTATATAGAGGCGTCGCACTTTTTGGCCCTCAGGCCCGGTTTGGTGGGTTTTGAGTTGCATGCCCAAAATCTCACTGGCCAAACGCTTCACATCGTCTATGTTTTTGGCGACTTTCACGCCGCCGCCCTTGCCGCGACCACCGGCGTGGATTTGGGCTTTCACCACCCAGACCGGGCCGCCGAGTTTTTGCGCGGCTTCAACAGCCTCTTGAACCGTGAAGGCGGCAATGCCTCGGGGTACTGGCACACCGAATTGACGCAAGATGTCCTTGCCTTGGTATTCGTGGATTTTCATGGGACTCGCTTTCTAGGGTCAGCCACTAAAAACTGGCCTAAGTGTTCTGTGTTCATACCCGGTACAGAGCGGGATTGGCACGAAATGTATCATGTTGCATTGCACCAAGAGCGTCTTGGCGCATCAATTGACACGGGGCTTACAACGCCGCTGTCACCTTTGTTTCTTTGCGAAAGATTTCTCACCATGGCTCAGGTTTTTATCGACGGCGAAGCGGGGACCACCGGCTTGCACATTCGCGAGCGTTTGGCTTTGATGCCGCAGATCACGCTGGTGAGTATTGACCCAGCCGAGCGCAAAAACCCTGAAGCCAAACGCGCCCTGATGGCCCAAGTCGACTTGGTGGTGTTGTGCCTGCATGACGATGCCGCCCGCGAATCGGTGGCCATGGTGGACGCGATGACGGGCCACCGACCACGCATCATTGATGCGTCCACCGCACACCGCACCCAAGCCGACTGGGTTTATGGTTTTCCTGAACTGAGCAAGGGCCAAGCAGAGAAGATACGCCATGCCGAACGCGTGGCCAACCCGGGGTGTTACGCCACAGGTGCGATTGCTTTGATTCGTCCATTGATAGACGCGGGGCTGATACCGCACGACTTTCCATTGAGCCTGCCCTCGGTCAGTGGCTACTCGGGCGGCGGACGTACCATGATCGAGGCTTATGAAGCTGGGCACGCGCCTTTGTTTGAAGCCTACGCACTGGGCCTGTCGCACAAACACATTTCTGAAATCATGCACTGCACCGGTCTGAAGCGACGGCCATTGTTTGTGCCCAGCGTGGGTAACTTCAAGCAAGGCATGATTGTGCAAATGCCTTTGCATCTGGCTTCGCTGCCAAGCAGCGTGAAAGCCAGTGATTTGCATGATGCATTGGCAGCCCACTACGCCCAAACCAACGACCCAGCCGAACCCTGCGTCACGGTGTTGCCCCCCACGGACGACTTAAAGCTTGACGCTACGGCTTTGAACGGCACCAACCGGATGGAGTTGCGCGTGTTTTCAAACGAAACCCACGGCCACGCGGTGCTAATGGCGCGTTTGGATAACTTGGGCAAAGGCGCCAGCGGCGCAGCGGTGCAAAACCTGCGTTTGATGCTTGGGGTTTAGTCGTCGGCCAAACCCGATACAACTTGCCGAACCACCTCTGCCGAAAAACCGCGGCTGGCCAAAAATCGGGCTTGCTTGTGGCGATCTGCAGTTGTCGTGGCGAGTTGGCCGAACTTCTTTTGCCACACTGATTGGGCTCTGGCGAGCTCGGTGGTTTTCAAGTCATTCATGGTTTGCGCCAGCAATTCGGGCGACACCCCTTTGGCTTGCAACTCTTGCCTAAGCCGCGATGCACCCAACTTGCCTGCGCGTCGGTTGACCAAGGTTTCAACAACACGTGCGTCGTCGACCAGGCCCTTGGCCTCCAGTTGCTTCAGTGCTTGCTCGACTTCTTCGGGGCTGACCTGTGCTGCGCGTAGTTTGTCGCTTAACGCTTGGCGCGAGTACTCACGCTGCGCCAGCAGACTGACCGCTTTGGCCTTTACCGTGGGTGGGGAGACAAGCGGTGGCGTTTTACCCCGCCCGCTGTGTTGTTCATCCGCGTTGGCCTCGGCAGCACCGCCTTGCACCACCTTGAACGGCCAGTTCAACACCGTGGCGCTCACTTGACCGCTTGCAGCTTGGGTTCTTCGGTGTCGGTGGGCAACAAAGGAATGCCCAAGGACTCGCGAACTTTGTTTTCGATTTCCATGGCCAACTCGGGGTTCTCGCGCAAAAACTCACGGGAGTTGTCGCGGCCTTGGCCGATTTTTTCGCCTTGGTAAGCGTACCAAGCACCGGACTTGTCGACGATTTTGGCGGTCACACCCATGTCAATGATTTCGCCGTGGCGGCTGATGCCTTCGCCAAACAAGATGTCGAATTCGGCGGTTTTGAACGGGGGCGCCACCTTGTTTTTGACCACCTTGACCTTGGTTTCGTTGCCAATGGATTCTTCGCCTTTTTTGATGGTGCCGGTGCGACGAATATCCAGACGCACAGAGGCGTAGAACTTGAGTGCATTGCCGCCGGTGGTGGTTTCGGGCGAGCCGAACATGACGCCGATCTTCATGCGGATTTGGTTGATGAAAATGACCGTGCAGTTGGTTTTCTTGATATGGGCGGTGAGTTTGCGCAGCGCTTGGCTCATGAGACGGGCTTGCAGACCGGGCAGGGAGTCGCCCATTTCGCCTTCCAGCTCGGCCTTGGGTGTGAGCGCGGCTACCGAGTCAATGACGATCAGGTCGACCGCGCCAGAACGCACCAGGCTGTCGACAATTTCCAAGGCTTGCTCGCCAGTGTCCGGTTGGCTGATGAGGAGGTCTTGCAGATTGACACCCAGTTTTTGCGCGTACTGCACATCCAAAGCGTGCTCGGCATCCACAAAAGCGCAGGTACCCGCCATTTTTTGCATTTCAGCAATGACTTGCAAAGTGAGCGTGGTTTTGCCTGAAGACTCTGGGCCGTAAATTTCGATGACACGGCCGCGTGGCAAACCGCCCACACCCAGCGCCACGTCCAAACCAAGAGAGCCGGTGGAGACGACTTGGATGTCTTCAATGACCTCGCCCTCGCCCAAACGCATGATGGTGCCCTTACCAAACTGTTTTTCAATTTGGGCGAGTGCGGCTTGCAAGGCTTTGGCTTTTTCGCCGGCTGCGGCGATGCTTTTCACGTTGTCCATGGAAATCTCCTTTAGATTCAGCGGGTTATTGGGGACAGCCAAGACTGTTTTGAAACACAGGCTGGATGCTTGAACAGTACTTTATCTGGCTTGTATATTTCTGTAAACTCTTTTTTTGGTCAGTTTGCCTTACTATATAGCCATGGCTTTCAACCTGCTTCCCTCCGCACAAGACTGGCGCCAATCGCACTTAGGACGCTTGTTGGGCCACGCCATGCGCCGCTTTGACGCAAGGGTGTTGGTGCTGATGGCGCAACACATCGATGCGCCTTTGGCTTTATCCAATTTGGCAGCGCGTGACAAAGTGAGCGCCGCACACATACACATCACACGGCACCTGCCCTTGCAAGGCGCGCGTTTGAATGAACTCGCCACCATGGCCGGCATGAGCAAACAAGCCATGGGGGACTTGGTCAACCAGTGCGTAGCCTGGGGCGTGGTGAAACGCGAAAACGATGAGGGCGACGCACGCGCCAAACGCATCGTGTTCACCGAGACAGGGCTGTCGTGGCTGAAAGCGTTTGAAGCCGCGATTGCGCAAGCCGAAGAAGAGTTTCGCCAAGAAGTAGGGGCCGATGTGGCGACAGTCGTTAGCTTGGGTTTGGAAGCCTACGCTGCAGACTGGCGTTAACCCCCATGATTTACAGCGCTTGCGCATGTAAGTTCACCCTAGAATGGAAAAAACACAGTCGAGGGGAGACAGCGCATGCGCATACTGATCGCTGAAGATGACCAGGTGCTGGCAGACGGTCTGCTTCGCACATTGCGTGCGTCTGGCGCTGCCGTCGACCACGTTGCCAACGGCAGTGAAGCCGATGCGGCATTGATGACGTCGCAAGAATTCGACCTCATCATCCTCGATTTGGGATTACCCAAAATGCATGGCCTTGAAGTGTTAAAGCGCCTTCGCGCCAGAGGCAACAACCTGCCCGTGCTCATACTCACCGCCGCTGACAGCGTAGAGGAGCGTGTGAAAGGCCTTGACTACGGTGCCGACGACTACATGGCCAAGCCGTTTTCACTGCAAGAGCTCGAAGCACGGGTACGTGCCTTGACGCGTCGTGGCATGGGCAGCACCACGGCCACCATCAACCACGGCCCCTTGGTCTACGACCAAGCCGGACGCGTCGCCACCATTGACGGACGCATGGTGGAGTTGTCAGCCCGCGAACTGGGTTTGCTGGAAGTGTTGTTGCAACGCTCGGGCCGCTTGGTCAGCAAAGACCAGTTGGTTGAGCGTTTGTGTGAATGGGGCGAAGAGGTGAGTAACAACGCCATCGAGGTCTATATCCATCGCTTGCGCAAGAAGATTGAGAAAGGGCCCATCCGCATCGCCACCGTGCGTGGCTTGGGCTACTGTTTAGAAAAAATCCATACTGCTGCTGATACCGCACCACCTGCACCGTGAAGCTGTTTCAACGCCGCCAACGCTCTTTGTTTGGCGAGATTCTCGATTGGATGCTCACGCCTTTTTTGCTGTTGTGGCCAGTCACCTTTGGTTTGACGTGGCTGATTGCCGAGGGGATTGCCAGCGTCCCTTTTGACCGTGGCCTGGGACACAACGCCCGCGCACTGGCCCAACTGGTGCAAAGCGATGAAAACACCGTGCGTTTTTCGTTTCCCCAACCGGCCAACGAAATTTTGCATGCCGACGAAACCGACGAGGTGTATTACCAAGTCTTGGGTGCCAAAGGCGAGTTTTTAAGCGGTGACAGCGATTTGCCCCTGCCGCAAGAAGACGAAAAACTGGTCACGGATGAACTGCGCATGCGCGACGATGTGCGCAAAGGTGTGCCCATACGCGTGGCCTATATCTGGGTGCGTGTCAAAGCGCCAAGTGCCCGACCGGCTTTGGTGCAAGTCGCTGAAACCTTAGAAAAACGCTCGGTGCTGGCCAATGAAATTATCAAGGGCGTGATGCTGCCGCAGTTCGTGATCTTGCCGCTGGCGGTATTGCTGATTTGGTTGGCGCTGGCGCGGGGCATTCAGCCATTGAATGAACTGGAACAACGCATACGACTGCGCAAACCCGACGACATGAGCCCCTTGGATGAAAGCGTGGTACCTATCGAGGTGTCGCCATTGGTGTCCTCGATCAACGATTTGCTGCGACGCTTGCAAGACTCCATTGCCACCCAAAAACGCTTTCTCGCCGACGCCGCCCACCAACTGAAAACACCGCTGGCGGGCTTGCGTATGCAAGCCGATTTGGCCTTGCGCAAAGACGCCAATGCCGATGATTTGAAACAGTCGCTGCACCACATTGGTCGCGCCAGCATTCGCGCCACCCACACCGTGAACCAACTGCTGGCCTTGGCTCGCGCCGAGAGCAGTGGTGCGCCCATCACCAAACAAGCCTGTGACCTCATTGCCTTGACCATGGA
>DAIQOH010000072.1:0-6564 GCA_036787995.1 Limnohabitans sp. | reverse complement strand
TGGTGCTTAACCGACCGTTTGGTTTTGTGGCATTGCTGGGGGTGATTGCGCTCATGGGCATGATTCAGCGCAACTCGGTCATCTTGATTGACCAAATCGAACAAGACCGCGCCAATGGTGTGCCTGCTTGGGACGCGATTGTCGAGTCTGCGGTTCGCCGTTTGCGCCCCATTGTGCTGACGGCAGCGGCGGCGGTGTTGGCCATGATTCCGTTATCGCGCAGCGTGTTTTGGGGACCTATGGCGGTCGCTATCATGGGCGGATTGATTGTCGCAACGGTGCTGACTTTGTTGGCGTTGCCGGCGATGTATGCCGCTTGGTTCAGGGTTAAGCGATAAGCGCAGCATTGCTCATAGCTGGGGCGGGTAGAATTTGGCCTTGACCGATTTCAAATGGGCGGTATGTTCAATCACACCGCCCTTTGCTTTTTTTAATCCCGCGCGGGTGGCGAAATTGGTAGACGCACCAGGTTTAGGTCCTGACGGTAGCAATACTGTGGGGGTTCGAGTCCCCCCCCGCGCACCAATGCATGCCTAAAGCCCCGCGCTTTTAAGTTCAGAGATGGAGAATCCTCATGGCCGTGAATGTTGAAACCTTGGAAAAGTTGGAACGCAAAATCACTTTGACTTTGCCCACCACAGTGATCCAAAACGAAGTCAATGCGCGTTTGAAAAAACTGGCTCGACAGGTCAAGATCGATGGTTTTCGTCCCGGCAAAGTGCCCATGAACATCGTGGCACAGCGCTATGGTTACTCGGTGCATTACGAAGTCATGAACGACAAGGTTGGCGAAGCATTCAACCAAGCCGCCATGGAAGCCCAGTTGCGTGTGGCAGGTCAGCCCCGCATCAGCGAAAAAGAACAAGCACCCGAAGGCGAAATGGCTTTTGACGCCATCTTCGAGGTCTACCCTGAAGTGAAGATGAAAGACTTGGCTCAGGTCGCACTGGACAAACTGCACGCCGAAGTCACCGAAGAAGCCATCGACAAAACCGTGGAAATTCTGCGCAAACAACGCCGCACCTATGCCCAGCGCTCGCTCGATTCAGCAGCCGACACAGATGACCGTGTGACGGTGGACTTTGAAGGAAAAATTGACGGTGAGCCGTTTGATGGTGGTCGCGCACAAGACTTTCAATTTGTGGTGGGCGAAGGCCAAATGCTGCAGGAATTCGAAGCCGCAGTGAAGGGCATGAAAGTGGGCGAGAGCAAAACTTTCCCCTTGGCTTTTCCAGCCGACTACCAAGGCCGTGAGGTGGCCGGCAAAACTGCCGACTTCATGGTGACCTTGAAAAAGCTCGAAGCCAGCCATTTGCCTGAAGTGACCGACGAGTTAGCCAAGTCGCTGGGCGCTGCTGACGCTACCGTCGCTGGTTTGCGTGCAGACATTCGCGGCAACCTCGAGCGTGAAGTCAAGTTCCGTTTGCTGGGCCGCAACAAGCAAGCCGCCTTGGACGCTTTGGTTGATAACGCCGAACTCGATTTGCCCAACTCCATTGTGCAAGCCGAACTAGACCGCATGGTGCAAGGTGCTCGAGAAGAGTTGAAACAACGCGGCATCAAAGACGCTGACAAAGCGCCTATCCCTGAAGATGTGTTCAAGCCCCAGGCCGAGCGCCGTGTACGCATGGGCTTGGTGGTTTCCGAGTTGGTGCGTCAGCATGGCTTACAAGCCACGCCGGACCAAATCAAGGCCCATGTGGAAGAACTCTCTGCCAGCTACGAAAAACCTGCTGAGGTGCAACGCTGGTATTACAGCGACAACCGACGTATGGCTGAGGTTGAAGGTATTGTGATCGAGCAAAACGTCACCAACTATGTTTTCTCCTTGGCCAAAGTCAATGAGAAAGCCATCAGCTTCGATGAATTAATGGGACAACAAGCCTAAACAGGCTGGAGAAACGCCATGAGTGCACTAGATACGCAAGCCCTGGGCATGGTCCCAGTCGTTATCGAGACCAGCGGTCGGGGCGAACGCGCTTACGACATTTATTCGCGCTTGTTGCGCGAACGCGTGATTTTCTTGGTAGGTCCTGTCAACGACCATACGGCCAATTTGGTGGTGGCGCAGTTGCTGTTTTTGGAGAGTGAAAATCCTGACAAGGATATTTCCCTCTACATCAACTCCCCCGGTGGTTCTGTCAGCGCTGGCATGGCGATTTACGACACCATGAACTTCATCAAACCTGCTGTCTCAACTTTGTGCATAGGCATGGCTGCCAGCATGGGCGCGTTCTTGTTGGCTGCCGGCGCCAAGGGCAAGCGGTTTTCTTTGCCCAACTCCAAGGTCATGATTCACCAACCTTTGGGTGGCACGCAAGGTCAAGCCACTGAAATTGAAATTGCAGCTCGTGAAATTTTGAAAACCCGTGAACGGTTAAACCAGTTGCTGTCCGAAAACACAGGTCAGCCCTTGTCACGCATTGAGGTTGACACCGAGCGTGATTACTACCTGACCGCTGAAGAGGCCAAAGCCTACGGTTTGGTGGATGATGTGATTGCCAAGCGGCCCTGATGCAGCAAGCAGCTTGTGCAACAGGCTGCTTTAAAGTGCTGATTCGGATTTGAGTATCATTCAATCTCCTACTTAAGACACAAGACCGAATGGCCGACAAAAAAGGTACTTCCAGCGAAAAAACGCTTTACTGCTCTTTTTGCGGCAAAAGCCAGCATGAGGTCAAAAAACTCATCGCTGGGCCCTCCGTGTTTATTTGTGATGAATGCATTGACTTATGCAATGACATCATCCGTGATGAACTTCCCCCAGAAGCGGCCATTCGCGAAGCGCGGGGCGATTTGCCCAGTCCACTGGATATCAAAAATAACCTCGACAACTATGTCATTGGGCAAGAGCCGGCCAAGCGCGCTTTGGCCGTTGCGGTTTACAACCATTACAAGCGCTTGCAACACAAAGAATCCGCCAAAAAAGACGAGGTCGAATTGACCAAGTCCAATATTTTGCTGATTGGCCCAACCGGCAGTGGCAAAACCTTGCTGGCCCAAACCTTGGCCCGTATGTTGAACGTGCCATTCGTGATGTCTGACGCCACGACCTTGACCGAGGCCGGTTATGTGGGCGAAGACGTTGAAAATATCATTCAAAAATTGCTGCAAAACTGCAATTACGACGTTGAGCGCGCTCAGCGTGGCATTGTCTACATCGATGAAATTGACAAGATTTCTCGCAAATCAGACAACCCCTCTATCACCCGCGACGTCTCAGGCGAGGGCGTTCAGCAGGCCTTGCTGAAACTGATTGAAGGCACCATGGCCAGCGTTCCCCCCCAAGGCGGGCGCAAGCACCCCAACCAAGACTTTCTGCAGGTTGATACCACTAATATCTTATTTATTTGTGGTGGCGCCTTTGCTGGCCTGGAAAAAGTCATTGAAAACCGTACAGAGCGCTCGGGTATTGGCTTTAGCGCAGTTGTCAAAACTAAAGAAGAACGCAGTCTGTCCGATATGTTTGGACAAGTCGAGCCGGAAGATTTGATCAAATTTGGTCTCATCCCCGAGCTTGTCGGGCGTTTGCCTGTGGTGGCTACCCTCAGTGAACTCACTGAGGATGCACTCATGCAAATTCTCACGGAACCCAAAAATGCGTTGGTTAAGCAATACAACAAACTGTTTGGCATGGAAGGCGTGGAACTTGAAATACGACCCTCTGCACTCAAGGCGATTGCGAAAAAAGCCTTGGCCCGAAAAACCGGTGCACGCGGATTGCGGTCTATTCTTGAACAATCGCTGATTGACACCATGTTTGAATTGCCCAACAGCACCAATGTTGAGAAAGTGGTTGTAGAGGAATCTACGATCGAAGAGAACAAACCTCCTTTATTGGTCTACCGCGAGGCAGCCAAAAAGGCCTGAATTTCCCGTCGACCCTTGGGTTGGCTTTTTTCCAGATTGGAAGTTTGACCATGTCAGGACAAACCCCTTTACCCGCCACTGCCATCGACCTGCCCTTGCTGCCTTTGCGCGATGTGGTGGTGTTTCCGCACATGGTCATTCCCTTGTTTGTGGGTCGCCCCAAGAGCATCAAAGCGCTGGAAACTGCCATGGCAGCGGATCGCAGCATCATGCTGGTAGCCCAAAAAGCGGCAGCCAAAGATGAACCTTTGGTAACCGATATGTTTGAAGTCGGTTGCGTGTCCACCATTTTGCAAATGCTCAAATTACCTGATGGCACGGTCAAAGTCCTTGTCGAAGGACAGCAGCGTGCCATGGTCAACCGCATTGAAGACGGCCCCTCGCATTTTGTGTGTACCTTGACGCCTGTGTTGCCTGCAGAAGTAGGTGACCAAGACACTGAAATCGAGGCCTTGCGTCGCGCTGTGATGCAGCAGTTTGACCAGTATGTCAAACTGAATAAAAAAATTCCGCCTGAAATCCTCACCTCTATTTCAAGCATCGATGATGCCGGTCGCTTGGCAGACACCATTGCCGCGCACTTGCCTTTGAAGCTTGAAAACAAACAAGCTGTTTTGGATTTGCCGCAAATCAAAGAGCGCTTGGAAAACCTCTATACCCAACTCGAGCGTGAAGTAGACATCTTGAATGTCGACAAGCGCATTCGTGGCCGTGTCAAGCGCCAAATGGAGAAAAACCAGCGCGACTTTTATTTGAATGAGCAAGTCAAAGCCATTCAAAAAGAACTGGGCGAAGGTGAAGAAGGCGCTGACATAGAAGAGATCGAGAAAAAAATCAAGACGGCTCGCATGTCCACAGAGGCGCGTAAAAAAGCCGACAGCGAACTGAAAAAACTCAAACTCATGTCACCCATGTCGGCCGAGGCCACCGTGGTGCGCAATTACATCGATGTCTTGGTGGGTTTGCCTTGGAGTAAACGTACCAAGATCAAACACGATTTGATGAATGCCGAAACGGTGCTCAACGAAGACCATTACGGTTTGGAAAAAGTCAAAGACCGCATCCTGGAATATTTAGCGGTGCAACAACGCGTTGACAAAGTCAAAGCCCCCATTCTGTGTTTGGTGGGCCCACCAGGCGTGGGTAAAACCTCTTTGGGGCAATCGATTGCCAAGGCCACAGGACGCAAATATGTGCGCATGGCTTTGGGAGGTATGCGTGACGAGGCTGAAATTCGTGGACACCGCCGTACCTACATCGGTGCTTTGCCTGGCAAGGTGTTGCAAAACCTCTCCAAGGTGAACACCCGCAACCCTTTGTTCTTGTTGGACGAGATTGACAAACTGGGTTCAGATTTCCGCGGTGACCCCTCCAGTGCGTTGCTTGAGGTGTTGGACCCTGAGCAAAACAACACCTTCAACGACCATTACGTGGAAGTGGACTTCGATTTGAGCGACGTCATGTTTGTTGCCACCTCCAACTCCATGAACATCCCTCCTGCGTTGTTAGACCGTATGGAAGTGATTCGTTTGTCTGGTTATACCGAAGACGAAAAAATCAATATCGCTTCGCGTTATCTCATTCCTAAGCAGTTGAAAAACAATGGCATCAAGGAAGAGGAATTGCGTATCGAAGAGTCAGCCGTTCGAGACATTGTTCGCTATTACACCCGCGAAGCGGGCGTGCGTTCTTTAGAGCGTGAGATTTCCAAGATTTGTCGCAAAGTGGTTAAAGCCCTGTCACTTAAAACCATGCAACCCATGGTGGTGGTGAACGAAGACAACTTGAACGATTTCTTAAGTGTTCGCAAGTACACCTACGGCCGCGCTGAGAAGCAAAACCAAGTCGGTCAGGTGGTCGGTTTGGCATGGACCGAAGTGGGTGGCGATTTGCTCACCATTGAAGCAGCCATCATTCCTGGCAAAGGCAATATCACCCGTACCGGCTCCTTGGGTGATGTGATGAAAGAGTCTGTTGAGGCTGCTCGCACTGTGGTGCGCAGCCGCTCTGCCAGCTTGGGTATTCGCAGTGATGTGTTTGAGAAATCTGACATTCACGTTCACGTACCCGATGGCGCCACGCCCAAGGATGGTCCCAGTGCAGGTGCTGCCATCACCTTGTCTATCGTGTCTGCGCTCACGGGTATTCCTGTACGCAGCGATGTGGCGATGACAGGTGAAATCACCTTGCGTGGGGAAGTGACCGAAATTGGTGGATTGAAAGAAAAGTTGCTGGCTGCTTTGCGTGGTGGAATCAAAACTGTTTTGATTCCAGAGCAAAACGTCAAAGATTTGCAAGAGATTCCTGACAATGTCAAAGCCAATCTTGAAATCATTCCGGTTCGCTGGATAGACAAGGTGCTTGAAATTGCTTTGGAACGTATACCCACGCCATTGCCTTTGGATGAACCGGAAGTGGTGACTGCCGCACCTGCTGCCGAGGCTTCAACAGTGGCTGTCAAACATTGATGGCTGTCATGTAAAAAAGGCGTTTTTTCCGTTATACTTTGCCCCTCATGCGGGAATAGCTCAGTTGGTAGAGCGCAACCTTGCCAAGGTTGAGGTCGCGAGTTCGAGCCTCGTTTCCCGCTCCAAATATGAAAAAGGGAAGCCAAAAGCTTCCCTTTTTTCTCGCTTTACGGCGCGGTAGCAAAGCGGTTATGCACCGGATTGCAAATCCGTGTAGGTCGGTTCG
>DAIQOH010000071.1:0-6602 GCA_036787995.1 Limnohabitans sp. | reverse complement strand
CGAAGAAAATCGTCGGCTTCATCAAGCTGCAAGTGCCAGCTGGTAAAGCCAATCCATCGCCACCGATTGGCCCAGCATTGGGTCAACGTGGTTTGAACATCATGGAATTCTGCAAGGCGTTCAACGCCCAAACCCAAGGCGTTGAGCCCGGTTTGCCATTGCCTGTGGTCATCACAGCGTTTGCAGACAAGTCCTTCACCTTCATCATCAAGACGCCTCCCGCGGTTACCTTGATCAAAAAAGCTATCAAGCTCGACAAAGGCTCATCCAGACCCCACGTTGACAAGGTTGGCAAGATCACCCGTGCGCAGTTAGAAGAGATTGCTAAAACCAAAATGGTTGACATGACTGCCGCCGATTTGGACGCTGCTGTTCGCACCATCGCTGGCTCTGCCCGTTCCATGGGCGTCACCGTGGAGGGCGTGGTATGAGCAAGCTCACCAAAAAACAAAAAGCTGTTGCTGGCAAAGTCGACAGCAACAAGCTGTACCCTTTTGCAGATGCTTTGGCCATCGTCAAAGAATGCGCCACTGCCAAGTTCGATGAATCCATCGACGTGGCTGTGCAACTCGGCATTGATGCCAAAAAATCCGACCAAGTGGTCCGTGGTGCCGTCGTGTTGCCCAATGGCACTGGCAAAACTGCCCGCGTGGCCGTGTTCGCCCAAGGCGCCAAAGCTGAAGAAGCCTTGGCCGCTGGTGCTGACGTGGTCGGCATGGATGATTTGGCTGCCCGTGTGAAAGCTGGCGACATGCCTTTTGATGTGGTCATTGCCGCGCCAGACGCCATGCGGGTGGTCGGTACTTTGGGTCAAATTTTGGGCCCACGTGGTTTGATGCCTAACCCCAAAGTGGGCACCGTCACCCCCGATGTGGCCACCGCTGTGAAAAACGCCAAAGCCGGTCAAGTGCAGTTCCGCGTTGACAAGGCTGGCATCGTGCACGGCACCATTGGTCGTCGTTCATTTGACAGCGACAAGTTGCACGGCAACTTGGTGGCCCTCATCGATGCTTTGAACAAAGCCAAGCCTGCGACCAGCAAAGGTGTTTACCTGCGCAAAGTGGCGGTGTCGTCCACCATGGGTGTGGGCGTGCGTGTAGATACACAAACTCTGAACGCTTAAAGCGTTTGGCAATTTCTGATGTGGCTTGCAAAAGCGGCATCAGAAGCGGTGGGTCGGGTCGGTTACCAAACTGGCTTGAGCCATCCAAGACCGTTGGCGTGCAAATCTATTGCACTTAATTCACCAGCCAACGCAGATGGCGATCCCGCTGTAAAGATTTTTTCTTCACAGTCTGGTCGCTGCAAAAGTGGCGTGTTCAAGGGGTAACCCGAGACACATTTTGAAGGAGTAGACCTTGAGTCTGAATCGCAGTGAAAAAGAAGCAGTGGTTGCCGAAGTGGCAGGACTTGCAGCACAAGCGCAGACGCTGGTGATGGCGGAATACCGCGGCATCACGGTCGCTGACATGATCAAGTTTCGCGCCAATGCGCGCAGCCAAGGCGTATCGCTGAGTGTGTTGAAAAACACCTTGGCCCGCCGCGCTGTCGCAGGTACGTCATTCGAAGGTGTCGCAGACCAGATGACCGGTCCGCTGATCTATGGTTTTTCTACCGATGCAGTTGCAGCCGCGAAAGTGGTTGCGGATTTCGCCAAGACCAATGACAAGTTGGTCATTCGCGGCGGCGCATTTGCAGGAAAAGCCCTGGACGTCAACGGCGTCAAACAACTGGCCAGCATCCCTTCCAAGGAAGTGTTGCTTGCGCAGTTGTGTGGTTTGCTCATGTCACCCATGTCTCGCACCGCAGTGGTGCTTGGCGCATTGGCAACGAAAAAAGGCGAAGTGGCTGCAGCCTAAGGCGGGCAGCAGCGCATTCAAACATTTGCTGCCCATTGGGCAGCCCTGAACATTGAAGGAAATCATCATGGCATTCGATAAAGACGCATTTTTGACCGCACTGGACAGCATGACGGTCATGGAACTCAACGATTTGGTGAAAGCCATCGAAGAGAAATTTGGTGTGAGCGCTGCAGCCATGGCTGCACCTGCTGCTGCCGGTGGTGGCGGTGGCGCAGCGGCTGCTGAAGAGAAAACAGACTTCAACGTCATGTTGCTCGATGCAGGCGCCAACAAGGTGTCCGTCATCAAGGCTGTGCGCGAAATCACCGGCTTGGGCTTGAAAGAAGCCAAAGACCTGGTCGACGGCGCACCCAAAGCGGTCAAAGAAGGCGCGCCCAAGGCCGACGCCGAAGCTGCCAAGAAGAAATTGGAAGAGGCTGGCGCCAAGGTCGAACTCAAGTAAGCCTTCAGCGTTTCAAGGCTGGTCACTCTGTTCAAGGGTGCCAGCCTTTTGTGCTCACAGAGCACACCCCAGAGCAGCTTACGTGCTTTTCTGGAGTGTCTTCTGATCTGACTGCAGAAGAACCTTGGTTCGGGTTGTGTGCAATGCGCAACCGTCCGCCAACGCTGGTAGTGGCCAGCGGGCCAAGCCAGCGTGCAGGTGATAACAGCCTGTGCGTGACCAGTCGCCGAGAGAAATCAGTCCGGAGAATTCATGGCCTACACATTTACCGAACGCAAGCGTATCCGCAAGAGTTTCGGCAGCCGCGATAGCGTGCTCGCAGTTCCTTACCTGTTACAGATGCAAAAAGACGCTTACACCGCATTTTTGCAAGCCGATACGCCGCCCAAAAAACGCACCTCCGAAGGCTTGCAAGCCGCCTTTGAAGCCGCCTTCCCCATTGTTTCGCACAATGGTTTCGTTGAGATGAAGTACCTTGAGTACAACTTGGCCAAGCCCGCCTTCGATGTGCGTGAATGCCAAACCCGTGGACTCACTTTTTCTTCAGCTGTGCGCGCCCGCGTTCAACTGATCATTTACGACCGCGACTCCTCCACGCCTCAATCCAAGGTGGTCAAGGAAGTCAAAGAACAAGAGGTCTACATGGGCGAAGTGCCCTTGATGACCGATAAAGGTTCTTTCATCATCAACGGTACCGAGCGCGTCATCGTGTCGCAGTTACACCGTTCACCTGGCGTGTTCTTCGAGCACGACAAAGGCAAAACACACAGCTCTGGCAAATTGCTTTTCAGTGCCCGAATCATCCCCTATCGCGGTTCATGGCTGGACTATGAGTTCGACCCCAAAGACATTTTGTATTTCCGCGTCGACCGTCGCCGCAAAATGCCTGTCACGATTTTGCTCAAAGCCATTGGTTTGACGCCTGAAGCCATTTTGGCCAATTTCTTCGTCAACGACACGTTCAAATTGATGGACAGTGGCGCACAAATGGAATTTGTCTCAGAACGTTTGCGTGGTGAAGTCGCTCGCTTTGACATTACCGACAAGAACGGCAATGTGGTGGTTGCCAAAGACAAGCGCATCACTGCACGTCACACCCGCGAAATGGAGCAAACCGGTACAACCCATGTGTCCGTTCCTGAAGATTTTCTGATTGGTCGTGTGGTTGCTCGCAACATCGTTGACGAAGAAACCGGTGAAATCATTGCAAAGGCCAACGAAGAGCTGACCGAGGCTTTGTTGAAAAAATTGCGTTCCAGTGGCGTACAAGATTTGCAATGCATCTACACCAATGAATTGGACCAAGGCGCTTATATTTCGCAAACCCTGCGTATTGACGAAACCGCAGACGAGTTTGCTGCACGCGTGGCTATCTACCGCATGATGCGCCCTGGCGAGCCGCCCACCGAAGACGCGGTGCAAGCACTGTTCCAACGCTTGTTCTACAACCCCGACACTTACGACTTGTCGCGCGTGGGTCGCATGAAGTTCAATGCGCGTGTGGGCCGTGAAGAGTCCACCGGACCCATGGTGCTTAACAACGAAGACATTTTGGCGGTGGTCAAAATTTTGGTTGACTTGCGTAACGGCCGTGGAGAAGTTGACGATATCGATCACTTGGGCAACCGCCGTGTGCGCTGCGTCGGCGAATTGGCCGAAAACCAATACCGTACCGGATTGGCACGTATCGAAAAAGCGGTGAAAGAGCGTTTGGGTCAAGCCGAACAAGAGCCGTTGATGCCGCATGACCTGATCAACTCCAAGCCCATATCTGCCGCGCTCAAAGAATTTTTTGGCGCGTCACAGCTGTCGCAATTCATGGACCAAACCAATCCTTTGTCCGAGATCACACACAAACGTCGTGTGTCAGCTCTGGGCCCAGGCGGTTTGACCCGTGAGCGTGCAGGCTTCGAGGTACGCGATGTGCACGTCACCCATTACGGTCGTGTGTGTCCCATTGAAACACCTGAAGGCCCCAACATTGGCCTGATCAATTCATTGTCGTTGTATGCGCGTTTGAATGAATACGGTTTCATTGAAACCCCCTACCGCCGTGTGATCGATGGCAAGGTCACCATGGAAATCGATTACCTCTCGGCCATAGAAGAAGCCAAGTACGTGATTGCGCAGGCCAACGCCGTGTTGGACAAAGACGATCGCTTGACCGGTGACTTGGTTTCTGCCCGTGAAAAAGGCGAATCCATTTTGTGTGGCAAAGAGCGCGTGCAGTATATGGACGTGTCACCTGCACAGATTGTTTCTGTGGCAGCCTCTTTGGTGCCGTTCCTTGAGCACGATGACGCCAACCGCGCCTTGATGGGCGCCAACATGCAACGACAAGCAGTACCTGTATTGCGCCCTGAAAAAGCCTTTGTGGGTACCGGTATCGAGCGTGTTGCAGCAATTGACTCTGGCACCGTGGTGACTGCATTGCGCGGTGGTGTGGTCGACTATGTCGATGCCACCCGTATCGTGGTGCGCGTGAACGATGCCGAAACCCAAGCGGGCGAAGTGGGTGTCGACATTTACAACCTCATCAAATACCAGCGTTCCAACCAAAACACCAACATCCATCAACGCCCTATCGTCAAGCGTGGAGACAAATTGGCCAAAGGCGATGTGGTGGCTGACGGTGCATCGACCGACTTGGGCGAATTGGCCTTGGGTCAAAACATGCTGGTGGCCTTCATGCCTTGGAACGGCTACAACTTCGAAGACTCCATCCTCATCTCTGAGCGTGTTGTGGCCGAAGACCGTTACACCTCTATTCATATCGAAGAGTTGGTGGTGATGGCTCGTGACACCAAATTGGGGGCAGAAGAGATTTCACGCGACATCCCCAACTTGGCTGAGCAACAGCTCAACCGATTGGACGAGTCCGGCATCATCTTCGTGGGTGCCGAAGTGCAACCCGGCGATGTGCTGGTGGGCAAGGTCACACCCAAAGGTGAGACCACACTCACACCCGAAGAAAAACTCTTGCGTGCCATCTTCGGTGAAAAGGCGTCCGACGTGAAAGACACCTCACTGCGTGTCGATCAAGGTTCTCAAGGCACTGTCATTGATGTGCAAGTCTTCACCCGTGAAGGCATTGTGCGCGACAAGCGTGCACAGCAAATCATTGACGACGAGTTGAAGCGTTTCCGCTTGGACTTGAATGACCAACTGCGTATTGTGGAGGCCGATGCATTTGACCGTATTGGCAAATTGTTGAATGGCAAAACCGCCAATGGTGGCCCCAACAAATTGCCCAAAGGCAGCAAGATCGACAAAGCCTATTTGGAAAGCGTCGAGAAATTCCATTGGTTCGATATTCGTCCAGCCGACGAAGACACTGCGTCACAGTTAGAGAGCATCAAAAATGCTTTGGCCCAAACCCGTCACAGCTTTGATTTGGCCTTTGAAGAAAAGCGCAAAAAACTCACCCAAGGCGACGAGTTGCCAGCCGGTGTGTTGAAGATGGTCAAGGTGTATTTGGCGGTCAAGCGTCGCTTGCAGCCTGGTGACAAGATGGCGGGTCGCCACGGCAACAAAGGTGTGGTCTCCAAAATCGTGCCTGTGGAAGACATGCCCTACATGGCCGATGGCACACCTGTGGACATCGTGCTTAACCCCTTGGGCGTGCCTTCGCGTATGAACGTGGGTCAGGTGTTGGAAGTGCATTTGGGCTGGGCTGCCAAAGGTATTGGTCAGCAGTTGGGACACATGATGCAAGAAGAAGCCAAAGCAGCAGAGATTCGCACTTTCCTTGAAACCTTGTACAACAGCACAGGTCACAAAGAAGAGCTGACCAAACTGACGGACAAAGATATCAAAGAGATGGCAAATAACCTCTCAACCGGTATTCCGTTTGCAACACCCGTGTTCGATGGCGCATCGGAAGAAGATATCCGCACCATGCTGAAACTGGCGTATCCCGAAGAGGTGGTACAGGCCAAAGGCCTGACAGCTGCACGCACCCAAGCGCATTTGTTTGATGGCCGTACGGGTGACGCGTTTGAGCGTCCCACCACGGTGGGCTATATGCATGTGTTGAAGTTGCACCATTTGGTCGACGACAAAATGCATGCACGCTCGACGGGTCCTTACAGCTTGGTCACACAGCAGCCGCTGGGCGGCAAGGCCCAGTTTGGTGGACAGCGTTTTGGCGAGATGGAGGTCTGGGCTTTGGAGGCCTACGGCGCTTCGTACACACTGCAAGAAATGCTCACCGTCAAATCCGACGACGTGCAAGGCCGTACCAAGGTGTACGAAAGCATTGTCAAAGGCGAACACGCCATCGAAGCGGGCATGCCCGA
>DAIQOH010000070.1:0-6695 GCA_036787995.1 Limnohabitans sp. | reverse complement strand
GGCCAATTGTTCGGGCGGAAACAAGGCTTGCACATCGGTTTGCACCTCGCCCACGGGCAGGCGGCCGTACTGCACCCGCACCAAATATTCCTTCTCGACTTGCGAATCCTCGCCTATCAATTGGCGTGCGACTCGACCGTCTTGGGTGAGTACCAGCAAACCCACAGAGTCAATGTCCAAGCGGCCAGCAGGCGCCAAGCCCATGCGTTGGCGCGACACAAAGCGGGTGGGTGAGCGGTCTTCGCGCCAACGGTTTTGTGCCTCAATCAGGTTGATGGCGGGGGTGTGGCCGTCTTCGGCTTGACCGCTGACAAAGCCCATGGGCTTATGTAAGAGGATGGTGACTTGTTTGTCTTGCTGGCCGCGCGCGAGTTTGTCCACCTCGATGCGGTCCAAGGGGCTGACCGGTTTGCCTAGAGCCGCCACCTCGCCATTGACCTTGACCCAGCCCTTGGCAATCCAGTCGTCGGCCTCGCGGCGCGAGCACAGGCCGAGTTCGGCCATGCGTTTGTTCAGTCGGGTGAGTGCGTCGTTCATGGGGTGTCGAGTGTATGGCTGCGCAAGGCGACGAGGTTCAGCACGCGCACACCGCCATAAGTGACCTTGATCCAACCCTGTGCCACCATGCGCTGCAGTGCCATGTTTACCCGCTGGCGCGACAAGCCCACCAAATACGCCAACTCTTGTTGGGTGATTTGCAGCACCTCACCCACCCCGGGAAACAACACGGGGTTAAACAGAGCAGCCAAGCTTCGGGCGACACGGATGTCGGGGTTGGTCATGCGGTCGATTTCACGCGCCGCGATGAACTGGCCCAAGCGTTCATTCAGCTGGTTCATCACAAAGCGATTAAAGCCAATCGATTGCGCCAGCAGCCGGTGAAAGCTGTCGATGGGAAAGCCCGCTACTACACTGGGGCGCAGTGCTTGCACGTTGTAGCGGTAAGGTTCGCGCTTGATCGCTGTACCCTCCCCAAACCAGCCGCCTGCAGACAAGCCAGCATAGGTAAAGCTGTCGCCTTGCGCGTTGTCGGCACTCATTTTCAGCAAACCTTGCACCACGCCAAACCAATACGTCGGCGCTTTGCCTATGCGGCATACCACGTCACCGGCCAGCGCATCACCCACCACAATTTGCGCACTCGCCCATGCTTGGTCTTCGGCTTGCAACACGTGCAGCCAAGGAATGCTGGCCAATTCGGTCTCATTGGGTGACCGTCTTCGCTGGTGAAGGGTTAGATCGTTGTTCATTGAAAATGAGAGCGAAATCGACTAAGGGACTTCCCTTAATTGTCGTCGACAAGACAAAAAAGCGTCAAAGTCGGCCCTAATATACGCTCCCTGCCATGGACACCACCTTCCCACGACTGCTTTTAGACCATGCGGCCCGCAGGCCGCTGGCTACGGCATTGCGTGAAAAAGAATACGGCATTTGGCAAAACCTGACATGGTCTGGCTTGGCCGATCTGGTCAAGGGCTTGGCTTGTGGTTTCCACCAAAGCGGTTTGCAGCGCGGTGAACATGTGATCGTGGTGGGCGCCAACCGACCACGTTTGTACGCCAGCATGTTGGCGGTGCAAAGTTTGGGTGCGATTCCGGTGCCCCTCTACCAAGACGCGGTAGCGACCGAATATGTTTTCCCCATCAACAATGCCGAAGTGCGGTTTGCGGTGGTGGAAAACCAAGAGCAGGTCGATAAATTGCTGGAAATTCGCCCTGACTGTGCCAATTTGGCACATATTTATTTTGACGATCCGCGTGGCTTGCGCAATTACCAGCAAGACGGACTGGCCAGTCTGTCTGACTTGCAAGGTCTCGGTGAACAGTTCGTCAAGCAACAGCCAAATTTTTTTGAAGCCCAGGTGACGGCTAACCACGCCGATGATGTGGCCGCCATGTTTTTCACGTCGGGCACCACGGGCAATCCCAAGGGCGTGGTGCATACCCATCGCAGCCTGCTTGACCGCGCCAAAGCCGGCGCAGACTTTGACCACTTAAGCGAAAACGAAGAAGTCTTGGCCTATATGCCTCCTGCATGGATCGGCCAAAACATCTTCAGCTATGCCCAATGGTTGTGCTGTGGTTATGTGGTGAATTGCCCCGAGTCGGCGGCAACAGTCAACATCGACTTGAAAGAAATTGGCCCTACCTATTACTTTGCACCACCGAGGGTGTTTGAAGGCATGCTCACCACGGTGATGATTCGCATGGAAGACGCCAGCCGTTTCAAGCGTGCTGTGTTCGGCTACTTCATGGAAGTAGCCAAGCGCTATGGACCTGCCCGCATGGACGGTCAGTCCATCGGTTTGTGGGGGCAATTGATTTACGGTTTGGGCCATCTGCTGGTGTACGGCCCTTTGCGCAACAACCTGGGCTTTTCGCGTGTGCGGGTGGCCTATACCGCCGGTGAAGCGATTGGCCCCGATTTGTTCAATTTCTACCGCGCCATTGGCATCAATTTGAAGCAGTTGTATGGCTCTACCGAAACCGCGGTGTTTGTTTGCTTGCAGCCTGACAACGAAGCGCGCTCCGATACCGTGGGCATCCCTTGTGCCGGTGTAGAAATCAAAGTGTCCGAGCAAGGTGAGGTGTTGGTGAAGTCCGCAGGATTGCTCAAGTGCTATTACAAAAACCCCGAGGCCACAGCCGAAGTATTGACCGCCGATGGTTGGTACCACACCAATGACGCTGGCTTTATTGACAACCATGGCCATTTGAAAATCATTGACCGCGTCAAAGACGTGGGGCGCTTGCAAGGTGGTGCCAACGACGGTGCGATGTTTGCGCCCAAGTATGTGGAAAACAAACTGAAGTTTTTCCCGCACATCAAAGAAGTGGTGGCTTATGGCGATGGGCGAGACAAAGTGTGCGTCATGCTCAACATCGATTTTGAAGCCGTGGGCAATTGGGCCGAGCGACGCAATTTGGCTTATGCGGGCTACACCGATTTGGCGCAAAAAGCCGAGGTCTACCAACTCATGCTCGAGTGCGTGGAAAAGGTCAATGCCGATTTGGCCGCAGACACTTTACTGGCTGGTAGCCAAATCAGTCGCTTTTTGGTGTTGCACAAAGAATTGGATGCAGACGACGGTGAACTCACCCGAACCAACAAAGTGCGACGCGGCTTCATCGCCGACAAATACGCGGTGTTGGTGGATGCTTTGTACCAAGGCTTGGCAGAGCAGTTCATTGAAACAGCGGTCAAGTTTGAAGATGGCCGTACTGGCAGTGTCAGCGCCCATTTGCGACTGATGGATGCGCGGACATTTGCGCCTGTGGAGCGTGCCGCATGAGCAAACGCATTGGCGATGTGATTTTGGATGTGCGCAATATTTCACTCAGCTTTGGCGGTGTGAAAGCCTTGTCCGACATCAGCTTCAATGTGCGCGAGCATGAAATCCGCGCCATCATCGGCCCCAACGGCGCGGGCAAAAGCTCCATGCTCAACTGCATCAACGGTGTGTACACGCCGCAGCAAGGCAATATCACTTTTCGAGGTCAAACCTTCAGCCACATGGACTCGCACCAAGTGGCTGTCATGGGCGTGGCGCGCACCTTCCAAAACCTGGCTTTGTTCAAGGGCATGAGCGTGCTCGACAACATCATGACAGGGCGCAACCTGCGCATGAAAAGCAATTTGCTGATGCAAGCCATCCGTTTGGGGCCTGCAGAGCGCGAGGAAATCGAGCACCGCAAACGGGTGGAAGAAATCATCGACTTTCTGGAAATCCAGCCCTACCGCAAAACCCCTGTTGGCCAGTTGCCCTATGGTTTGCAAAAGCGTGTAGACCTTGGCCGTGCATTGGCGCTAGAACCTCAGGTGCTGCTGCTCGACGAACCCATGGCCGGTATGAACGTGGAAGAAAAGCAGGACATGTGCCGCTTTATTCTGGATGTGAACGACGAATTTGGTACCACCGTGGTCTTGATCGAGCACGACATGGGCGTGGTGATGGACATCTCTGACCGTGTGGTGGTGTTGGACTACGGCAAAAAAATTGGCGATGGCTCACCTGACGAGGTGCGCAACAACCCTGAAGTCATTACCGCCTATTTGGGCGCAGGACACTGATCACCATGGCATTTTTTCTTGAAACCCTGCTTGGTGGCCTGATGGCGGGCATGTTGTATTCGCTGGTTGCTTTGGGCTTTGTGCTGATTTACAAGGCCTCGGGTGTGTTCAATTTCGCCCAAGGCGCGATGGTGTTGTTTGCGGCGTTGGCCATGGCGCGCTTTGCCCAGTGGTTGCCTTTGTTGACCGGTTTGACCCAACCCTTGGTGGTCAACCTGATCGCGTTTGTGTTGGCGGGCGGTGTCATGTTTTTTGTCGCTTGGTTGATTGAGCGTTTGGTGTTGCGCCGTTTGGTCAACCAAGAAGGCACCACTTTGTTGATGGCCACCTTGGGCATTGCGTATTTCTTAGAAGGTTTGGGTCAGTCCATTTTCGGCAACGATATCTACAAAATCGACATCGGCATGCCCAAAGACCCTGTCATGGCCTTGGAGTCTGTGTTTCAAGGTGGGTTACTCATCAACCAAGAAGATTTGATTGCTGCGCTCATCGCGGCACTGTTGGTGGCTTTGCTGTCCTTGTTCTTTCAAAAAACCGCCACCGGCAGGGCTTTGCGTGCGGTAGCCGATGACCACCAAGCAGCGCAATCGATAGGCATTCCCTTGAACCGGATCTGGGTGATTGTGTGGTGTGTGGCTGGTGTGGTGGCTTTGGTGGCCGGCATGATTTGGGGCAGCAAGCTTGGCGTGCAGTTTTCACTCGCCACCATTGCATTACGCGCTTTGCCTGTGGTGATTTTGGGTGGTCTTACCTCGGTGCCTGGCGCCATCATTGGCGGTCTCATCATTGGTGTGGGAGAAAAACTCTCCGAAGTGTTTTTAGGGCCTTATGTCGGTGGCGGCATTGAGATTTGGTTTGCTTATGTCCTGGCATTGTTGTTCTTGCTGGTGCGCCCGCAAGGTCTGTTCGGAGAGAAAATCATTGATCGCGTCTAACCATGTTTTATAGAGAAAACGGTCAGTTCAAAACCTCTTACCGAGAAGACCAGCAAATCTTCCCGATTGCACAAGACCGCGTGTTTATCGCGCTGTTGTTGATCGTGGCTTTTGTAGGCGTGCCTTTGCTCACGTCCGATTACATGTTCAGAGCCATACTCATTCCCTTTGTCATCATGGCCATGGCCGCTTTGGGCGTGAATGTTTTGGTGGGTTATTGCGGACAAATTTCTTTGGGTTCAGGCGCTTTCATGGCCGTAGGTGCTTATGGCGCTTACAACTTTTTCGCCCGTGTACCCGATATGCCACTGATCCCTGCTTTACTCTTGGGTGGCTTGTGCGCGACCGCTTTCGGTGTGTTGTTTGGTTTGCCGAGTTTGCGGGTCAGAGGTTTGTATTTGGCCGTGGCCACATTGGCCGCACAATTTTTTGCCGATTGGATGTTTTTGCGTGTGAAGTGGTTTACCTTAGACACGCCTTCTGGCTCGGTGTCTGTGTCTAACCTCCAAGTGTTTGGCATGGCCTTGGACACGGATGTGAACAAATACCTGTTTTGTGTCAGCTTGCTTGCGGTGTTGGCGTTGCTGGCCAAAAATTTGGTGCGTGGTGCGATAGGTCGTGAATGGATGGCGATTCGTGACATGGATGTGGCGGCGGCAGTGATCGGTATACGTCCCATGTACGCCAAGCTGTCGGCGTTTGCCGTCAGCTCTTTCATCATTGGCGTGGCTGGCGGTTTGTGGGCGTTTATTTATTTGGGCTCTTGGGAGCCAGGGGCTTTCTCGGTCGACCTGTCTTTCAAATTGCTGTTCATGGTCATCATTGGTGGCATGGGTTCTGTCATGGGCGGATTTTTGGGTGCCGCGTTCATCGTGACCTTGCCCATCTTTTTAAACCAGTTTTTACCCTTGATCGCGGGCTTGGCGGGTTTTGAAATTTCCACCACCGTGGTTTCGCATGCGGAGTTGATGATTTTTGGCGCGTTGATTGTGTGGTTTTTGATTGTGGAACCCCATGGCTTGGCCAAGCTGTGGTCGATTGGCAAACAAAAAATGCGGGTCTGGCCTTTCCCCTATTGATATGCAATTTTCAAGGAGACGATGATGAAAACTTTCAAACTGGTGTTGCCTGCGCTTTTGGCGGCTTTTGCCTTTTCTGCGACCACCTCCGTTTTGGCGCAGTCCAAAGAACAATTTATTCCAGTGTTGTCTTACCGCACGGGCCCTTATGGACCCAACGGCACACCTTGGGCCAATGGCTTTGTCGATTACTTGAAGCTTGTCAATGCCAAGGGCGGCATCAATGGCGTGAAAATTTCATATGAAGAATGCGAAACAGGCTATGACACTGCCCGTAGCGTGGAGTGCTACGAACGCTTGAAAAGCAAGAACCCGAGCTTTGTTCAATCGCTCTCTACCGGGGCCACGTTTGCCATCACTGAAAAAGCGCCCGGCGACAAGATTCCTGTGCTAACCGTGGGCTATGGCCGCAGCGAAAGTTCAGATGGTTCTGTTTTTAAATGGAACTTCCCGATTGCGGGCACTTACTGGGTGGCAGCCGACACCATTTTGCAAGCCATCGCCAAAAAAGAAGGTGGCTTAGACAATCTGAAGGGCAAAAAGATTGCCTTGGTTTACCACGACAGCCCGTTTGGCAAAGAGCCTATTCCTTTGATGCAAGAGCGCAGCC
>DAIQOH010000069.1:0-7171 GCA_036787995.1 Limnohabitans sp. | reverse complement strand
TGACGTTGCGACGGATGGGCGAGGCCTCCGCCACCACACTCAAAATCTTGCCAAAACCCTTGATACCGCTTGCAGCCAGAGTTTTGATGGGGCCTGCGCTGATGCCGTTGGCACGCAGACCGCGGTTTTTGCTACCCAATGACTCCGCCAAGTAGCGCACCGAAGCTTCTAGGGAGGCCTTGGCCAAGCCCATAGTGTTGTAGTTGGGAACTGTTCGTATGGCACCCAGATAAGACAAGGTCAGCACAGCTGATTTGTCATTGAGGTAAGGCAAGGCTGATTTGGCCATGGCGGGAAAGCTGTAAGCGCTGATGTCGTGGGCGATTTGGAAGGCTTCGCGCGAGAGGCCGTCTAAGAAATCGCCAGCAATCGCCTCTTTGGGGGCAAAGCCAATGCTGTGTACAAAACCATCGAAGGTCGGCCAGTGTTGGCTCAAGTCTTTGAATAAGTTGTCGATTTGTTGGTCGTTGGCTACGTCGCAGTCAAATATCAAGGTCGAGCCAAAATCAGCAGCGAATTCGGTGATACGTTCTTTAAAGCGTTCCCCCACGTAGCTGAAAGCCAGCTCAGCGCCTTGTTCGTGGCATGCCTTGGCAATGCCGTAAGCAATAGAGCGGTTCGATAAAACGCCTGTTATTAACAGTTTTTTTCCAGACAGAAAGCCAGTTTTTGTACCCACGGATTGACTCCAAAAAAATCTTGCAGAATTGTCGCATGCGTGGTTTTGTCATTTTTCTGGCTTTTATGTGCCTCCCTTCGTGCTGGGCGGCACACGCATATGCGCAATTTGGAGACATCAAATACCCCGTCAATTTCAAATTTTTCGATTACGTCAACCCGCAAGCGCCTAGGGGCGGCGAATTGGTGCTGGTGCCGCCTTCACGCATTACGAGCTTTGATAAGTTCAATCCTTTCACCCTCAAAGGTACGGCAGCCCCAGGATTGGGGCAGTTGGTATTTGAGTCGTTGTTGGTCGGTACGATGGATGAGCCGACTACGGCTTATGGCTTGTTAGCCGAAGACGTTAATGTCGCTGCTGACAAGCGTTCCGTCATTTTTAAGCTTCGTGCAAACGCGCGGTTTAACAACAACGACCCCGTGACAGCACAAGACGTCAAACACTCTTTCGAAACCTTAATCAGCAAAGAAGCTGCCCCCCAATTCAGAACCCTTTATGCAGACGTTGCTGGAGTGAGCGCCATAGATACCCGCACGGTGCGTTTTGAATTCAAGCGTCCTAACCCCGAATTACCTTTAATCGTCGGCGCCATGCCCGTGTTCAGCGCGCGTTGGGGTCAGCAAGAGGGCGCACCGCGCAAGTCCTTTGACAAAATCATTACCGAGTTTCCGATTGCCAGCGGCCCTTACGTTGCGGGACCAACAGCTTTTGGTCGCGACATCAGTTATGACCGTAACCCCGAATACTGGGGACGCGAGCTCAATGTGCGCGTGGGGATGTTCAACTTTGACCGCATCACCTACCGGCTCTACAAAGACAACACGGCGCAACTCGAAGGTTTCAAGGCCGGCGAGTTTGATTTGATCCAGTCCTTCATCGCACGTGAATGGGCGAGGGGCTATACGGGTAAGCAGTTTGCTAATGGCGAGTTGATCAAACGTGAACTCAAACATGGCAATGCGGGTGACTTTCAAGGGTTTTTGTTAAACACCCGTTTAGAAAAGTTCCAAGATGTGCGCGTGCGCGAAGCCATTGGCTTGGCGGTCGATTTTGAGTGGATTAATCGACAGCTTTTTTACAACGCTTACCAACGCGTGCGCGGTTATTTTGTGGGTAGCGACTTTGAAGCATTAGGTTTGCCAGACGCAGCCGAAATGGCGTTGTTACTTCCCTTGCGCGCCAAGCTTGCGCCGGAAGTCTTCAACCAAACTGTGCCAGTGCCCCCAGTGACGTCCATTGACCCAGCCTCGGGCCATACATTACGTGACCATTTGCGACATGCCAAAAAATTATTGGCGGATGCTGGCTGGATTTACCGCGATGGCGCTTTGCGTAATGCCAAAGGTGAGCCTTTCACCCTAGAGTTTTTAGACAACTCTGGCTCCATGGGACGAGTTGTCACGCCATACGCAAAGAACCTCGAGAAATTGGGGTTCAAAGTCAATTACAAAGTAATTGACTTTGCAGTTTTGCAAAAACGGCTCGACGTATTTGACTTCGAGATCATCAGTCACCGCAATGTGGGATCGGAATCGCCTGGTACTGAGTTGTTCGAGCGTTTCGGCTCTAAAGCAGCGCAAACCGAAGGTTCTGCCAATTACATGGGGATAAACGATCCAGCCGTCGATGCTTTGTTACAAAAGGTGACAGCGGCCAGCACTCGGCCGCAACTAGTCACGGCTGTTCGAGCTTTAGACCGTGTTTTGCGCCATGGTCATTACAGCGTGCCGCATTGGTATGGCGGCGTGCATCGTGTGGCATGGCGCAACGGTCGATTTGAAATGCCGCAAAGCACACCTCGGTATTACCAGCCCGAAGCATGGGCTACATCGACTTGGTGGGCCACTATCAAAAACCGTGTCGACTTGTCAGCCGGAAAGGCCATGGTGAATTGAGATGACCGCCTATATCTTGAAACGCTTGTTGCTGATGGTGCCAACACTTTTAGGCGTCTTGATGCTGACGTTTGTCGTCATTCAATTTGTGCCAGGAGGTCCAGTCGAGCAAATGGTGTCGCAATTGCAAGGCCGTGACGGAGGCGGCGAGGGCGCTGCTGCGTCTGGGGCTGGTTACCGCGGGCGCCAAGGCGTAGACGCGGCACGTATTGAAGAAATCAAACAGCTCTATGGCTTCGACAAGCCCGCGCCTGAACGCTTTTGGCAGATGGTTGAGCAATTTGCCCGTTTTGATTTGGGCAAAAGCTTTTTCTACCCTAAGGATGTGTGGGAGCTCATCAAGGAGAAGTTACCCGTCTCCATCAGTTTGGGCCTGTGGACATTCTTTTTGAGTTATTGCATTTCGGTTCCACTGGGTGTCGCCAAAGCCGTGCGTGCAGGTTCACGGTTTGACACCATCACCAGTTTGATCGTTTTGGCAGGCTATGCGATTCCTGGCTTTGTTTTGGGCGTGGTGCTATTGGTGGTGTTTGGTGGCCAGTTGCAGTGGTTTCCCTTGCGCGGTCTCACCTCCGCCAACTGGGCGCAGTTGGGTTGGATGGAGCGCATCACAGATTACCTGTGGCATATCGTTTTGCCAGTTACTGCCAGCGTGCTGGGCTCGTTTGCAGTGATCACCATGCTGACCAAAAACGCCATGCTAGAAGAAATTCGCAAGCAATATGTTTTGACGGCGCGCGCCAAGGGCTTGTCATCACGCAGGGTGTTGTGGGTGCATGTGTTTCGCAATGCCTTGATTCCTTTGGTCACAGGTTTTCCTGCCGCGTTTATAGGGGCGTTTTTTACGGGCTCTTTGCTAATCGAGACGCTTTTTTCTCTCGATGGTCTAGGACTCTTGAGTTTTGAAAGCGTCATGCGACGCGACTATCCCGTGGTGTTGGGCACTTTGTATTTGTTCACGCTGATCGGCTTGGTAACCAAACTCATCAGCGACCTTTGTTATGTTTGGGTGGATCCACGTGTCAAATTCGACTGACCATTCACTGCCACCCTTGCAGCGTGCTTGGCTACGGTTTCGGGCCAACCGTTTGGGCTTTTACAGTGCTGTGCTGTTTGCGGCCATGTTTTTTGTCAGCTTGTTTTCGGAAGTGATTTCCAATGACAAACCATTGCTCGCGGGTTACCAAGGTAACTGGTATGTGCCCATCATCCAAACCATTCCTGAGACTGCCTTTGGCGGTGACTTCGACACGCCCACCGATTTCCTAGATCCTTTCATACAAGCCGAGTTCGACAAAAAAGGCAACTGGGCGATCTATCCGATTAACCCTTATCACCACAGCACGCTGAATTACTTTGCCAAAACACCGCACCCTGCGCCGCCTTCGGCTGATAACTGGCTGGGTACGGACGACCGAGGACGCGATGTCGTAGCGCGACTTTTGTATGGCTTTCGCATCTCGGTTTTATTTGCGCTGGCCTTAACCATCTTTGGCACGGTAATAGGCGTTTTGACCGGTGCGCTTCAAGGCTTTTTTGGCGGCAAAGTCGATTTGGTGATGCAGCGCTTGATTGAAATCTGGAGCGCAATGCCAGAGCTGTATTTGCTGATCATTTTCTCGGCCGTTTTTGACCCCAGCATTAGCTTGTTGTTGATTTTGCTCGGACTATTTGGTTGGATGGGTTTGTCAGACTATGTGCGCGCCGAATTCCTGCGCAACCGACAACTCGACTACGTGCGTGCCGCCCGCGCTTTGGGTTTAAGCAATTGGGAAATCATCAAAAGCCATGTGCTGCCCAACAGCTTGACCCCCGTCGTGACCTTTTTGCCCTTTCGTATGAGTGCGGCCATTTTGGCGCTGACATCCTTGGACTTCTTGGGACTTGGGGTACCGCCAGGAACGCCAAGCTTGGGCGAGTTACTCTCTCAAGGTAAAAGCAACATCGACGCATGGTGGATATCGCTCTCCACCTTCGGGGTGCTGGTGGTGACCTTGATGTTGTTGACCTTCATGGGTGACGCCCTGCGTGATGCCTTAGATCCGCGAAAGATCAACGCATGAGGCTGCCGCTGTTACAAGTGCGAGACTTGCGCATCGCTTTTCAACAAGGCGAGGTGGTGAAAGGTGTTTCATTCAATTTGGCATTGGGTGAAAAACTGGCTTTGGTTGGTGAATCCGGTTCTGGCAAAAGCGTATTGGCTTTGAGTTTGGTCAAACTGATTGAAGGCGCCAAACTTTCCGGTCGCAGTTTGTGGACACGACAAGACGAAGTAAATTTAGCACCTGATGCGACGGATGCACCCAACACCCTAGATTTAGTCAAACTGAAAGAACGTGATTTAGAGCCCATCCGCGGCCAAGACATTGCTTTTGTTTTTCAAGAGCCCATGACGGCCCTCAACCCTGTGTTCGCCGTTGGCGAGCAAATCGCCGAAGTCTTGCAGATCAAACGTGGCATGACCCGTGAAGAGGCCTGGCATGAGGCCATCGACTTGATCAAAGTCACTGGGATTGCGGAACCCGTGCGGCGTGCTAGGTCCTATCCCCACCAACTTTCGGGTGGCCAGAGGCAAAGGGTGATGATTGCCATGGCTTTGGCCTGTCGTCCGCGTTTGCTGATCGCCGACGAACCCACCACCGCACTAGATGTCTCGGTACGAAGCCAAATCTTGGATTTGCTCGACCATTTGCAATACCGATTTGGCATGTCCGTCTTGCTAATTACCCACGACCTAGAGGCGGTGCGCCGATTTGCCGACCGCGTGTTGGTGATGGAAAAAGGCGTCATCGTGGAGCAGGGGGATGCCAAAGAGGTGCTGGACGCGCCGCAACATGCTTACACCCAAAAGTTGCTCAACAGCCAACCTATCCGCGACGTGGTGGTGCCAACAGCAGATGCGCCTGTCATGCTCCAAGGCTGGAACTTGGGTGTCAATTACCCTTCCTCAGGCGGCGGGGTAAAAGCTTGGTTTATTCCGAAAAAATTCACTGCCTTGCAAGACGTCAACTTTGTTTTGCGCCAAGGACACACTTTGGGCGTGATTGGCGAGTCAGGCTCAGGTAAAACTAGCTTGGCTTTGGCTGCCTTGGGTTTAGTGCCCATACAAGGCCAAATGAAAGTGTGTGGCCATTCTTGGACGGGCAAAGCCAAATTAGATTTGCCTTTGCGGCGTATGGTGCAGGTTGTATTCCAAGACCCTTTTGCATCTTTGTCGCCTCGGATGAATGTGGCTGAGATCATTGCAGAGGGTCTGTCCATTCACATGCCAGAGTTAGATGCTTTGGGCAGATTGCGCCGCGTTTTAATTGCTTTGTCTTCGGTCGGTCTGACCGAGCAAGAGTTTCCTAATTTGTTGTCGCGCTACCCCCATGAGTTTTCGGGGGGGCAGCGCCAGCGTCTGGCCATTGCGCGTGTGCTGGTGCTCGATCCCAAGGTGATCGTTTTGGATGAACCAACCAGCGCTTTGGACGTCACCACCCAAAAACAGGTGCTGCAATTACTGCAAAAGTTACAAAAACAGCGCGGTTTGAGCTATTTGCTGATCACCCATGACGTAGGCGTGATCCGCGCCATGGCGCACCAGGTGTTGGTGGTGCAAAACGCCAAGCTGGTGGATTCGGGCAATCTCGACCATATCCTGCACCATTCCACCCACCCTTACACCCGACTTTTGGTGAATGCCGGCTACGACAAAAAATGAACTAAACCTTTGCAAATCAAGCATTTAGGCGTTACAATGAGCGCTTCACGACCAAACGGGCGGGTAATTACCGCCCGTTTTTTTTGGTCGATTGTTTTTGGTGGTTGGGTTTGGAAGGTTTTTTGTCGAAGTGGCCTTGCAGCAAACAGTGGAAGAAACCGTGACCGGCTTAGGGTACGACTTGGTGGAGATAGAACGCTCCGCTGGCGGGCTCTTGCGCATCACGATTGACCATCCCTGGAGCGCAGAGTCGCCCGAGCTTTTTGTCAACGTGGAAGATTGCGAGCGGGTCACCCGCCAATTGCAGTTTGCCCTCGAGGTCGAAGGTTCTCAATACCAGCGGTTGGAGGTTTCCTCCCCAGGTATTGATCGGGTGCTCAGGCATGCACAAGACTTTGAGAGGTTTATCGGCGCACTGGTGGACCTGACGTTAAAAGCGCCCATGGGCGCCGCGGCGGCAGGCCAAGTGTCGGCTAACCGCAAAAAGTTTCGCGGCACGCTAGAGCGCACAACTGACGGCGCAGGTTGGCAGATCACTTGGCGTGATGTGCCAGCGGCAAAGCCCGGACAAAAAATCAGCAAAAAAAGAATGGACACCCCTGTACACGTTCTGGGGTTCACGTTAGATGAGTTGCGCGAAGCACGTCTGGCACCGATTGTGGATTTCAAGGGCAGACAGCCCCGTTGAACTTAGGTCTTGAGAAGGAGTAGTCGTTATGAACCGCGAAATGTTGATGTTGGTGGATGCCATCTCGCGCGAGAAAAACGTGGAACGCGATATCGTGTTCGGCGCTGTTGAATCCGCGCTCGCACAAGCGACAAAAAAACTGTACGAAGGTGATGTAGACATCCGCGTTTCCATGGACCGCGACAGCGGCGACTACGAAACCTTCC
>DAIQOH010000068.1:0-7470 GCA_036787995.1 Limnohabitans sp. | reverse complement strand
GTTGCCCGTTGCCGGTTTTCAAGACCGGTGCAATCGACCACTCTGCCACGCTTCCTGTATGTGTGTGTCTTAGCGGGGGATATTCTAACCCCCTCTACTAAGCAGGCAAAAACAAAGCCTGCACATCGCTCAACATGTCAAAGCCTCGCTCGGTTGGCCAGACTTTGTGCATATCGCGCTCGAGCAAGCCTAAAGTTTGGGCTTTGTCCAAAGCTTGTGAGACAGCACTCATGGGCAGTCCTGTTCGGTCAGCAAACCATTGCAAGGAAAACCCTTCTTTTAATCGCAAAGCATTCAGCATGAACTCAAAAGCCAATTGTTCTCTGGGAACTTCCTCCAACGATGCGGCAGCCCCCTCGCCCAGTGCTTTTTCCATGTACAGCTTGGGGTCACGGTGTTTCACCATGCGCACCACGCGATGCGCAAAACTCAGTTTGCTGTGCGCGCCTGCGCCCACACCCAAGTAGTCGCCAAATTGCCAGTAGTTGGTGTTGTGCCAGCACCGGTGACCTACCTTGGCATAGGCCGACACTTCATAGCGTTGCATACCCATGGATTGTGTTTGTGCAGTGATGCGATCCAACATATCGTAGGCCGTATCTTCAACGGGTAAATCTGTCGGTGGGTACTTGGCAAAAAACGTATTGGGCTCAACCGTCAGCTGATAGATGGACAAATGCGGTGGCTGCAAAGCCAGTGCAGTCTTTAAATCTTCGTCCAATTGCGCCATGGTCTGACCAGGCAAGGCATACATCAAGTCAATATTGAAAGTATCAAAGGCTTGGGCTGCCTCCTGCACTGCAGACATGGCTTGGGTCGCGTTATGCACCCGCCCCAAAGCGTGTAAATGTTTGTCGTTAAAGCTTTGAACGCCTACCGACAGACGGTTAACTCCTGCATGCCTGAATGCGTGAAAGCGCTCTTTTTCAAAAGTGCCTGGGTTGGCTTCCAAAGTGATTTCGCAGTCTGGCACCAAGTTCAAGCGCGCACGTAAATCACTGATCAAGCGCGCTATCCCTTGGGCTGAAAACAAACTGGGCGTTCCCCCACCTATAAACACACTGTGCACTTGGCGTCCCCACACCAAAGGCAGACTCGCTTCTATGTCGGCACACAGCGCATCAAGGTAAGCCGTTTCAGGTAGCTCGGCTTGGCGCATTTCATGGGAATTGAAATCACAGTAGGGGCATTTTTTCAAACACCAAGGCAGATGCACATACACAGACAAAGGGGGCAAAGACGGCAGTGACAAGGTGCCGGGTCGCATCAAATGCTGAACATCCAGCTTCATTCGAACCAACGTTCCCGCATCAAGGTCAGCATTGCCCTTGCGGCTTGCCCCCGATGACTTAAAGCATTTTTTTGTTCCTCGGGCATTTGCGCGAATGTTTTGCCCAAAGCAGGAATCCACATGACAGGGTCAAAACCAAAGCCTTTATCGCCTATGGGGTGGGTGGTGATTTCCCCCACAGCGCGACCAGTAGCGATCAGCGGTTCGGGGTCTTGCGGGCTGCGCACAGCCACCAAGGTACTGACCAAAGCTGCGCGACGCTGCATCAGGCCCTGCATTTGTTCAAGCAATGCTTTTCGATTGTTTTCATCACTTTTGGGGTAACCAAACTGGGTGCAATAAAACGCGGTTTGTACCCCTGGCAAGCCGCCAAATGCGTCTACACACAAACCAGCGTCGTCCGCAATAGCGGGCAAGCCGCTGTGCAAACTGGCATGGCGGGCTTTGGCCAAAGCGTTTTCCACAAAGGTATGAAAAGGTTCTTCAGCTTCTGAAATATTCAATGATGATTGCGCCACCAATTGAACGCCTAATGGCGCAAACAGGGCTTGCAGTTCGGCCAATTTTCCTGCGTTATGAGAGGCCAATACCAATCGACTGGGCAAGCTAGTCATGTACTCAGCGCAGTTTTTTGCAAAGCAATCAATTCGCGAATGCCTTTGTCTGCAAGCGACAGCAACCCATCCATTTCGGTGCGTGTAAAAGCCGCACCCTCAGCGGTACCTTGCACTTCCACAAAACCACCTTCGCTGGTCATCACCACGTTCATATCGGTATCGCACACCGAATCTTCGGTGTACTCAAGGTCTAACAACTGCACGCCATGCAAAATACCGACAGATATGGCGGCAACATGGTGGGTGATAGGGGAGGTACTGATTAAGCCTTTGGCGATTAATCCATTGACCGCATCTTGCGCGGCGACAAATGCACCCGTGATAGCCGCGGTGCGTGTGCCGCCATCGGCTTGCAAGACATCGCAGTCAAGTTGAATAGTACGCTCACCCAGTTTTTTCAAATCAAAAACCGCACGCATAGAGCGACCAATGAGCCGCTGAATTTCTTGGGTGCGACCGCTTTGCTTACCCTTGGCTGCTTCTCGGTCACTGCGTGTGTGGGTGGCTCGCGGCAACATGCCGTACTCGGCGGTCACCCAACCTTCGCCACTGCCGCGTTTGTGGGGTGGTACTTTTTCTTCCACTGACGCAGTGCATAACACCTGGGTGTTGCCAAAGGCGATCAAGACCGATCCCTCTGCATGCATGGTGTAGTGGCGGGTAATGCTGACGGGGCGCAATGCGTCGTTGGCGCGGTGAATACGTGAAGAAATAGTAGGCATAAAGTGGATGAAAACCAAGTGTTTAAATATCCCCTATTGTCCTTCAAGCGCGTCAGCCTTGGCAGAGATAATGCCTTTTTCACACAAAGCCACCTATGTCTCTGCAAAGCATGACCGGATACGCCAGCGCACAAACCACGCTGGAGATCGCCAACAACCCTAGCGGTGCACGTTTGGGTTTGGAAATTCGCAGCGTGAACAGCCGTTTTTTGGACATCAGTTTTCGATTACCCGATGAAATGCGTCAACACGAGCCCGCGCTGCGCGAGTTGCTGGGTCAGCACATCAAACGAGGCAAAGTCGAACTGCGTGCGCACCTTGAACTGACGCAATCCACTGCTGTTGCCATGCCCGACAAGAGATTGCTGCAAAACTTGGTTGAAGTGCAGCAACTGGTTCGCAATACCTTGCACGATGCACCCTTGTTATCTGTGGCCGAAGTTATACGGCTCAGCCATGGCGCTTTGACACCCAGCCAAGATTGGAGCGCGCAGGTTTTGGCACTGGGCCAACAAGTGGCGTTGCAACTGAGCGAAGCCAGACAGCGCGAAGGCCAACGATTGGCCATGGATTTACTCGATCGTGCACAGCAATTGCAAGTCTTGGCTGACTTGGCACTGCCTTTGGTACCTAAAACAGTGGAAGCCCAACGCCTACGTTTCCTAGAGCGGTGGCGAGAAGCCATGGATTTGGTCGATACCCAAGGTTTGCCAGATACCATTCACGAACGGGCCTTGGCTGAAGCAGCCAGTTTCGCAGTGCGCGCTGACGTGGCTGAGGAAGTTACCCGTTTGAAAACCCATTTAGACGAAATTACCCGTTTGCTTCAACTGCCCAAGCACAAAGAAGGCGTAGGCAAACGTTTAGATTTTTTGATTCAAGAACTGCACCGGGAAGCCAATACACTTGGCTCCAAAGCCAGCGCTATCGAGATGACGCGCATCTCGCTAGACATGAAGGTGCTGATCGAGCAAATGCGCGAACAAGTTCAAAACCTTGAATGATGACGACCTATCCTGGAAACCTTTTCGTGGTGGCCGCCCCCAGTGGAGCTGGCAAATCGAGTTTGGTCAAAGCCTTGATGGAGCTCGACGCAGGTGTACAACCCTCGGTGTCGCACACCACCCGCGCCCCACGCGGACAAGAGTTTCATGGCAGAGAGTATTTCTTCATTGATGATGTGCAGTTCGATGACATGGTAGCCAACCATGCTTTTTTAGAGTGGGCCCATGTGCATGGCAACCGCTATGGCACCAGCAAAGCCACGATTGAAGAGCGCATAGCGCAAGGCATGGATGTCATATTAGAAATTGACTTTCAAGGGGCCATACAAATCAAACGTTTGTTTGCCAATGCGGTATTGATCTTCATACTTCCCCCCAGTTGGGAAGAGTTGCGCGCTCGTTTACAAAGACGCGGCGAGGACTCGGCCGAGGTCATTGAAGTTCGCTTGGCGAATGCAGCCACAGAGATGGCACAGGCCCATGAGTTCGACTTCGTTATAATCAACCAACTTTTTGATAAAGCCTTATTCGATCTCAAAGCTATCGTTCATGCGCAGCGCCTCAAATACGCGTCGCAACGCAGAATCAGAAGCGATATTTTCCAAGCCTTGAAACTCATCTGAACACCGGAGCAACACCATGGCACGCATCACTGTTGAAGACTGTCTCGAACAAATCCCCAACCGCTTCCAATTGGTTTTGGCCGCAACCTACCGTGCCCGCATGCTGGCACAAGGCCATACGCCCAAAATTGACAGCAAAAACAAGCCTGGCGTGACTGCCTTGCGCGAGATTGCTGCTGGCAAAATTGGCCTGGAAATGTTGAAAAAAGTTCCAGGCTAAGGCTTTCTCTGAGGTCTATGCCTCAAAAACAACCAAAGCACTGCACCCGCAGTGCTTTTTTTTCGCCGCTGATCAAAGCTAGCTGACAAAACGCTACAGTTAGACCTATGCCGACCGCAGAAAAAACCCTTACTGCCCCCACGCCTGCCAGCAATGCAGCGGCGGCCAGTTTTGCGCTGTTGGAAGCCAAACTGGACTATTTGGGTGCTGAAGGCATAGAACACGTCAAACGTGCCTACCGTTTTGCGGATGAAGCCCATCTGGGTGTGACCCGTCGCAGTGGCGAACCTTACATCACCCACCCGATTGCAGTCGCATTGCAATGCACAGAGTGGAAGCTTGATAGCCAAGCCTTGATGGCGGCGTTGTTGCACGACGTGATGGAAGACTGCGGTGTCACCAAAACCGACTTGGTTGAAAAATTTGGCGCATCTGTGGCTGAATTGGTGGATGGGCTAACCAAGCTTGACAAACTCAGCTTTGAAACCCAAGAAGAAGGACAGGTTGAATCGTTTCGCAAAATGCTGCTGGCCATGGCACGTGATGTGCGTGTCATTTTGGTCAAACTCGCAGACCGAACCCACAATATGCGCACCATGGAAGCCATGCCGCGCACACGATGGAAAGCCATCAGCAGCGAGACCTTGGAGATTTACGCACCCATCGCGCACAGGCTGGGACTGAACCAAACCTACCGCGAACTTCAAGACTTGTCTTTTCGCTACCTCAGACCATGGCGTTACCAAGTGCTTGAAAAAGCGGTCATGAAAGCCCGCAGCCGCCGGCGCGACTTACTGCAAAAATTACAGCGCGATGTAGAGGGGGCATTTAAAAATGCCAAGCTCAATATACATATCTTCGGGCGTGAAAAAACGCTTTACTCCATCTACCAAAAGATGGACCAAAAACATTTGAGCTTTGCCCAAGTCACCGATATTTACGGCATGCGCATCTTGGTACCCAACCTCATCGATTGCTACACCGGCCTGGGCATCTTGCATCAACTCTACAAACCCGTACCTGGTAAATTCAAAGACCATATTGCAATTGCCAAGGTCAATGGTTACCAGTCTTTGCACACCACCTTGGTGGGACCTGCCGGCATCAATGTGGAGTTTCAATTGCGAACCGATGCCATGCATGTGGTGGCTGAATCAGGTGTTGCCGCCCACTGGATGTACAAAGACAGCGATCCCTTGCATGAACGCGCTGAGCGTCTGGGTACGCAATGGCTTCAGTCCTTGCTGGATATTCAAGATGAAACCCGCGATGCCGCAGAGTTCTGGGACCATGTCAAAGTCGATTTATTTCCCGATGCAGTGTATGTTTTCACGCCCAAAAGTCACATCATGGCTCTGCCTCGCGGCGCAACAGTGGTGGACTTTGCCTATGCAGTTCATACCAATGTGGGTGAGCGCACCTTAGGCGCCAACGTTAATGGACAACCGGTGTCGCTGCGCAGCGAACTCAGTAACGGCGATGTGGTGGAAATCATTACTTCGCCTGACACCACACCCAACCCTGCTTGGCTAGGTTTTGTGAAAACAGGGCGTGCACGCTCCAAGATTCGGCACTACCTGAAAACGCGTGCACAGTCTGAATCTCAAGACTTGGGTGAAAAATTGGTGTCCCAAGCTTTACGTGCAGAGGGCTTTGCACAACTTCCCGCTCTAGATCAGGCCCACAAGAGTTTGTGGGACAAATTGCTGCGCTTTACGGGCAGTAAAAATCTGCCCGAATTGTTGACTGATATAGGCTTGGGTAAACGCGTTGCCACCATTGTTGCCAAGCGCTTGGTGAGTTTATTGGCAGACTTGGGTGAGCGACCCGACCCATTGCTGTTAAGCCTTGAGCGCTTCACCGCACACGAAACATTGTCGCAAGGCAGTGTGGTGGTGGATGGCAGCGACAATGCCTCGGTGCAATATGCACAGTGTTGCCACCCATTACCCGGAGATGCGATTTTGGGCTACTTGGGGCATGGTGAAGGATTGGTGATTCACCTCGACAGTTGTCAGGTAGCCAAGCGCCTCAAAACCAAAGACAGTGAGCGTTTTATTTCAGTGGAATGGTCAGATGAGCCGGTACGCAGTTTTGAAGCCAGCATTGTGGTGACTGTTCTCAATGGCAAGGGTGTACTGGCAAGTGTTGCAGCCGCCATCACATCGGCAGAAGCTGACATCAAATTGGTCAGCATGGTTGACGAGGTCAGTGGCAAAGAGGCCACTGATTTACGCTTTCTCATCGCTGTACAAGATGCTGCGCATTTGCAATCTGTTCTGGGCAGTTTGCAACGCTTGCCATCGGTCAGCAAAGTAAGCCGCGCGCTATCGCAGCGTGCGAAGGCTTAAGCACCCATCGCCTGTGATGGCTTTTACTTCGGTGATGGGTATGTCACTTTCAACACTTCGATCTCCAACAAACCTTTAGGCGTTTGCAACTTGACCACATCGCCCACATGCGACTTCAGCAAAGCCTGGGCAATCGGTGAAACCCAACTGACCTGCGCGTTCAAGCTGTCAGCCTCATCAATGCCCAAGATGGTGATGGTGTTGCCATCGCCATGCTGGTCTTCATAAGTCACTGTGGCTCCAAAAAATACCTGTTCTCCCCCATAGTGAACACTGGGATCAGAGACCACAGCCATTTCAAGACGTTTGGTTAGAAAACGGATACGTCGGTCTATTTCACGCAAACGTTTTTTGCCGTAGATGTAGTCACCGTTTTCAGAGCGATCGCCATTGCTTGCAGCCCAGTGCACGATTTCAACCACCTTGGGTCGCTCGTTATCAATCAAATTAAGCAACTCTTCACGCATGCGGGTGTAACCCAGTGGTGTGATGTAGTTTTTGCTGCCGCTGGGCAAAGAGGGCGAACCGTCTTCGTCATCGTCGTCTGTATCAGACTCGCGGGTAAAGGCTTTGCTCATAAAGGTAAATGGTGCGGCTGGCAGGATTCGAACCCACGACCCCTTGGTTCGTAGCCAAGTACTC
>DAIQOH010000067.1:0-7501 GCA_036787995.1 Limnohabitans sp. | reverse complement strand
AGGATGAGGGCGGACGCCACACACCTTTCTTCAACAACTACCGTCCCCAGTTCTACTTCCGCACAACGGACGTGACAGGTGCGATCGAGTTACCTGAGGGCAAGGAGATGGTGATGCCTGGCGACAACGTGTCGATCACGGTGAAGTTGATCCACCCGATTGCGATGGAAGAGGGCTTGCGCTTTGCTATTCGCGAGGGTGGCAAAACCGTCGGCGCCGGCGTCGTCGCCAAGATCATTGCTTAAGGAATACACATGTCAACCAAGCAAAAAATCCGTATCCGCCTCAAAGCCTTTGATTACAAATTGATCGACCAATCAGCCGCAGAAATTGTTGATACCGCCAAGCGTACTGGTGCGATTGTCAAAGGCCCTGTGCCTTTGCCCACCCGCATGAAGCGCTTTGACATCTTGCGTTCACCGCACGTCAACAAAGCCAGCCGCGACCAATTGGAAATCCGTACCCACCAACGCCTAATGGACATCGTCGACCCGACCGATAAAACTGTGGATGCTTTGATGAAGTTGGATTTGCCTGCAGGCGTGGATGTGGAAATCAAGCTGCAGTAAGTAATACCAAAGACTCCGTCACAGACGGCGTCTTGGTCCGAGGTGTGAAGAAAACTGGCCAATGGCCAGTTTTCAGTTACAATCTTAGGCTCTGTGCGGTTTGCGCAGAGAAATTATCAACCTTCTTTCATACACCAAACGCAGTTGCCAATTGAAGTGACTGCGGTGAAAGTTTTGGAGAACAACATGAGTCAAAGCAATCGATTGGGGTTGCTGGGCCGCAAGGTGGGCATGATGCGTCTGTTCACTGATGATGGGGACGCAGTGCCTGTCACAGTGGTAGATGTTTCAAACAACCGCGTGACCCAAGTCAAAACCCAAGAAAATGATGGCTATGTGGCCTTACAGGTCACTTTTGGCACCCGCAAAGCTTCGCGTGTCACCAAGCCTCAAGCAGGTCATTTGGCCAAAGCCGGCGTAGAAGCTGGCGAAGTCACCCAAGAATTCCACGTCACTGCTGAAACCGCTGCGCAATACCCAGCGGGTTCCACTGTGCCCGTTACCGCCATCTTCAATGTTGGCGAAAAAGTGGATGTGCAAGGCACCTCTATCGGCAAGGGTTTTGCTGGCACCATCAAGCGCCACAATTTCCGTTCACAGCGTGCGTCCCACGGTAACAGCCGTTCACACAATGTGCCTGGCTCCATTTCTATGGCCCAAGACCCCGGTCGCGTGTTCCCCGGTAAACGCATGTCCGGCCATATGGGAGACGAAACAGTTACCACCCAAAACCTGTCGGTGATTCGCATCGACGAAGGTCGTCAACTCATTCTTATCAAAGGTGCAGTTCCCGGCTCCAAAGGTGGTTTTGTTACCGTTCGCCATGCCATCAAGGCAGCGCCTCAAGGAGCCAAATGATGCAAATCGAACTCCTGAACGACCAAGGCCAGGCGGCATCCAAATTTGATGCGCCCGAAACTTTGTTTGGCCGCGATTACAACGAAGACTTGATTCACCAAATCGTGGTGGCTTACCAAGCCAACGCGCGTCAAGGTACCCGTGCCCAAAAAGACCGAGAGCAAGTCAAGCACTCCACTAAAAAGCCATTCAAGCAAAAAGGTACAGGGCGTGCGCGTGCCGGTATGACTTCTTCGCCCATCTGGCGTGGAGGCGGTCGCGCTTTCCCCAACAGCCCTGAAGAAAACTTCACCCAAAAAATCAACAAGAAAATGTACCGCGCTGGTATGGCGTCTATCTTTTCTCAGTTGGTGCGTGAAGGCCGCTTGGCGGTGGTCGACTCCATCAAAATTGAAGCGCCCAAAACCAAATTGTTGGCAGACAAGCTCAAAGCAATGAACCTGCAGTCGGTTCTTGTCATCTCTGAGGAGGTTGACGATAACTTGTACTTTGCATCACGCAATCTGGCCAATGTGTTGGTTGTTGAGCCCCGTTATGCCGATCCTGTTTCCTTGGTGCATTACAAGAAAGTGCTGATCACCAAAGGGGCGATCGACAAGCTCAAGGAGATGTTCGCATGAGCACACCCAAGTTTGATGAAGGACGTTTGATGGCCGTGCTGGTTGCCCCCATCGTGTCTGAAAAAGCCACCATGGTGGCAGAAAAGTCCAATGCAGTGACTTTCAAAGTATTGCAAAACGCGACCAAGCCTGAAATCAAGGCGGCGGTGGAATTGATGTTCAAAGTTGAAGTCAAAGGCGTGTCGGTGGTCAATACCAAAGGCAAGACCAAGCGCTTCGGCCGCTCCATCGGTCGTCGCGACAATGTTCGCAAAGCTTATGTGACGCTCAAGCCCGGTCAAGAGCTCAACTTGTCAGGAGAGGTGGCTTAACCATGGCAGTCGTCAAAATGAAACCCACTTCACCTGGCCAACGTGCCGTGGTGAAGGTCACACGTGACCATTTGTTTAAAGGCCCTGGTTACGCCCCCTTGTTGGAACCTCAATTCCAAAAAGCCGGTCGCAACAACAACGGTCACATCACCACCCGTCACAAAGGCGGTGGTCACAAGCACCATTACCGCGTGGTGGATTTCCGTCGCTCCAAAGATGGCATTCCTGCCAAAGTAGAGCGAATTGAATACGATCCCAACCGCACAGCGCACATTGCGTTGGTCTGCTACGCTGATGGCGAGCGGGCTTATATCATTGCGCCACGTGGATTGGAGGTCGGCGCTACGATTCAAAGTGGCTCTGAGGCTCCCATTCGTGCGGGTAACACTTTGCCCATTCGTAACATCCCAGTGGGCTCCACCATCCACTGCATCGAGTTGCGTCCTGGCAAGGGGGCACAAATTGCTCGCTCGGCCGGCACGTCTGCCACGTTGTTGGCGCGTGAAGGCACTTACGCTCAGGTGCGTATGCGCTCGGGTGAGGTTCGCAAAATCCATATCGAATGCCGCGCCACCATTGGCGAAGTTGCCAACGAAGAGCACAGCTTGCGCCAGTTGGGCAAGGCCGGTGTCAAGCGTTGGATGGGTATTCGTCCCACGGTGCGCGGTGTTGCCATGAACCCTATCGATCACCCACACGGTGGCGGCGAAGGTCGTACCGGCGAAGGCCGTGCAGCAGTTGACCCATGGGGCAACCTGACCAAAGGCTACCGCACCCGCAACAACAAGCGCACGCAAGTCATGATCGTCTCGCGTCGCAAGAAATAAGGGTTAACACATGACACGCTCACTCAAAAAAGGCCCGTTCGTTGACCACCATTTGTTGGCCAAAACGGAAAAAGCCGTCGCCACCAAAGACAAAAAACCGATCAAAACTTGGTCGCGCCGCTCCATGATCCTGCCTGACTTCATCGGCTTGACCATCGCGGTTCACAACGGCAAGCAACATGTGCCGGTCTACATCACCGATCAGATGGTGGGTCACAAGTTAGGCGAATTCGCGCTGACTCGGACCTTCAAAGGCCATCCGGCTGACAAAAAAGTTCAGAAGAAGTAAGGAGCAGCTATGGAAACACGTGCAGTCCTGCGAGGTGTGCGCTTATCGGTCGACAAAGGCCGTTTGGTGGCAGATTTGATTCGCGGCAAAAAAGTGGACCAGGCTTTGAACATCCTGACCTTCACACAGAAAAAAGCAGCGGGCATTGTTAAAAAAGTGCTCGAATCCGCCATCGCCAATGCAGAGCACAACGATGGTGCAGACATTGATGAGTTGCGCGTCAAGACCATTTATGTGGAGCAAGGCGCAACCCTCAAACGTTTCACAGCACGCGCCAAAGGCCGCGGCAACAGCATCAGCAAACCCACATGCCATGTGTATGTGACGGTCGGCAACTGAAAGGTCTAGGAAAATATGGGACAAAAAATACACCCCACCGGTTTTCGCCTGTCGGTGAGCCGTAACTGGGCCAGCCGCTGGTATGCAAGCAACAAAGACTTTGCTGGCATGTTGGCCGAAGACATCAAGGTGCGCGAGTACCTCAAGGTCAAACTCAAGAGCGCTGCCGTGTCGCGCATCTTGATCGAGCGTCCTGCCAAGAATGCCCGTATCACTATTTTTTCCGCACGTCCTGGCGTGGTCATCGGTAAAAAAGGCGAGGACATTGAAAACCTCAAGAAAGAATTGGCTGCACGTTTGGGCGTGCCGGTCGCAGTCAACATCGAAGAGGTGCGCAAGCCCGAAATCGATGCCCAGTTGATCGCTGACAGCATCACCCAACAGCTCGAAAAACGCATCATGTTCCGTCGTGCCATGAAGCGCGCCATGCAAAACGCCATGCGTCTGGGTGCCCAAGGCATCAAGATCATGTCGGCAGGTCGTTTGAATGGTATCGAGATCGCCCGTACCGAGTGGTACCGCGAAGGCCGTGTGCCACTCCACACCTTGCGTGCTGACATCGATTACGCAACTTCTGAAGCCAAAACCACTTACGGCATTATTGGTGTGAAAGTTTGGGTCTACAAGGGTGACACCTTGGGTCGCAACGACGCACCCGCCGCACAAGAACCACGTACAGAAGACGAGCGCCGCCCACGCGGTCCCCGTCGCGATGCTCGCCCCGCAGGCGACCGTCCAGCTCGCAGTGGCGCACGTCGCCCTGCAGGCACCAATGCCGCACCGGCGGATGGCAGCGATAAACCCGCTGAAGCCACCGATGCTCCCAAAACCACCGTCAAGCGCGTCCGCAAGGTAGCCGCGCCCGCATCCACTGGCACGGCTGCGGACGGCAAAGGAGAATAAGCATGCTGCAACCAGCGCGCCGTAAATACCGCAAAGAACAAAAAGGCCGCAACACCGGTATTGCCACTCGTGGCAATACCGTGGCCTTTGGTGACTTTGGTTTGAAGTCAACCGACCGTGGTCGTTTGACAGCTCGCCAAATTGAATCCGCCCGTCGTGCCATTTCACGTCACGTCAAACGTGGCGGACGCATTTGGATTCGCATCTTCCCTGACAAACCGATTTCCCAAAAACCTGCAGAGGTTCGCATGGGTAACGGCAAAGGCAACCCCGAGTACTACGTGGCTGAAATTCAGCCCGGCAAGGTGTTGTACGAAATCGTGGGTGTGCCCGAAGAACTCGCGCGCGAAGCATTCCGTTTGGCTGCTGCCAAACTGCCTTTGCGCACCACCTTTGTTTCGCGCCTGATTGGCCAATGATTCAGGAGACACCATGAAAACATCTGAATTACGTCAAAAAGACGCTGCAGGTTTGCAAACCGAAATCAAAGAATTGCAAAAAGCGCACTTCAACATGCGCATGCAAAAAGCCACGCAGCAACTGAACAACACGGCACAAATGAAGGTTACCCGTCGAAGCGTTGCGCGGGCCAAAACCATTCTGGCCGAAAAACAGGCGAAGGAGTGACACCATGACAGAAGCTAAAAAATCACTCAAGCGTACTTTGATTGGCAAAGTGGTCAGCGCCAAACGAGCCAAAACCGTGACGGTATTGGTCGAGCGCCGTGTTAAGCATGCGCTCTATGGCAAGATTGTGGGCAAGTCCAGCAAATACCATGCGCATGATGAAAACGGTCAGTACCACTTAGGTGATGTGATTGAAATCACCGAAAGCCGTCCTATCTCTAAAACCAAAAACTGGGTGGCTACCCGTTTGGTTGAAAAGGCACCAGCGGTTTAAGTTTTATCCGGTTGCGTGCAAACACAATCTTCAAAATGACCCACAATCGTGGGTCATTTTTCATTTCAAGGAGCACAATATGATCAAAGTCGGCGACACACTTCCCCACACCAACCTGATGGAATATTCCGAGGTTGAAGGCAATGGCTGCAGCATTGGACCCAATCCCGTGGACGTGGCCAAAGCCAGCGCTGGCAAGACGATTGCCTTGTTTGCCCTTCCAGGCGCTTTCACACCTACTTGCTCTGCCAAACATGTGCCCGGATACATGGAGAAATATGCCGAACTCACCGCCGCTGGGGTGGATGAAATTTGGTGCGTCAGCGTGAATGACGCCTTTGTCATGGGTGCCTGGGGCCGTGAGTTGCATGCCGCAGGCAAGGTACGCATGTTGGGCGATGGCGATGCCGAATTCACCAAGGCTACTGGATTGACCTTGGACCTGACTGGCAAGGGTTTGGGCTTGCGCTCTAACCGTTACTCCATGTTGGTCAAAGACGGCAAAGTGGTTACGCTCAACATCGAAGGCCCTGGCAAATTTGAAGTCAGCGACGCTGACACCATGCTGTCGCAACTCAAACACTGAAATCAGGGCATCGCTTTGGGGTAGTGCATCCCTGGTATGGGGCTCAGGTAGTAGGGCGGCACTGCCTCCAATCCCAAGTCTTCATAGAGGCTGTGATTGGCACAAAGGTCAAACTGCCCCTTGATCATGCAAGGCTTGTATGGCTTGGGCGTCCATGCCCAGCCAATCATGCAACACCTCATTGGTATGTTGGCCTAGCATCGGTGGTGGCAGATCACGGCGTATAGGCGTGAGACTCAGCTTCATGGGGCTGGCCACCAAGTCAAGAGGGACACCCAAGGCATGTTCCCAATGGTCGACCATTTGGCGCGACTGCACATGGGGATCTGCAAAAACTTCTGCCAAATTATTGATAGGGCCGCTGGGTACCTTGGCGGCTTCCAGAGCCTCTAACCAATGGTATTTGCCACGGCTGAGCAATACATCAGCAAGCATGGGTATGAGCACGTCGCGAAAACGCACTCGGTCTTGGTTGCGGACAAAGCGCGGGTCTTGTGCCCAATCGGCATGACCTAGCACTTCGCAAAGTTTGGCAAACTGGCCATCGTTACCCACAGCCACGATCACAAAATCCCGTTCACCTGAAGCTTTGGGCGCAGTTTCAAACACCTGGTAAGGCACGATATTGATATGGGCATTGCCCATGCGCTGTGGTGGGGTTGCGGAAGCCCCATTGACTAAAAAATTGGCCCCCAAATTGGCCAGCATGCTGACCTGGGTATCCAGTAACGCCATGTCAACATGTTGACCCATGCCCGTACGCTCAGCGTGGCGAATAGCGGCAAGTATGGCAACAGTGGCATACATGCCTGTGAACAAATCAGCCACGGCAACCCCTACTTTTTGCGGGCCACCTCCGAGGTCATCACGTTCTCCCGTCACACTCATCAACCCCCCCATGGCTTGTACAGCGAAGTCATAACCCGAACGCTCACGGTAGGGGCCTGTTTGCCCAAAACCGGTGATGCTGCAATACACCAAGCGGGGGTTTAACGCTTTGAGGGTGGCGTAATCCATGCCATATTTGGCCATGTCACCCACTTTGTAGTTTTCAATGAAGACATGGCTTTGGGTGGCCAAAGAGCGGATCAGGTCCTGACCTTGGGGGCTGGCAATGTCGCAGGTTAATGAGCGTTTATTGCGGTTAGCACCCAGGTAATATGCAGATTCCGCACTGGCTTGGCCCTGTGCATTGTTCAAAAAAGGTGGTCCCCAACCACGTGTATCGTCGCCAGTCTTTGGTCGCTCAACCTTCACCACATCAGCACCCAAGTCAGCCAGTATTTGGGTAGACCAAG
>DAIQOH010000066.1:0-8010 GCA_036787995.1 Limnohabitans sp. | reverse complement strand
TGCTTGAGGGTGAGGCCAATGTCGTCCAAGCCGTTCATCAGGCAATAGCGGCGAAAGGCTTGCACCTCGAAAGGAATCTCTTCCCCTTGAGGGCGAATCACCCGTTGGCGGTCTAAGTCCACGGTCAGCTGGTAGCCGGGGAAGGCCGAAACCTCGTCAAACAGCTTGGCCACGTGGGCTTCAGACAAGACGATAGGCAGCAAGCCGTTTTTAAAGCAGTTGTTGAAAAAAATATCTGCAAAACTGGGTGCAATCACGCAGCGAAAACCAAATTGATCCAGTGCCCAGGGTGCATGTTCACGCGAGGAGCCACAGCCAAAGTTTTTGCGTGCCAACAAAATAGACGCGCCTTGGTAGCGTGGTTGGTTGAGCACAAATTCCGGGTTGGGTTTGCGCGAGGCAGGGTCCATGCCTGGTTCGCCTTTGTCCAGGTAGCGCCATTCGTCAAACAGGTTGGGGCCAAAGCCAGTTTTCTTGATGGACTTTAAAAACTGTTTGGGAATGATGGCGTCGGTGTCCACGTTCTCGCGGTCCATGGGTGCGACCAAGCCTTTGTGTACGGTGAATTTTTGCATGGTGTCTTTCAGCTGAATTGGCGCACATCGACGAAATGGCCGTGTATGGCCGCCGCTGCAGCCATGGCAGGGCTGACCAAGTGGGTGCGTCCACCATTGCCTTGTCGGCCTTCGAAATTGCGGTTGGAGGTGGAGGCGCAACGCTCACCGGGTTCCAATTTATCGGCGTTCATGGCCAAACACATGGAGCATCCGGGTTCACGCCATTCAAAACCAGCCGCCTTGAAAATCTCGTGCAAGCCTTCTTGCTCGGCTTGGGCTTTGACCAAACCCGAGCCAGGCACCACCATGGCGAGTTTGATGTTCTTGGCCACTTTTTGGCCCAGCTTTTTCACCACCGCTGCGGCTTCGCGCATGTCTTCAATGCGGCTGTTGGTGCATGAACCGATGAACACCTTGTCCACAAACACATCGTTCAAAGCTTTGCCAGGTTGCAAGCCCATGTAGGACAGAGCCCTCTCAATGGCGTCGCGTTTGTTGGCGTCTTTTTCTTTGTCGGGGTCAGGCACGCGGTCAAGTACCGAGAGCACCATCTCTGGCGAGGTGCCCCAGGTGACTTGCGGTGCGATTTGGGCGGCGTCGAGTTGCACCACGGCGTCGAAATGCGCATCGGCGTCCGAGTGCAGGGTTTGCCAATACGCCACGGCCTGGTCCCATTCCACACCGGTGGGAGCCAGGGGTCGGCCTTTCACATAGGCGATGGTTTTTTCGTCGACCGCCACCAAGCCTGCACGGGCACCGGCTTCAATGGCCATGTTGCACACCGTCATGCGCCCCTCCATGCTCAAAGCACGGATGGCGCTGCCGGCGAATTCGATGGTGTAGCCTGTGCCACCAGCCGTGCCGATGTGGCCAATGATGGCCAACACGATGTCTTTGGCGGTCACGCCAAGGCCCAATACACCGTCCACTTTGACCAACATGTTTTTGGCTTTTTTCGCCAACAAGGTTTGGGTGGCCATGACATGCTCCACCTCGGAGGTGCCTATGCCATGTGCCAATGCACCAAAAGCGCCATGGGTGGAGGTGTGCGAGTCGCCGCAGACCACGGTCATGCCGGGCAGGGTGGCGCCGTTTTCAGGGCCGATCACATGCACGATGCCTTGGCGTTTGGACATGAAGGGAAAGAACGCAGCCGCACCGAATTCGCGGATGTTGTCGTCCAAGGTGGTGATTTGCGCTTTGCTGATCGGGTCGGTGATGCCGTCATAGCCCAACTCCCACCCTGTGGTGGGTGTGTTGTGATCGGCGGTGGCGACGATGGAGCTGGTGCGCCAAATTTGGCGCTTGGCCACCCGAATGCCTTCAAAGGCCTGCGGGCTGGTGACTTCATGCACCAAATGGCGGTCGATGTACAAAACGGCGGTGCCGTCTTCCTCGGTGTGGACGACGTGTTCGTCCCAAATCTTGTCGTAAAGCGTGCGTCCCATGCGGGTTCCTAAGCTTAAAAATGGCAAAGACGCTGATTTTAGGCAGTTATCGTGGTTAGATAAACTCAAACACTTCTACGAATAGCAAATAACTTTTATGAAACAGCGCAAAGGCATCATTTTGGCCGGTGGCTCTGGGTCCCGTTTGTACCCAGTGACCCAAGCTGTCAGCAAGCAGCTCATGCCGGTGTATGACAAGCCCATGGTGTATTACCCGCTGACGACCTTGATGCTCAGTGGGATTCGTGAAGTCTTGGTGATCTCTACGCCGCAAGACACGTCACGCTTCAAGGATTTACTGAGCGACGGATCGCAATGGGGCATGCACATCGACTACGCGGTGCAACCCAGTCCCGATGGCTTGGCACAAGCTTTCACCATAGGCAAAAGTTTTGTGAATGGCCAGCCCAGTGCGTTGGTGTTAGGGGACAATATTTTTTATGGCCACGATTTGGTCAAGCAGTTGCACAGCGCCCATGCGCAGCAACACGGTGCCACGGTGTTTGCCTACCATGTGCATGATCCCGAGCGCTATGGCGTGGTGGCGTTTGACACCCAGCAGCGCGCCATCAGCATCGAAGAAAAGCCTATTCATCCGAAGTCCAACTACGCGGTGACGGGTTTGTACTTCTATGACGAGCAAGTTTGTGATATCGCGGCGTCTATCAAACCCTCTGCGCGCGGTGAGTTGGAAATCACCGATGTGAATAAACGCTACTTGGAAATGGGACAGTTGGGTGTGGAAATCATGGGTCGTGGTTATGCATGGTTAGATACCGGTACCCATGAAAGCTTGATGGAAGCTGCCAGCTTTATCGCCACTTTGCAAAAACGCCAAGGCTTGATGGTGGCTTGCCCCGAAGAAATCGCCTTTCATCAAGCTTGGATTGACGCAAGCCACTTGCAAATGCTTGCAGCACCTTTGGCCAAAAATGCCTATGGCCAATACCTTTTGTCTTTGCTGAAATAAACGCCATGGCCTACCACGTGATACCTACTGCGTTGCCAGGCGTTGTCATTTTGGAGCCCCAGGTGTTTGGCGATGACCGTGGTTTTTTCTTTGAGAGTTTCAATGCCCAAGGCTTTGCCAAGGTCACAGGCTTGGATGTCATATTTGTTCAAGATAACCACAGCCGATCTGCGCATGGTGTGCTGCGAGGCTTGCATTACCAAATTCAGCAATCCCAAGGCAAGTTGGTGCGTGTGACCCAAGGCGAGGTGTTCGATGTGGCGGTGGATATTCGCCGGTCATCGCCGCATTTTGGCCAATGGGAGGGTGTGCACTTAAGCGCAGACAACAAGCGGCAGTTATGGGTGCCACCAGGTTTTGCGCATGGCTTTGTGGTCTTGAGCGAAAGCGCAGAATTCTTATACAAAACCACTGATTACTATGCCCCTGAACACGAGCGTTGCATTGTCTGGAACGACCCTGACTTGGCTATCGCATGGCCGTTGCAAACGCCACCTTTACTGGCTGCCAAAGACGCCCAAGCGCCAACTTTGGCCCAAGCCGAAGTGTTTGTGTGACAAATCGTTGACACATTCAAGCTTTAAAATGTTCTATTTCAATTTAATGTCATTATGAAAATAGCAGTATTTGGTACGGGGTATGTGGGCTTGGTACAAGGTGCTGTGTTGGCCGATGCTGGCCACACGGTGACTTGTGTTGACATCGATGAAAACAAGCTGGCCCGTTTACGCAAAGGCGAAATTCCTATTTTTGAACCCGGCCTAGAGCCCATTGTGAAGAGCAATTTTGCTGAAGGCCGTTTGCTGTTCACCTCAGACGCCAAGTCAGCGGTAGAGCAAAGCGATGTGCAATTCATTGCCGTGGGCACACCGCCCGATGAAGACGGCAGTGCGGATTTGAAATACGTGTTGGCGGTTGCCAAAACCATTGCCACCCACATGACAGGGTATGCCGTCATCGTCGATAAATCCACTGTTCCTGTGGGGACAGCGGACAAAGTGAGCGCTGTGGTTGCCCAAACGTTGAAGGACCGTGGTGTCCATCTGCAATTTGACGTGGTTTCTAACCCTGAATTTCTCAAAGAAGGTGCAGCCGTTGCTGACTGCCAACGGCCCGATCGCATCGTCATAGGTACTGAAAGTGACAAAGCCGAAAAAATTCTGCGCGAGTTGTACGAACCGTTTAACCGCAACCATGACAAAGTGATCGTCATGAACGTGCGTAGCGCAGAACTGACCAAATACGCAGCCAATTGCATGTTGGCCACCAAAATCAGTTTCATGAATGAAATGGCCAACATCGCCGAGTTGGTGGGCGCAGACATCGAGTCTGTACGCCAAGGCATAGGCAGTGACCAACGCATTGGTTACCACTTTATTTACCCAGGTGCGGGTTATGGTGGCAGTTGTTTTCCCAAAGATGTGAGCGCTTTGGTCAAGACGGCAGAGAGCCTAGGTTATGCCCCCTGGATACTCAATGCGGTCGAGTCGCGCAACCAAGCGCAAAAGCATGTGGTGTTTGAAAAAATCAAACACTACTTCAAAGATGACTTAAAAAACAAAACCTTTGCCTTGTGGGGCTTGTCTTTCAAACCTAATACCGACGATATGCGCGAAGCCCCCAGTCGCGTGGTGATGGAGGCTTTGTGGCAAGCCGGTGCACGCGTACAAGCGTTTGACCCTGCTGCCATGGAAGAAACCCAGCACATTTACGGTGACCGGCCTGATCTGATGTTGTGCGGCACCAAAGAAGCTGCCCTTGCAGGTGCAGACGCCTTGGTCATCATGACCGAGTGGAAAAATTTCCGCGTGCCAGATTTCGAGCGTATCAAAACATCGCTGAAAACCCCCGTGATTTTTGATGGTCGCAATTTATACGAACCGGCACGCATGCGAGAGCGCGGCATGGACTATTTCGGTATTGGCCGTTGAATCAGACCGACAGGTTTTGTAAATAGGCTTTGAAATCGGTGCCGGTTTCAGGGTGGCGCAAAGCAAATTCCACCGTGGCTTTTAAAAACCCCATTTTGCTGCCGCAGTCGTAACGAACGCCTTCGTAGGCATAGGCGTATACCGCCTCTTGTTTGAGCAAACTTTGGATGGCGTCGGTCAGTTGGTATTCGCCACCAGCACCGGGTTGCAATTGATCGATATGTTTGAAGATGGATGGCGTGAACACATAGCGACCCACCACGCCTTGGTCTGAGGGGGCATTTTGGGGTTCAGGCTTCTCCACAATAGCCGACAACTTGGTGAGGCGCTCACCTGCCGCAATGCCCGCGACCACGCCGTACGACTTGCTTTGTGATGGATGGATTTTCTCCACGGCAATCACCGAAGAACGGTAGTGTTCATAGACACCTACCAATTGCTTGAGCACGCCTGGTTGGTGGTTCAGCAAGTCGTCTGCAAGCACCACCGCAAAGGGTTCGTTGCCCACCAAAGAGGCTGCGCAATTGACCGCATGGCCCAAACCCAAAGCTTCAGGCTGACGCACATACACACAGTTCACATGCGCGGGTTTGATGTTGCGCACCAAGTTGAGTAACTCGGTTTTGTGTTTGGCTTCTAGCTCATGCTCCAGTTCGAAGGAGCGGTCAAAATGGTCTTCAATGCTGCGCTTGCTGCGACCGGTGACGAAAATCATCTCGGTGATGCCAGCCTCTACCGCCTCTTCCACTGCGTATTGGATAAGCGGTTTGTCAACCACGCACAGCATTTCTTTGGGGCTGGCTTTGGTTGCTGGTAAAAAGCGCGTTCCCAATCCAGCGACAGGAAATACAGCTTTACGTACTACAGTCATATCAGTCCCCAAGCCTTAGAAAATGGGCCGACTATAACCAGCCAAGATGACACATCAGCGCTTGCTCAGGTGTGGCACATCGCGTTTGACTGAACCAGTGAAGAGTTGACGTGGGCGTCCAATTTTGTATTCGGGGTCACCAATCATTTCATTCAACTGTGCAATCCATCCTACGGTGCGGGCCAAGGCAAAAATACCGGTGAACAAATTCACAGGAATACCGATGGCGCGTTGCACGATGCCGGAATAAAAGTCCACATTGGGGTAAAGCTTGCGAGAGACAAAGTAGTCGTCTTCCAAGGCAATTTTTTCCAAAGCCTTGGCCAGCTTGAAAAGCGGGTCGTTTTCCAAACCCAGTTCTTGCAAGACCTCGTTACAGGTCTCTTGCATGAGCTTAGCGCGAGGGTCATAGTTTTTGTAAACACGGTGGCCAAAGCCCATCAACTTCACGCCAGAGTTTTTGTCTTTGACTTTCTCCATGAACTCGCCCACCTTGGCGATACCACCGTTGGCTTGTATGTCTTCCAACATGTTCAAGCACGCTTCATTGGCACCACCGTGGGCGGGACCCCACAGACATGCCACGCCAGCGGCAATCGCAGCGAACGGGTTGGTGCCTGAGGAACCGCACAAACGGACAGTGGACGTGGAAGCGTTTTGCTCGTGGTCGGCATGCAAGGTAAAGATGCGGTCCATGGCGCGTTCAAGCACCGGGTTGACCACATAGGGTTCACAAGGTGTGCCAAACATCATGCGCAGAAAATTACCTGCATAGGACAAATCATTTTGTGGATACAAAAAGGGCTGTCCTACACCGTATTTGTAGGCCATGGCCACCAAGGTGGGCATCTTGGCGATCAAGCGAATCGCCGCCACTTCACGGTGCTCTGGGTTGTTGATGTCGGTGCTGTCATGGTAGAAGGCCGATAAGGCGCCCACCAAGCCGGTCAACACGGCCATGGGGTGGGCGTCACGGCGAAAACCTCGCAAGAAGAATTGCATTTGCTCGTGCACCATGGTGTGGTGCGTGACGGTTTGGGTGAAATCGTGTTTGCGTTGTGCGTTGGGCAATTCTCCGTACAACAGCAAATGGCAGGTTTCAAGGAAGTTGCAGTTGGTGGCTAATTGTTCGATGGGGTATCCACGGTAAAGCAATTCGCCTTTGTCGCCATCGATGTAGGTGATGGCCGATTGGCAAGACGCGGTGGACAAAAAACCGGGGTCGTAGGTGAACATGCCGGTTTGGCCGTAGAGCTTGCGAATGTCCATCACATCAGGACCGATAGCGCCGTTGTAAACGGGGATATCAATGCTGGGGGTGCCGTTGCTAAACGACAGCGTAGCGGAGTAGTTAGCGAGTTTCATGGTTGGTTCCTGTTGAATTTTTTTGTCATACCTGCATCAGGCAAAGTAAGGCTTTCATATCTTCGTGTTCAGCGATTGCTTGGTTGTGGGGTCTGCCCAAAAACACATCCAGTAAATCGTTGTCTGCCAATTCCATCAGTGCGTACATGCTGCGGGCTTGTCCCACAGTCATGTTGTGTGCATGTCGATTGAAAAACCTTTCAATAAACAAATCGTTTTCTAGCAAGCCTCTACGACACCGCCATCGCAATTTGCTCAGTGCCGCAGGTGGCAATGCAGCATCATCGGGCAAGGTGTCAAAGGGCTTGTCATCCATTTAAACTGTTCGACTCACCATCAGTTCTTTGATCTTGCCAATCGCCTTGGTGGGGTTCAAGCCTTTGGGGCACACATCAACGCAGTTCATGATGGTGTGGCAACGGAACAAGCGGTAGGGGTCTTCCAAGTTGTCCAAACGCTCGGAGGTGGCATGGTCGCGGCTGTCGGCAATGAAACGGTAGGCTTGGAGCAAGCCAGCAGGACCCACAAATTTGTCAGGGTTCCACCAGAACGAGGGGCAACTGGTCGAGCAACTGGCGCACAAAATGCACTCGTACAAACCATCCAGTTCTTCGCGTTCCTTGGGTGACTGCAGACGTTCCTTTTCAGGCGGCAGGGTGTCATTCACCAAATAAGGTTTGATGGAGTTGTACTGGTTAAAGAACTGCGTCATGTCCACAATCAGGTCGCGCACCACAGGCAAGCCAGGCAGTGGCTTCAAGGTGATCACGCCCGGCAAGGTGAGCATGTTGGTTAAACAGGCCAAACCGTTTTTACCATTGATGTTCATGGCGTCTGAGCCACACACACCTTCGCGGCAAGAGCGACG
>DAIQOH010000065.1:0-8579 GCA_036787995.1 Limnohabitans sp. | reverse complement strand
TTGAGCTTGATGAACCCGCCAGCATCCGCCTGGTTGTAAGCGCCACCGTCATCGTCAAAGGTGGCGATGCGGGTGTCAAACAGGCTGTCGGTTTTGCTCTCGCGGCCCACGCACATGATCGTGCCCTTGTAAAGCTTCAAGCGCACCTTGCCGTTGGCGGTGGCTTGCGAGGCGTCGATCAAGCCTTGCAGCAGTTCACGCTCGGGGCTGAACCAGTAGCCGTTGTAAACCAGACGGGCGTAGCGTGGCATCAGGTCTTCTTTGAGGGCCAGTACTTCCCGGTCCAAGGTGATGGACTCGATGGCACGGTGACCCGCCAGCAAGATGGTGCCGCCGGGGGTTTCATAGCAACCACGGCTCTTCATGCCCACATAGCGGTTTTCTACTTTGTCCAAGCGACCGATACCGTGCTTACCACCCAAGGTGTTCAAGTGGGTCAGCACCTTGGCTGGGCTCATGCGCACGCCGTCAATCGCCACCACGTCGCCGTGTTTGTAGGTGAGTTCAATGATTTGTGGTTTGTTGGGCGCTTTTTCAGGGCTGACCGTCAAGCGCCACATGCTGTCGTCGGGCGCGTAATTGGGGTCTTCCAAGATGCCGCCTTCATAGCTGATGTGCAGCAAGTTGGCGTCCATGGAGTAGGGTGGGGGGCCTTTGCGTTTGGCGCCGTCCACAGGAATGCCGTGTTGGTCGGCGTAGCGCATGAGTTTTTCGCGCGAGAGCAAATCCCATTCACGCCAAGGCGCGATGATCTTCACATTCGGCATCAAGGCGTAAGCGCCCAACTCGAAACGCACCTGGTCGTTGCCTTTGCCGGTCGCGCCATGGCTGATGGCGTCGGCCTTGGTTTTGCGGGCGATGTCCACCAACCGCTTGGCGATCAAGGGGCGGGCGATCGAGGTACCCAACAGGTATTCGCCTTCGTAAAGTGCATTGGCGCGGAACATGGGGAACACAAAGTCGCGCACAAACTCTTCACGCAGGTCTTCAATGAAGATGTTGCTGGGCTTGATGCCCATCTTGATCGCCTTGGCACGTGCAGGCTCGATTTCCTCGCCTTGGCCAATGTCGGCGGTGAAGGTGACCACCTCGCAGTGGTACTCGTCTTGCAGCCATTTCAGAATGATGGAGGTGTCCAAACCGCCCGAGTAGGCGAGAACAACGCGTTGGGGGGCAGAGTTTTTAGGGGAGGCAGGCCGTTTGGTAGACATGGTGTCAGTTATTGAAAGCAAAGCGGCGATTCTAGGTCACCGAGGCGAAAAAAAACCGCCTGTAAAGGCGGCCAGAGCGATTGCAAAAGCTTTAGAAGCTTTGCGGTGCAGAGCCCACAGGGGGAATGGCATTCTGTGCAGGCAGCGGCACAGAGGGGGGTGCCGATTGGGTGGAAGAAATCATAGGGGTGACTTGCAAGCGCACGGTAGGACCAGGGTCTTGGGGCATTTGCACGTTGTACTGCTTGCCGTTGAATTCGTAGACCACGTTGTAGGCCACGGTGCGGTTTTCATAAAAATTTTGGGTGCTGCAGCTTTGCACATTGTGGACTTCAGCAGGGGGTGCGCCTTCGATTTTGTCGCCCATGATGGCGCCACCGATGACCCCGATAGCTGTAGCCAAAGCATTGCCGTCCCCTTTGCCGATGTGATTGCCAATGACGCCACCCGCAATCGCGCCCATGGCTGAACCCGCGCCAGACTTTCGGGCTGGGGTGGCGACTTGTTGCTGGGTACAGACCTGACGAGGCACTGCCACTTGTTGGATGATGGGCATGGAAGAAATCACGCGACCCACTTCCTGAGCACTGACGATGGCGCTGAAAGCTGCGCTAGAAACCAAAACAAGTGAAAGAAAACGTTTCATGGGATCTCCGAAATTGACAATGAATCCACAGACAACGCGCTGGACAGGCGCGGGGTTGACCACTCACCGATTTTAGCTGCACGCTGTTCAGAGACAATGACTGTATGAATCTTCAGGAATGGTTAGCCCATTGTGAGCGGTTACACCCGCAAAACATTGACATGGGCTTGGAAAGAGTGGCCGCAGTTGCCAAGAACATGGGCTTGCAATTTGACTGCCCTGTGATCACCGTGGCTGGTACCAACGGTAAAGGCTCGACCTGCGCCATGTTGGAGTCCATATTGCGCGAAGCTGGTTACCGCACGGGAATGTTCACCTCCCCGCATTTGGTTTTTTTCGAGGAGCGTTGCAAGCTTGAGGGGCAAGCGGTGTCATCCACCGTGCTGGCTGCGCATTTCGCCAAGGTCGAGGCCATGCGCGGTGATATCAGCCTGACGTACTTTGAGTTCACTGCCTTGGCCATTTTCAGTTGCATGGCCAGTGCTGACTTGGATGTGGTGATTTTGGAAGTGGGCCTCGGTGGTCGCTTGGATGCGGTGAATGTGATTGACACCGATTGCGCCATCATCACCAGCATTGACATCGATCACACCGAATGGCTGGGCAGCGACCGAGAAAGCATAGGACGTGAAAAAGCCGGCATCATGCGCAGTGGCAAGCCTGTGATTGTCAGCGACCCGCATCCCCCTGCGAGTTTGGCGCAATACGCGGCGACGGTGGGTGCAACGCTTTGGCAATCGGGCAGCGATTTCCATTTTTCGGGCGATCAACAGCAATGGCGCTGGCATGGTGGCGGACGTACACGGGCAGGTTTGGCCTACCCCGCCTTGAGAGGCGTGAACCAGTTGGTGAATGCTGCTGGCGTGTTGGCGGCTTTGCATGCGCTTCGTGCGCATTTGCCCGTCACTGCCCAGGCCATTCGACTGGGCTTGTCGCGGGTGGAGTGGTCTGGGCGTTTTCAAATGCTCCCAGGCCAGCCTGCGGTGGTCTTGGATGTGGCGCACAACCCCCATTCGGTTGCCGCCTTGGCGCACAACCTGGATGCCATGGGTTACTTTGCTGTCACGCGTGCGGTCATGGGGGCGATGGCTGATAAAGACATGCAAGCCATGGTGCAGCGCTTGTTGCCTTTGGTGGAGCATTGGTATTTTTGTGATTTGCCTTCCCCACGTGCAGCCACTGCCAAGCAGTTGCACTCGCTTTGGCAAGCCTGTTCACCGCGCAAAGACGCATCAGCCAAGTTGTTCAATGACCCATGCAGCGCGATGTCACAAGCCATGGCAGATGCAGACCCCACTGATAGAATTCTGGTCTTTGGTTCATTCCTGACCGTTGGCGGTGTTTTAGAGCACGGCATAGCGGGCCGCCTTTCTGCCCAAAGCCCTCCAAACTGACATGGCATTTTTCAAGTCCCGCTCCTCTGGCAATGCTTCGGCAGAGGATAAAAACACCGACGGCATGGCTGCCCAAAGTCTGGATGCTCTGCGACGCCAAGCACGGCACCGCTTGATTGGTGCAACTGTTTTGGTTTTGGTGGCTGTGGTGGGTTTCCCATTGGTCTTTGATACCAAGCCCCGCGAAGTAGCTGCCGATATTCGCATCGACATGCCCGACAAAGACACGGTGCGCGCTTCGCAGCCACCCACGCCTTTGCCTTCGTCAGCCACTGTTACTTCGCCGTCTCCCACACCTGTGCCCGATGCTGAAGTGGTCGAGAAACCTGTGGTTCCCGCCACTGTGGTTCAAGCCAAAGAGGAAGAGTTACCTGCCAAAGCAGAAGCGCCTGTGAAGCCAGACGAAGCCGCCCCGCGTTTCATCGTGCAAGTAGGCGCATTTGCGGAGGATGCCAAAGCCAAAGAGGTGCGTGCCAAGCTAGAAAAAGCCGGTATCAAAACCTATACCCATGTGGCGCAAACCAAAGACGGCAAACGCATTCGTGTACGCGTCGGGCCTTTTGCCAGCAAAGAAGAGGCCCAAAAAACGGTGGACAAAATCAAGTCATTGCAGCTTAGCGCCTCGGTGCTGACGATTTGACGCAATGAACACATTGGATGCGGTTTTGCTGGCTTTGGCAGCACTGTCGGTGGTTTTGGGCTTGGGGCGTGGTTTGTTGCGTGAAACCTTTGCGGTGGTGGGATGGATCGCTGGTTTTCCACTGGCCACCCATTTCGCACCCGATGTCAGGCAATGGCTGGATTTAAGCGATACCTCGCCAGCCTTTGCGTATATGCTGGCATGGCTGTTGGTTTTTGTGGCTGTGTGGTTGGTGTGTCAAGTGCTTTCCCAATTGCTCAGCGGCCTGTTGTCTGTGGTCGGTTTGGGCATTTTTAACCGCTTGTTGGGTGGTGTTTTCGGCCTCACCCGTGCGGTGTTAAGTCTGTTGGTGTTGGCTTTGGTTGTGGGATTCACGCCTGCGGCTCGCCACCCCTTGTGGCAAAGCTCGTGGGTGGCGCAACTCGCGCACCAAGGCGTTTTGTGGTTCAAACCTTTTTTACCTGCTCCTTTGGAAGGTTGGGTGTTCTGATGTGCGGCATAGTCGGTGTGGTCAGTCAAACGGCAGTGAATCAACTCATCTATGACGCGTTGCTGTTGTTGCAGCACCGTGGCCAAGACGCGGCAGGTATCGTCACCCAACTTGAACAAAAGTTTTTCATGCACAAAGCCAAGGGTATGGTGCGTGATGTGTTTCGTACCCGTAATATGCGAGCGCTTCCCGGCAACATTGGCTTGGGGCAGGTGCGTTACCCCACGGCAGGCAATGCATACAGCGAAGAAGAAGCCCAGCCGTTTTATGTGAATGCCCCTTTTGGTTTGGTCTTGGTGCACAACGGCAACCTGACCAATGCACAAGCCTTGAAGCAAGAGCTGTTTTCCACCGACCACCGCCATATCAACACCGAGAGCGATTCCGAGGTTTTGTTGAATGTGTTGGCACATGAACTGGAAAAAACCACCCGCGGCGTGGTTCTGACCCCTGCGGATGTGTTCGCTGCAGTAGCGGGTGTGCATAAGCGTGTGAAAGGCTCTTACGCGGTTGTGGCATTGATTGCAGGACATGGTTTGCTGGCTTTTCGCGATCCGTTTGGCATACGCCCCTTGTGCATTGGCAAAGGCACCGATGGCACCTGGATGGTGGGCAGCGAATCGGTGGCTTTGGAGGGTACGGGTCATCATTTCGAGCGTGATATTGCGCCAGGCGAAGCGGTGTACATCGACTTGAAGGGGCAACTGCATGCCCAACAGTGTGCCGTCAATCCCCAGTTGATGCCTTGTATTTTTGAGTTTGTGTATTTGGCCCGCCCTGACTCCACCATGGACGGTATGTCGGTCTACCAAGCGCGTTTGAATTTGGGCGAAACCTTGGCCAAGCGGGTGGTCTCGGTTTTGCCACCCTCGGAAATTGATGTGGTTATTCCTATCCCTGAGTCCAGCCGTCCCAGCGCCACGCAGTTGGCGCATTTGCTTGGCAAGCCCTACCGCGAAGGGTTTGTGAAAAACCGCTACGTGGGACGAACCTTCATCATGCCTGGGCAAGCGGTACGCAAGCGCTCGGTACGTCAAAAATTGAACGTGATTGTGAGCGAATTCAAAGGCCGCAATGTGCTGCTGGTCGATGACTCTATTGTGCGAGGCACCACCAGCAAGGAAATTGTGCAAATGGCCAGAGACGCCGGTGCTAACAAGGTGTATTTGGCCAGTGCGGCGCCGCCTGTGCGCTACCCCAATGTGTATGGCATTGACATGCCAACCCCTGAGGAGTTAGTGGCCCATGAGCGCAGCGTGGAGGACATTCGTGCACTCATAGGCTGCGATGCCCTGATTTACCAAGATGTTCATGCCATGCGAGAAGCGGTATCGCGCTCTGCTTTGGCGGGCTCTCCGACGGTGAATGGGTTTGATGCCTCGTGTTTTGACGGGGTGTACATCACCGGCGACATCACGGTTGCCGATATTGCCAGACTCAACCAACAACGTATCAACACCGAAGAAGACAGCCAAGACAACTCTCGCTTGGCTTTACCCAACCACGCCGAATAGATTTGCCATGAGTGTCACGCCTTTGCCCGATAACTTGCACCCTGAAACATTGGCAGTGCGCCTGGCCTCTGAGCGCAGCCAATATGGTGAAAACTCTGAAGCCTTGTACCTCACCAGCGGCTATGTGCAGCCCTCGGCACAGGTGTCGGCTGACAAGTTTTCCGGTGAAGAAGATGGTTATACCTACGGCCGTGCAGGCAACCCTACGGTCAGCAGCTTCGAGATGCGCTTGGCAGCGCTTGAGGGCAGCGAGGCGGCGATTGCAACTTCCAGCGGCATGTCGTCCATCATGCTGATGCTGTTCAGTTTGCTCAAAGCGGGCGACCATGTGGTGTTCTCGCAGTCCATGTTTGGCTCGACCATCAAGCTCATTGGCTCGGAATTCGCACGCTTTGGCGTCGAGTCCACCATGGTGCCGCAAACCGATTTGGCCGCTTGGAAAGCCGCCATTCAGCCCAACACCCAGCTGCTGTTTGCCGAGACGCCCACCAACCCGCTCACCGACGTGTGCGACATCGCCGCCTTGGCCGATTTGGCGCACAACGCTGGCGCTTTGCTTTGCGTGGACAACTGCTTTGCCACGCCCATCCTGCAAAAGCCGATGGCCATGGGCTGCGACATCGTGATGCACTCGGGCACCAAGTATTTAGACGGGCAGGGGCGCGTGATGGCGGGGGCGCTGTGTGCCAGTGAGGCGCTGGTGCTGAGCAAATTTTTGCCGGTGATGAAAAACGCAGGCATGGTGCTGGCACCCTTTAACGCTTGGGTGGTGCTCAAGGGATTAGAGACCTTGGACATCCGCATGCGTGCGCAAAGCGCCAAGGCCCATGCGTTGGCCGCTTGGCTGGAAACACACCCGGCCGTTGCGCGTGTGTATTACCCCGGCTTGAAGAGCCATCCCCAGCATGACTTGTCCATGCGCCAAATGTCCAGCATGGGCGGTGCTGTGCTTTCGTTTGATGTGAAAGCCACCAGCCCTGAACAAGCCCGACAAAAGGCCTTCCATGTGCTCGACAGCTTGCAAGTGATGTCGCTGTGCACCAACCTGGGCGACACCAAAACACTGCTGACCCACCCGGCCAGCACCTCGCACGGCAAACTGTCTGAAGACCAGCGCCAAGCTGCGGGCATTGGTCAAGGATTGATTCGCGTAGCGGTGGGCTTGGAGCATGTGGACGACATGAAAAACGATTTGTTACGCGGACTCGCATGAACACCCGAACCCGATTTGCCCCGTCACCCACGGGCTTTATTCACCTGGGCAACATCCGCTCGGCTCTATACCCATGGGCCTTTGCCCGCGCCACCGGTGGGCAGTTCATCTTGCGCATTGAAGACACCGATGTGGAGCGTTCCACACAAGCGTCAGTGGACGTCATCTTGGAGGGCATGGCCTGGCTGGGTTTGAACCACGACGAAGGCCCGTTCTACCAAATGCAGCGCATGGACCGCTACAAAGAGGTGCTGGCGCAGTTGCAAGCCGCTGGCCATGTGTACCCCTGCTACATGAGCGTGGCCGAACTCGATACGTTGCGTGAGCGTCAAATGGCCGCCAAAGAAAAACCCCGTTACGACGGCACTTGGCGGCCCGAAGCGGGCAAGGTCTTGCCCGCCATTCCTGAGGGTGTGCAACCCGTGTTGCGCTTTAAAACACCGCTGAGTGGCGTGATCGCTTGGCACGACAAGGTGAAAGGGCGCATCGAGATCAGCAACACCGAGTTGGATGACTTGGTGATTGCGCGCCCTGACGGCACACCCACCTACAACTTTTGCGTGGTGGTAGACGACATCGACATGGCCATCACCCACGTCATTCGCGGTGACGACCATGTGAACAACACGCCCAGGCAGCTGCACATCTTCAACGCCCTAGGCTACCCACCACCCGTGTATGCGCACTTGCCCACGGTGCTGAACGAGCAGGGCGACAAGTTGAGTAAGCGAACAGGGGCCAAGCCTGTTACACAGTTTCGCGACGAGGGTTTTTTGCCCGAGGCCATGGTGAACTACCTGGCCCGATTGGGCTGGAGCCACGGTGACGATGAAATTTTCAGCCGTGAGCAATTTGTGCAATGGTTCAACCTCGACCACCTGGGCAAGAGTGCCGCGCAGTTTGACGAAGCCAAGTTGCGCTGGGTGAACGCCCAGCACCTCAAAGCCATGGCTGACGATGCACTGGCGCCCTTGGTGCAGGCGCAACTGGCTGTGAAAGCCTTGCAATCGGATGCGCGATTGCCTGCCATTTGTGGCCTGTTCAAAGACCGTTGCGACACCACCGTGGCGCTTGCCAACTGGGCCTCAGCCTTTTACGCGGATGTGCACCCTAGCGCAGTAGACCTGGCCAAGCATGTCACTGAGGAAGTGAAGCCGGCGTTGCAACTCCTGGCGAACAAACTGAGTGCTTTGAGCGAATGGAGTGTGGCGGGCATCAGCGCGGCCATCAAAGAAGTATTGAGTGAAAAAGGCCTCAAGATGCCGCAACTGGCCATGCCAGTGCGGGTGCTGGTGATGGGCACGCCGCAAACACCGTCCGTAGACGCAGTGCTCCATCTTTGTGGCTTGGAAAAAGTTTTGGCGCGGCTTAAAGCGTCTTGAAAAAGTTGGTTATACTCTTTGGCTCGACACCCAATGGGGGTATAGCTCAGCTGGGAGAGCGCTTGCATGGCATGCAAGAGGTCAGCGGT
>DAIQOH010000064.1:0-8593 GCA_036787995.1 Limnohabitans sp. | reverse complement strand
TGGTGGTGTTGGCCGGTGAAATCACCACCAACGCCCATGTGGACTACATCCAAGTGGCGCGCGACACCATCAAGCGCATTGGCTATGACAACACCGAGTACGGCATAGATTACAAAGGTTGCGCAGTGATGGTTTGCTACGACAAGCAGTCCAACGACATTGCCCAAGGTGTGGACCACGCTTCTGACGACCACCTGAACACCGGTGCGGGCGACCAAGGTTTGATGTTTGGCTACGCCTGCCAAGAAACCCCCGAGTTGATGCCTGCGCCCATTTACTATGCACACCGTTTGGTCGAGCGCCAAGCGCAACTGCGCCGCGATGGTCGTTTGCCGTTCCTGCGTCCCGATGCCAAGAGCCAAGTGACCATGCGCTATGTGAATGGCAAGCCTCACAGCATCGACACCGTGGTTTTGTCTACCCAACACAGCCCCGACCAGTCCGAGTCACAAACCAAGATGAAGGCCTCATTCAACGAAGCCATCATCGAGGAAATCATCAAGCCTGTGTTGCCTAAAGAATGGCTGAAGGACACCCGCTACCTGATCAACCCTACTGGCCGTTTCGTCGTGGGTGGCCCTCAAGGCGACTGCGGTTTGACCGGTCGCAAAATCATCGTTGATACCTATGGCGGCGCTTGCCCCCACGGCGGTGGTGCGTTCTCTGGCAAAGACCCCTCCAAGGTCGACCGCTCTGCTGCGTATGCCGCACGTTATGTCGCCAAGAACGTGGTGGCAGCCGGTCTGGCAACACAGTGCCAAGTGCAAGTGGCTTATGCCATCGGTGTGGCCAAGCCCATGAACATCACCATCAACACCTACGGCACGGGCGTGATCGCTGACGACAAGATCGCTGCCCTGGTGAACGAACATTTCGACCTGCGTCCCAAAGGCATCATCCTGATGCTGGACCTGCTGCGCCCCGTTTATGAGAAGACCGCTTCTTACGGTCACTTTGGCCGCGACGAACCCGAGTTCACTTGGGAGCGAACCGACAAAGCTGCTGCGCTGAAAGCTGCGGCAGGTTTGAAATAAACCTCAAGCGAGGCGCAAACCGTACTGACGGCACAGCGCCTCACGCTGACCTGGCGCAAAGTTGATAAGCGCTGGGTCATGCCCCACGGCCTCTAGCAACCGTAGGTTCATCACCGCAAACCACAAGGGCGGCACATAGGCCAGCAAGAACATGCCCGCATAGCCACTGGGCAATTGCGGCGCATCGTCAAAATGCCGCAAAGCTTGGTAGCGCCTGGCAGCATGCGCGTGGTGGTCGGCGTGGCGCTGCAGATGAAACAACATCCAGTTAGACACCACATGGTTGCTGTTCCAAGAGTGGCACGGCTGGCATCGCTCAAAATGGCCATCGCTTTGCTTCAAGCGCAGCAATCCATAATGCTCCACATAATTGGCCGAGGTGAGTTGGAAATTGGTCCACAGCGACGCGGCCAACAAGAACGGCAAGACCTGCCAACCTAGCCATAGCCACAACACCAACCACAATGCAAAGGTGACGATCAAGCCTTGCAAGATTTGGTTATGCAAACCCCAAGTGGCATGACCACGGTCACGCAAGCGCTGTGACTCCAGCCGCCAAGCACGGACCACACCGCCGGGCATTTCGCGCCACACAAAACGCCAAATCGATTCGCCCATGCGTGCTGACGCGCAGTCGTGGGGCGTGGCCACCTCGGCATGGTGACCTCGGTTGTGTTCGATGGTGAAATGGCCATAGCCTGAGGGTGCCAAAGTGATGAGCGCCAGCCAACGCTCTACGCGTTGGTGTTTATGCCCCAACTCGTGACCCAGGTTGATGCCAAAGCCACCGACTGCACCGGTGTTGAGCACCATGGCCAGCCAAGCATGCCAAGCTAAGTCATGCGTTGCGACAAACCACGCAGCAAACACAAAAGCACCCCACAGCACAGGCACCAGTGCGTAGGTGATGTATCTGTAATAGGTATCCGCCTCTAACTGCGGCACGGCCGATTCAGGCGGGTTGCTGCGCTCTTCGCCCATGAGTGCATCCGCCACAGGAACAGCCACGTATAAAAAGATGGTCGGCCACCAGAGCATCAGGGGATCGTGTTGCCACAACATCAACACGGGTCCCAAACCTATCAAGGCCGGGACACCTAAAGAGAACCACCACACCCACCGCTTAGGGTCTCGGTAGACCTCAGGCGTGGGCAAGGTGCGTGTAGACATGCAAGCTAGTTCAGACCAGCAATGTAATGACCAAGGTTTTCAATATCTTGTTCGCTCAAGGTGCTGGCGACACTGGTCATATTGCCTGCATCGTTGGTGCGATTTTTGGCTTTGAAATCTTTCAAGGTTTTGACCACATAGTCAAAGTTTTGGCCCGCGACCTTGGGGATTTCGTTTTGACCGACAAACTCGCCTAAGTGGCACATGGCACACAAAGTTTCATCTGCCTTGGCTTGGCCCAATTTGGCTTTGGCGGGGTCGGCTTTGAAATTTTTACTGGTGAGTTTTTGTTTGGAAAAATAGTTGGCTAACTCTTGCATCTCTGCACGACTGAGGTCAGCGGCCATGGGTGACATCATGGGGTTCTCGCGACGACCTTCTTGAAAGTCACGCAATTGCAAATAAATATAGCGCGCATTTTGTGCAGCCAAACTGGGTGTCCCAGGCATGGAGGAGTTGCCATTCACACCATGACATCCCACACACATCGCCGCTTTTGGAGGTGCTTCATCGGCAGCCCATACAGCGCCATTGAGCAAGAAGAAAGAAACAATCAATGCAAAAAAGGGTTTCATACACTTTCATCCGATTTCTAGAAAAAAGGCCTGAGGGCACTCACGTGCACCACAGGCCTTTGCGCTCAGAGCTTAGTCAGCTCAGGGCAGTGTGAACACCACCACAGAGTTGCCGCGCTTGGCATCGATCTGGTTGTTACCACCAGAGGCCACAGCAATGTACTGCTTGCCGCCCACAGAATATGACACAGCAGGTGCATTCACGCCTGCGCCGGTCTGGTATTCCCACAATTTCTTGCCGTTTTTGGCATCGAAAGCGCGGAACAAACCATTGGCTTCACCGTTGAACACCAAGTCGCCAGCGGTGGCCAACACGCCGCCAATCAAAGGCTCGTCGGTGTCAAATTTCCATGCCACTTTGCCGGTGTCAATATTGACAGCAGACAAACGTCCGGTTTGCTTTTCGCTGGGGATGGTTTTGAAAGCACCGCCCAACCACAGCTTGCCACCAGGGTACTTGGAAGCCTCAACGTGGTAAGTCATGGGTTGCAGCAAGTTAGCTGCGTAAGCCAGACGCGACTCGGGGTTGAAAGCCATGGGGCTCCACTCCACGCCACCGTTAGCACCCAACATCATCTTGGCGCCGTCTTTGGTGGGCAATGTCCACAAACCATCTTGGGGAACCATGGCTTCAGAGAAGCGGATCAGTTCGCCCGTGTTGCGGTCATGCACATAGACGTGGCCAGTTTTACCAGCATGGATGGCCACTTTGGTCATCTTGCCGTCTTTGCCTTTGGCTTCTGTCAAGATGACAGGAGACACAGCGTCCAAGTCCCATACATCGTGAGCGATGTACTGGTAGTGCCATTTGTAGTTGCCAGTGTTCAGATCCACAGCGACGATAGAGTCGGTGTAGAGGTTGTCACCAGGACGCTCAGCGCCGTACAAGTCGGGAGAAGGATTGCCCACCACGAAGAACACGGTGTTGGTTTCGGTGTCAACAGCAGGTGCCATCCAAACGCCACCACCCAAGGTTTTGTAGAAATCGCCGCCTTGCTTGGCCAACTGTGCTTTTTCTGCGTTGATGTCACGCAGCATGTTGCGGTTGGTGGCATCGTTGACAGCCCACACGCCTTCATGGCCTTTTTCGGGAATGGTGTGGAAAGTCCATTGCAAAGCGCCAGTTTTGGCGTCGAAGGATTTCACGAAACCGCGGATACCGTATTCGCCACCGTTGGTACCGATCAGGATACGACCGTTGACAGCCACAGGCGCCATGGTTTCAGAGTAGCCCAACTCGGGATCTGCAATTTGGGTTTCCCAAGCCAATTTACCTGTTTTGGCATCCAACGCAACCAATTTGGCATCCAAGGTGCCCATGAACACGTGTCCACCCATGATGGCCACACCGCGGTTGTTAGGACCGCAGCAGTAAGTGGTGACGGGACCCATTTTGTGTTTGTAGTGCCAGAACTGCTTGCCAGTGACCGCATCGATAGCGTACACATGGTTGTAAGAAGTGGTCAGGTACATCACGCCATCGACAACGATGGGGGCCGTTTCCATGGACTCCAACACTTCCGTTTGGAAAGTGAAAGCAGTGCGCAGGTTTTTGACGTTGCCTGTGTTGATTTGCTTGCTGGGGTAGTAACGGCTTTGGTCGTAGCTACCGTTGGAATGCAAAAAGTTGTTGCTGTCTTTAGCGGCTGCAGACAGTTGTGATTGAGACACAGACACGGCTTTACCGGTATCTGCTTGGGCGACGCCCGCAGTCAACACGCCAATGGCCAAGCTGGCCAGCGTGAGGGAAAGTTTCTTTCCGATTTGTTGCATTGAGAACTCCTTGAGCCAATTGGCCACTGGTTGAAAAACCAAGTATGAATTTAGAAAATATTTTCAGATTCACACCTAGAAAGTCTGGGCTTTTCATTTGCGATAACCTTGTGCTCTGAGAACACAACGTCGACACAAGGAAAATTTCCCATGACCCATCTTACCCACGCTGTCTAACAATTGGCATAGCGTAAAGACCTAGCTAGGGAAACCCCTTAAGACATTGACAGCCTAAGGACATGACAGTGACAAGCACATACAGAACCCATCCACAGCCCTTTCATGCATTTTTATTTGGCCTTGCATTGGCCTGCCTGACGGCATTCATGTCGCCAGCCTGGGGCCAATCCGAATCCAACCCCAGTGTCAATGCGCAACTGCTGGTCGCGGCTCGAAATACCGATGCTGAAGGGGTAAAGAAAAGCTTAGACCGGGGTGCCGCGCCCAATTCGCGCAACCGCTTGGGAAAAACCTCGCTTTACCTGTCGATTGAAAAAAACCGCATTGACATTGCCAAAATGTTGATCGCGGCAGGCGCTGACGTCAACATGGCTTCCCTGGAAAAGGTTACCCCTTTGATTGCCGCCAGTTATGCCGGAAGCCTCCCCCTGGTGGACTTGTTGCTTGAACACGGTGCGGCGCATGAAGCCACGGACCGTTTGCACAAATCGGCCTTGGTTTACGCGGCGGGCATGGGCCATACCGCTGTGGTTGAACGCCTGCTTCAAGCGGGCGCACCGATTGACCAGACGCCGGTAGATGGCCTCACCCCCTTGATGTGGGCTGCGGGCCAAGGACATGTAGATACCGTGAAATTGCTGCTGGCCAAGGGCGCCAACCGCGCTTTAAAAGACGAGCGTGGTCTTACCGCATTAGAGATGGCCAAAGAAGGTCAACACACGCCTGTTGTGGCCTTGTTGCAATAGTTTTGGCTAGGTCTTCTACTGACGCTACTGGTTGGGTTCGTTAAAACAGCTTTTTTCCACCTCGTCGTACATGGCGGCGCGTTGGGTATCGCTGTGGTAAATGCTCCAAATCTCGTCAGCAATGGCGCGGGTGATTTGCTTGAATTCCAAGTCGCAATGGTGTTTGAGGTTATCGGCAAAGGTGGCTCGACGGTTTTGCCACTGGTTTTCGCGCATGATGAAAGCGTAATGCACCAACTCGTGCCCAACGCCCCAAGTGACCATTTCTTTGCTGTAGCCCTCGATGGTGCGTGGTGCAATGCTGATTTGCATGATATTGTCAGGGAACTTTGGCGTAGGGTATTGAAATCCCATGCGCGCAAATGGCGGCACATGCCAATCCAGCACCAAAGGCGGCGGGGGAAGGTCTTTGGGAGCGTTGGTGGTTTTTTTCACAAAGCCCCACAAACGGGTAATCACATCAAAATCAATTTCTGGCGGCGTGACCTCAATTCCCGTGATGGCGTCATTCGCCCACACTTGTGTGGTGAATAACAAACCGATCAAATAGCCTGTGCGTTGTAAGCGTTTCATTACTGTCAATCCTTGAGTGGAAGTTTGCACCAGTGTCTAGACTGTTGCATCTACACCTACATTTCCCTTGTTATCTTGGGTGATTTAGGCAGGTTCCGCCGTCACAATAGCGCTTTATTGGAAAGATGGCAGGCACATGGCACACGATTTATCGCCCAAAGACTTGGTTGAAGCGTTTTTACGCACCATCATGATCCCCGACCCTGTGGGCGCGCGGGCCTATGTGTCACCTGATCTGCGCATACGTTTTACCGGTGGTCGTGAAATGCAAGACACAAGCGAGTGCAGCGCTTTCAACGCCTCACGCTACGCTTGGGTGAAAAAGAAGTTCGAGCAAACCGATGTGGTGGAGGGCGCCAGTCCAGCCCACGCCATCGTCTACAACATCGGCACGCTTTTCGGCGCGTGGCCAGACGGCACGGCTTTTGAAGGCAACCGCTATGTGGACCGTTATGTGGTCAAAAACGGTCTGATCGTGCAAATGGATGTCTGGAACGACAGCGCTGAATGGATGCTGATACGCGCTGGCTTGTTGGCAGCTTAAGACCCACAAAGGGTTTTTTGAATAATTTGGTGCTCTTTTTTGCAATTATTTACGCTCTCCATATTGAACTTTGAAGGTTTAGCCTTATCATTAGCACTCTAGTTCGGCGAGTGCTAATAACGCGCTGGCCGAGCAGATAGCCCGCACATTTGTGCATCTGTATCCACTTTAAGTTTCACCTAGGAGAAACCATGAAACTTCGTCCTTTGCACGATCGTGTGATCGTCAAACGCATCGAAAGCGAAACCAAAACCGCCTCAGGCATCGTCATCCCTGACAACGCCGCCGAAAAACCCGACCAAGGCGAAATCTTGGCCGTCGGTCCTGGCAAGAAAAACGACAAAGGCGAACTCGCCGCCGTCGGTGTCAAGGTTGGTGACCGCGTGTTGTTTGGCAAATACAGCGGCCAAACTGTCAAAGTTGACGGCGAAGAACTGCTCGTCATGAAAGAAGAAGACCTGTTCGCAGTCGTTGAGAAATAATTTAGGAGCTAAAACATGGCAGCAAAAGACGTAATTTTCGGCGGCGAAGCCCGCGCACGCATGGTTGAAGGCGTGAACATTTTGGCCAATGCGGTCAAAGTGACTTTGGGCCCCAAGGGTCGCAATGTGGTTTTGGAGCGCTCTTTCGGCGCCCCTACCGTGACCAAGGACGGTGTGTCCGTGGCCAAAGAAATCGAACTCAAAGACAAGTTGCAAAACATGGGCGCGCAGATGGTCAAGGAAGTGGCTTCCAAGACGTCTGACAACGCTGGTGACGGCACCACCACCGCCACGGTGTTGGCCCAAGCCATCGTTCGCGAAGGCATGAAGTACGTGGCCGCTGGCATGAACCCCATGGACTTGAAGCGCGGCATCGACAAGGCGGTCCAAGCCCTGATCGAGCAGTTGCAAAAAGCCTCCAAAGCCACCACCACCAGCAAAGAAATCGCCCAAGTCGGTTCTATTTCTGCCAACTCTGACACCAGCATTGGCGAAATCATTGCCAACGCCATGGACAAAGTCGGCAAAGAAGGCGTGATCACTGTGGAAGATGGCAAGTCACTGCAAAACGAACTCGACGTGGTTGAAGGCATGCAGTTTGACCGTGGCTATCTGTCACCCTACTTCATCAACAACCCCGACAAGCAAGTCGCCTTGTTGGACAACCCCTTTGTGTTGTTGTTCGACAAAAAGATCAGCAACATCCGTGAACTGCTCCCCACCTTGGAAGCTGTCGCTAAAGCCGGTCGTCCCTTGTTGATCATTGCCGAAGAAGTTGACGGCGAAGCGCTGGCAACCTTGGTGGTCAACACCATCCGTGGCATTTTGAAAGTGGTTGCTGTGAAAGCCCCTGGTTTTGGTGACCGTCGCAAAGCCATGTTGGAAGACATCGCCATCCTGACAGGCGGCAAAGTCATCGCCGAAGAAATCGGTTTGACCTTGGAAAAAGTCACTTTGGCTGATTTGGGTTCTGCCAAGCGCATCGAAGTGGGCAAAGAAAACACCACCATCATTGATGGTGCAGGTGCTGCTGCTGACATCGAAGCACGTGTCAAACAAATCCGTATCCAAATCGAAGAAGCAACCAGCGACTACGACCGCGAGAAACTGCAAGAGCGCGTGGCCAAGTTGGCCGGCGGTGTGGCCGTGATCAAGGTCGGTGCCGCCACCGAAGTGGAAATGAAAGAGAAAAAAGCCCGCGTGGAAGATGCATTGCACGCCACCCGTGCTGCGGTGGAAGAAGGCATCGTGGCCGGTGGTGGTGTGGCGCTGCTGCGTGCACGTCAAGCTGCTGGCACCATCAAAGGTGACAACCCTGACCAAGACGCTGGTATCAAGCTGGTGTTGAAAGCAGTTGAATCTCCCTTGCGCGAAATCGTCTACAACGCTGGTGGCGAGCCCTCAGTGGTTGTCAATGCGGTGTTGGCTGGTAAAGGTAACTACGGCTTCAATGCCGCCAATGACACCTATGGCGACATGATCGAAATGGGTATCTTGGACCCCACCAAAGTGACCC
>DAIQOH010000063.1:0-8867 GCA_036787995.1 Limnohabitans sp. | reverse complement strand
GGCCGCGAGGGGTAATGAAAATCCAAAGCCTGCAGCGACACCGACGAACCGCTGTGCGGCCAAGGTGCTTGCAAAGCTTGATCGGGGGAGCTGACCACCGAACGGGTACCCAGCAACTCCATCAAACGCTCGGTGGCCCCTGCTGCACGCAGCAAATCGCCATACACCTCGCCCAGGACTGCAAAGGCACTGGCCAACAAAATGACATAAACCACGGTTTGGCCGAGTTCACCCGCGCTCATGGTGCCATCGCGCACGGCCAAGGTCCCTTGGTACAGCCCCCACAGCAGCGCGGCACTGCTGGCCAATATGATGAAACCCACCAACACCGAGCGTGCCAAGGCGCGGCGCAGCGATGTTTTCACGGCTTGCTCGGTGGAGTCCACAAAGCGAGTGGCCTCACGGGCTTCAGCGGTATAGCTTTGCACCACGGGAATGGCGTTCAACACCTCGGCGGCCAAGGCGCTGGCGTCTGCCACCCTGTCTTGGCTGGCGCGGGACAGCTTGCGAACACGCCGCCCCAAGGTCATGCTGGGCCACACCACCAGCACCAACAAGCCAATGACTTGCAGCATCAACATGGGGTGGCTGTAGACCAGCATCAACAAGGCACCGCTGCCCATGACCAAGTTGCGCAGTCCCATAGACAAGGATGAACCCACCACGGTTTGCACCAACGTGGTGTCGTTGGACAGGCGTGACAACACCTCGCCGGTTTGCGTGGTTTCGAAAAACGCTGGGCTTTGCTGCAGCACATGGCCGTACACCGCGTTGCGAACATCGGCGGTGATACGTTCACCCAACCACGTGACGGTGTAAAAACGCGCTGCTGAAAACAGCGCCAAAGCCGCCGCTATGCCAAACAGTTGGGCGAATTGACTGGCCAAGCGTTCGGCACTGCCCGGCCCCGTCAGGCCTTGGTCGATCAGTTGTTTCAAAGCCCAGGGAAACGCCAAAGTAGCCCCCGCCGCCAGCAGCAAAAACAGGCCTGCCAAGACCACGCGGCCCTTGTAGGGTTTGACAAAAGGCAATAGGCCCGTGAGGGATTGAGGAGAAGAAGAGGCAGGGAGGTTCATGGAATCCTGAAAATCAAGGCGGTTGCACCCGCTAAGATGCCTTCTTTATGAATGGTCACGCTTTAGAAAAAACACCACAAACCGGTGCAAATGCCGGTGGTCAGTTGTATGGTGAGGTCGATCAGCGTTCCCACCAACAGCAGCGGCAGCCCCAAATACACCACCATCCACAGCGCGGCCTGCCATGTCAGGCGCGGCTCGGGCAAGCGATGTCCCATCACGGTTTGCACGGGAGTACGTTTGAAAAATTTGCGCCACATGCGGCCATGTTAACCAATGCGGGTTTAGCGGCATGAAGGTTGAGTGGGGCACCCAAAATAGCGAGGCATGGGACGCCGTTCACGCCCAAGCCGCAGGCCCCTTGCAGCAAGACTGGGCTTATGGCTCAACCATGTTGGTCAGCGGTGGCACTGTTATTCGCGCGGTGATGCAAGCCGATGGCGTCACGGTGGGCCTGGCGCAATGCGTGGTGCGACGCTTTGGCAACTTGGGTGGGGTGGCTTTGTGTACACGTGGCCCTCTGTGGCTGGCCCACTTAAGTGGCAAAGACAAAGCCCACGCCTACCGGAGCCTGCGCCAAAGCCTGCCTGTCAAAGGCTTGCGCTTGATGTTTGTCACGCCCAATGAAGAAGCTGGCCCCGACTTGGGTTTGTCGTCCATGAAGCGTGTCATGAGCGGCTATTCCACCGCGCTGTTAGACCTGACACCCGATATGCCCGCCTTGCGTGCAGGGCTGGAAAAACGTTTTCGTCACCGCGTGGGCGGCGCTGAAAAATCTGAATTGACGGTACACCGTGTAGGCACCAATGTGGGTCAATACCGTTGGTTGATGGATGCCGAGCAGCAACAGCGCGACAACCGCGGCTTGCAAGGCATGCCGCTGCATTTTGTCGATGCCTATATTGCTTCGCGCAAACAACCCGCACTCAATGTCTTTACCTTGCGTGCCGACATCGGACGCGACCGCGTGGCGGGCATGATGTTTTTATTGCATGGCCAAGCGGCGACTTACCAAATCGGGTGGACCAGCGATGCAGGGCGGGACGCGCATGCGCACAACTTGCTTTTGTACAAAGGCATGGAGGCTTTGAAAGAACGCGGCATTCGTTTGCTGGACATGGGCGGTATCAACACCGGTCGCAGTGCAGGCATTGCCCGTTTCAAAATCAGCACGGGCGCCAAGGTGCTGACTTTGGCAGGCACCTACCTCGTATGAGCCAACTCCAAGCCATTGCACTCAGCTGCGAACGCGGCGGTCGCCCTTTGTTTGCCCCGCAAAGTTTTACCTTGGGTGCTGGCCAAGCCATGCAGATCGAGGGTGACAACGGTGCGGGCAAAACCAGTTTGTTGCGCATGGTCTGCGGTTTGGCACCTACCGCCAGCGGTGAGGTTCGTTGGGGTGGTCAAGCCATTGCAGAAGTGCGAACCGCTTTTTTGCGTGACTTGCTGTATTTGGGTCACCACCTTGGCCTCAAAGACGATCTCTCTGCTTTGGAAAACTTGCAAGCAGCGTCGGTCTTGGCGGGCCATGCGGTGGACCGCGAAAGCGCTTTACAAGCTTTGCACGCACAGGGACTGGCAACACGCGCGCATCTGCCGCTTCGGGTGTTGTCGCAGGGGCAAAAGCGCCGTGTGGCTTTGGCACGTTTGCTGTTGTCCAAGGCCTGTTTGTGGGTGTTGGATGAGCCTTTTGTGGCACTCGATCCGGCAGCTGTTCACGCCTTGCAACAGGTGTTGCACAACCATCTACAAGGCGGTGGCTTATTGCTGTTTACCAGTCACCAATCGGTGAACTTGGGCAGCGCTGTGGTGCCTTGGAGGTTGAACGCATGAGCGCGTTTTTTGCATTGGTTGTGCGTGACTTGCGCTTGGCATTCAGGCGCAAAGCCGAGGTGCTGAGTGGTTTGTTTTTCTTTGTCGTGGTGGCTGCCTTGTTTCCTTTGGCCATCGGTCCAGAAGCTGCCACCTTGCGTCTTATTGGGCCAGGCGTGTTGTGGATAGGGGCATTGCTTGCCAGCATGCTCACCTTGCCTCGCTTGTTTGAAAACGATTGGCGTGATGGCTCTTTAGAACACATGGTGCTGTCCCCGCACCCTTTAGGGCTTTTGGTCCTAGGGAAAATCACGGCGCATTGGTTGGTGGCCGGTCTGCCCTTGGTAGCATTGGCGCCCGTGTTGGGATTGCAATTTGATTTACCCCCCGATGCACTGTCTATGTTGGCGCTCTCATTGTTGTTGGGTACGCCGGTGCTTTCTTGCATAGGCGCAATTGGTGCAGCGCTTACCTTGGGTGTGCGAGGTGGTGGTGTATTGATTGCTTTGCTGGTCTTGCCTTTGTGTGTGCCTGTGCTGGTGTTTGGTGCAGGCGCTGTTGAGGCTTTGGGCAGTGGTTTGGGTGCACAAGCCCATGTCTCTTTGTTGCTGGCCATGTTGTTGCCAGCGGTGTTTTTTAGCCCATGGGCGTGCAGTGCGGCTTTGCGTATTGCCTTGGAATAAGTAAATGACGATGCGCTGGTTTTATTACGCTGCCCCTCAAACCTTTTATGGTTTGGCTGGGCGCTTGTGGCCTTGGTTGGCAGCGGCGGCTTTGGCACTGACAGTGGCTGGGCTGTGGGTGGGTTTTGCTATGGCACCTACCGATGCGCAACAAGGCGAGGGCTACCGCATCATCTTTGTGCATGTACCGGCCTCTTGGATGTCCATGGTGATTTACCTTGCCATGGCGTTTTGGAGTGTGCTGGGTCTGACATTCAACACCCGTTTGTCCGGCATGATGACCCGCGCTTTGGCGCCTACAGGCGCGTTGTTTGCTTTTTTGTCCTTGTGGACAGGTGCGTTGTGGGGCAAACCCATGTGGGGTGCGTGGTGGGTCTGGGATGCGCGCTTGACCTCTGAATTGATTTTGTTTTTCCTCTACTTAGGCTATATGGCCCTCACTTCAGCGATTGACGATGTGCGCCGTGCTGATCGTGCTGGTGCACTGATTGCCATCGTCGGCGCCATCAACGTACCCATCATTTATTTTTCAGTCAAGTGGTGGAACACTTTGCACCAAGGTGCATCCGTCTCTTTGACGCGATCACCCAGCATGGCGCAGTTGATGTTGTGGGGCATGTTGCTCATGGCGTTGGCCATGTGGGCGTATACCTTGGCCATCGTCTGTTACCGTGTTCGCACCCTCATCATCGAGCGCGAATGTCATACGGACTGGGTGCAGGCCTTACCTGAAGTCGCAGGAGCCAAAGCATGAGGTGGGAGACATGGTCGGAGTTTTGGTTCATGGGCGGCTATGCCTGGTATGTGTGGGGCAGCATGGGTATGACCGCTGTGTTGCTGATTTTTGAAATGGTGCAAGCGCGTCAGTCGCATCGCCGCGTATTGGCGCTGGCAAGTGCTGAGCACAGCTTGGAGAGCCCATGAATCTCACGCCCCGCCAAACCCGTTTTGCGCTGATTGCAGGTGGCGTAGTGGTATTGGCATTGGCTGCCGCGTTTGTGCTGAATGCATTTCAAAGCAATTTGGTGTTTTTCTTCACGCCTACCCAAGTGTTGAATGGTGAAGCACCCAAGAACACAACTTTTCGCATAGGTGGCTTGGTGAAAGTGGGCAGTTTGCAACGCGATGGCACCGATGTGTCTTTCGTGGTCACCGATACCGCCCAAGAGATACCCGTGCGCTACAGTGGTTTGTTGCCCGATTTGTTCAAAGAGGGCAAGGGTGTGGTGGCCCAAGGCCGTTTGGATGCGCAAGGCTTGATGACAGCCACCGAGGTACTGGCCAAACACGACGAAAATTACATGCCGCCCGAGGCGCAACACGCCTTGGACAAGGCCGCACAAGCCCGTGCGGCCCAATCTGTGAAACCTTGAAAGCTGCTTGCTGATGATCCCTGAACTTGGTCAATTTGCGTTGGTGTTGTCTACTGTTATTGCATTGTTTTTGGGGACGGTGCCATTGGCAGGCACTTTGCGTCACCAAGTGGTGTGGCAGTCATTGGCGCGACCTGCGGCTTTGTTGCAGTTTGTCTTGGTGTCGTTTGCCTTTGCGTGTTTGGCGTCGTCATTTTTAAGCAATGACTTTTCGGTGAAGTATGTGGCCGAACATTCCAACACCTTGTTGCCCAAGCCCTACCAGTTTGCAGCGGTGTGGGGCGGCCATGAAGGTTCGTTGTTGTTGTGGGTGTTGATGCTCAGTGGTTGGACCGCTGCTGTGGCGATTTTTTCAGGCAGTCTTCCTCTGGCCATGGTGGCACGGGTATTGGGTGTGTTGGGTTTGGTATCGGTGGGTTTTTTGATGTTCATCTTGACCACATCCAACCCGTTTGATCGGCTCTTCCCCATGCCTGCGGATGGGCGCGACCTCAATCCCTTGTTGCAAGACCCTGGTCTGGTGATTCACCCCCCCATGCTTTACATGGGTTATGTGGGCATGTCGGTGGCGTTTGCCTTTGCCATTGCGGCGCTGTTGTCGGGACGCTTGGATGCGGCTTGGGCGCGCTGGTCACGCCCTTGGACCGTCATCGCGTGGGCCTTTCTCACTTTTGGCATTGGTTTGGGGTCTTGGTGGGCTTACTATGAATTGGGCTGGGGCGGTTGGTGGTTTTGGGACCCGGTTGAAAACGCCTCGCTCATGCCTTGGTTGGTCGGTACGGCGCTCATACACTCGTTGATGGTGACTGAAAAACGCGGCAGTTTCAAAGCTTGGACGGTGTTGTTGGCGATTGCGGCTTTCTCGCTGTCGTTGTTAGGCACATTTTTGGTCCGCTCGGGTGTGCTCACATCGGTGCATGCGTTTGCATCCGACCCCGCACGTGGTATTTTCATATTGGCTTTTTTGGCGACAGTTGTGGGTGCATCCCTCAGCTTGTTTGCATGGCGTGCACCTGCCGTGACTTTGGGTGGCACCATGGGCTTGGTGTCGCGCGAATCGTTTTTGTTGCTCAACAGCGTGTTGTTGGTGGTGGCCACGGGTGCGGTATTGCTAGGCACTTTGTACCCTCTCATCATCGATGCTTTGAACCTGGGCAAGTTATCGGTAGGCCCACCCTATTTCAATTTGGTGTTTGCGCCACTGATGGTGCCCTTGCTGTTTGTGTTGGTGCCAGGCACGGTGGCGCACTGGCGCCAAGCACGTATGAGCGAGGTGTTCTGGCGACTGCGCTTTGTCGGTGGCGCCGCATTGTTGTTGGCGCTTATCTTGCCGTTTGTGTTGGGCAGTTGGTCAGCAGGCACCATGCTGGGTATTTTTCTGGGCATGTGGGTAGGCTTGGGCAGCTTGCAACATGTGCTGGAGCGTTTGCGCAAGCCTGGCCGCATAGGTGGTTCGTTTTGGGGCATGCATTTGGCACACTTTGGTATGGCGGTACTGGTGCTGGGTATAACCGGTGTCAAGTCTTATGAAGTAGAGCGCGATGTGCGCATGGCCGTGGGTGACACGGTCACCATCGCGCCCTATACCTTCCGATTGGCCGGCGTGGAAGATGTCATGGGCCCTAACTACAAGGCGGTGCAAGCCCAGGTCGAGGTGTTGAAAAACGACCAAGTCATCGAGGTGTTGCGTCCTCAAAAACGCCGTTATTTTTCAACCGCCATGCCCATGACCGAAGCCGCCATTGATTCGGGCGTGATGCGCGACTTGTATGTGTCTTTGGGAGACGCCTTACCCGGAGCTACCCCCTCTTGGAGCATGCGTGTGTATTACAAGCCTTTTGTGCCATGGTTATGGGCAGGCGTGTTGACCATGGTCTTGGGGGGTGTATTGGCGGCTTTAGACCGCCGTTACCGCCGCAACACCAACCAACAAGCACTGCGTACAGCTGGTGAGGCTTTGTCGGGAAGTGCATGAAAAAGTTTTTTTTGCCACTCATTGCTTTCGCCGCCTTGGTGGTGTTTTTGGCTGTGGGCTTAAAGCGTGACCCGCGTGAAATACCCTCACCTTTGGTGAACAAACCGGCACCCGCTTTCAGCTTGCCTACCTTGGTGGGTGACAAACCGTTCAGTCCTGCGGACATGCAAGGCCAAGTGTGGATCTTCAATGTCTGGGCCACGTGGTGTGTGGCGTGCCGAGAAGAACACCCTTTGCTGGTGCAATTTTCCAAAACCCAACACGTTCCTATCGTGGGCTTGAGTTACAAAGAAATTCAACCCAGCGACCAAGCCAATGGGCCTCTCAGCGACGAGGTGAAGTTGCAGTTGGCCCGTGAGCGCAGCCTGAAGTTTTTGCAAAAAGCAGGTGACCCCTACAAACTGTCGGTGATGGACTTGGATGGGCGTGTAGGCATTGACTATGGTGTGTATGGCGTGCCCGAAACCTATGTCATCGACAAGCAAGGTGTTATTCGCTACAAGCGGGTGGGTCCTGTCACCCCTGAGGTGTTGATTGAAACCATTCTTCCCTTGATTCAACAGTTGGACAAGCCTGCATGAAACACATACTCCTCGTGGTTTGCTTGGGTACCCTTTCTTGGATGGCGCAAGCAGGCGAGGCCCAACCCATGGCACAAGACCCGCAAGTCGAGGCACGCTTGGTAGCCATTGCCGAGGAGTTGCGTTGCTTGGTGTGCCAAAACGAGTCTTTGGCTTCTTCCCACGCAGAGTTGGCCGAGGACCTGCGTCGGGAGGTACGTAAACTCATACGCGAAGACAAAACCGATGCCCAAATCAAAACCTATTTGGTTGAACGCTATGGTGATTTTGTGCTGTACAAGCCGCCCCTCAAACCACTGACTTGGCCTTTGTGGTTTGGGCCATTTCTTTTGTTGATGTTGGCGATGGGCGGTTTCTGGCGTTACATGCGTCAGCGTAGGCAACGCATTCCTCATCACCTGAATGCTTCTGAGCGCGCTCAGGCGGAACAACTTTTGAAAGATTGAATGTGAACGCGGTGCAGTGGTTTTTGATTTGGGCGGCACTCATGTGTGCTGGGGTGGTGCTGGTCTTGGGCTGGCATTTGCGGCGTGCATCGCTGGCAGGATTGCAAGTCAGTGAACGCGAAAACGTGTTATCGCAGGTGGCCGTTTACCGCGAACATTTGGCCGAGTTGCAACACGAACTTGCACAAGGCACCTTAGACCAAGCGGGTTTTGACGCTTCCCATGAAGAACTCACGCAACGCTTGCTGGAAGACGCGCCGCAGCCTGTTGCATCAACACATGCCAAAGCTCCGCATTGGCGTGGCTTGGTCGTCGGCTTGGCTTTGGCTATTCCTTTGTTGTCATTTGGTTTGTACTTTGTGGTGGGTACGCCCGTGGGCATCGATCCCCTGCTGGCCAATCAGGTTGGAGGGGATGAGCAAATCTCTAACGACAAATTACAGGGCATGGCTGATCAACTCAGTCAACGCTTGGCAGACAACCCCAACAACGCCGAAGGCTGGGTGATGATGGGGCGTATTGAACGTGCGTTGGGCGAATTTGACAAAGCCGATACAGCATTCAAGAAAGCGCTGTCGCTCGCAGCCAATGACGATGTGCGCATTGAGCGTGCCGAAGTGTTGGCACAAAAAAACCAGGGCAAATTCGATGGTGAACCCTGGGACATCATCCACAGCGTTTTGAAGGCCGACCCCGAGCATGGCAATGCCTTGTTGTTGGCAGGCAGTGCCGCGTTTTCGCAAGGTCAGTTTCAAGACGCCTTGGGCTATTGGAACAAAGTGCGTGGCTTGCTGCCCGCCTCCTCGCCCGACCTACCGGCTTTGGTGGAAGCCATCAACAAAGCCCGTGAGCGTTTGAATCTTCCCCCATTGGATCCTGAGACTGTGGTTGCCCAAGCACCGCAAGCACCATCAACTGCCC
>DAIQOH010000062.1:0-8870 GCA_036787995.1 Limnohabitans sp. | reverse complement strand
TCACGCCTTTTCAACAAAACTGCTCTGTGGTCTGGGAGGACGAGGGCATGACCGCCGCCATCATCGACCCAGGCGGTGACCTTGCATTGCTGCAAAGCGCTTGCAAACAACGGGGTGTGACCTTGGTCGCGATTTGGATCACACATGCACATATCGACCATGCAGGCGGTACGGCCGAATTGGCTGAAGCGTTGAACCTGCCCATCATCGGGCCGCACCCCGGCGACCAATTTTGGATTGATGGTTTGAAAGAAGCAGCGGCCAGCTATGGTTTCCCGCCATCGCGGGCTTTCACGCCCACACGTTGGTTGAAAGATGGCGACACGGTCACGCTGGGCGCGCACAGCCTGCAAGTGCGTCACTGCCCAGGCCACACGCCCGGTCATGTGGTGTTTTACTCGCCTGAGATTCAGCGTGCCTTTGTCGGCGATGTGCTGTTTGCCGGCAGCATAGGCCGCACCGATTTCCCGCTAGGCAATCACCAAGACTTGATCGACAGCATCACCCAACGTTTATGGCCCATGGGGGATGAGACGGTGTTTATTCCAGGCCATGGGCCTGAAAGCACGTTTGGCCGCGAGCGGCGCAGCAACCCTTATGTGGGTGGGACCTGAGCAACTCGTTTAGGGCTTGTTCATGGTTTTTTGGCCCGCTCATACAACGGCTCCACCTTGGGCAAATTCGCTTCAATGTCTTTGATACGGGTGCTGCCTGAGGGATGGGTGCTGAGCCACTGCGGTGGCGCGCCTTTGTTAGCTGCACCCATTTTTTGCCACAGCGTCACACCCGCTTGGGGGTTGTAGCCGGCGCGGGCAGCCAACTCCATACCCACCAAATCGGCTTCACTCTCGTCCTCGCGGCTGAACTTCAGATTGATCAAATTCGCACCTTGCATAGCCACCGCGTCGGTGACGCGTGGGTCCACGCCCAAATACACCGAAGCCAAGGCACCACCAATTTTCGATAAGGTGTTGGTAGCCATGCTTTTGCCCATGCGCTCGCGGGCATGTTCGCGCAGCGCATGGGCGATTTCATGTCCCATGACCATGGCCACCTCATCGTCGGTCAGGTCCAACTTCTTCAAGATGCCATGAAAAAAAGCAATCTTGCCTCCAGGCATACAAAACGCATTGACTTGATCCGAACCAATCAAATTGACCTGCCAATTCCAATCTTTGGCGCGGGGGTTCCACTCATAGCTGAATGGAATGAGCTTTGAGGCAATGGCACGCAAACGAATCACCTGCAGATGGTCGTCGGGGGCGAGTGCGTTTTTGTCTGACGCCTGCTTGAGCATCTGGTTGTACTGCGTGTAGGCCGAGGCTTCTACCTCAGCGGCCGGAACAAGTTTGGCGAAGCTAGAGGGCTTGCCCACTTCAACACCATCTCGGGCGAAAACATCCCATCCATACACACCGGCCGCACAAAAGGCGCAATGGTGGAAAAAAGCACGTTTGGTCAACATAGATTCAAACTGAGGTCTGGGCGATGACAATACAAGGGTATGAACGATAACCCATCTTCCTCTGTCAAGCTCCCTTCTTGGCAAGATACCCTGCTCATCTACCTCAGTCCCGCCAGTCTGCGCATGTTGGCGCTGGGCTTTTCGGCGGGCTTGCCCTTGTTATTGGTCTTGGGGACGCTGAGCTTTCGATTACGTGAAGCCGGCATCGACCGCGCCACCATTGGCTTTCTCAGCTGGGTCGGTTTGGCCTATGGCTTTAAATGGGCCTGGGCGCCGCTGGTGGACCGTTTGCCTTTGCCGTTGCTCACCCCACTTCTGGGGCGGCGACGCAGCTGGTTGCTGCTGGCGCAACTGGCTGTGGCGACAGGGCTGTTGGGCATGGCCTGGAGCAACCCACAAGACGCCCTCACGCCCTTGGTCGGATTTGCCCTGCTGGCAGCCTTGGGTTCTGCCACACAAGATATTGCTTTGGACGCGTTTCGCATCGAGTCAGCGCAAGCACGTTTACAAGCGGTGCTGGCAGCCAGCTACCAAACCGGTTATCGGCTTGCGATGATTTGGGCAGGTGCGGGCGTGTTTTGGATTGCTGCTCGCGCCGAAGTGGGTGGCCTGCCTGCCGGCACTTACCAAGATGCGGCCTGGGGCGTGGCCTATACCGCCATGGCTTTGTCGATGGCAGTGGGTATGGTGACGGTGTTGTTTTCCCAAGAACCTGCGCATGTGGCTCTACCTGCGGCCCACGGCCTGCGGGAATGGTTGCAAGCAGCGGTGGTCGCACCCTTTGCCGAGTTTGTGCGCCGCTACCGATGGCACGCGGTGTTGCTGTTGGCTTTGATTGGCACTTACCGCATCAGTGACATCGTCATGGGCATCATGGCCAACCCGTTTTATGTGGACATGGGTTACACCAAAGAAGAGGTGGCCACGGTCACCAAGTTGTATGGCGTGGTGATGACCTTGGTGGGTGCCTTCATCGGTGGGGGCATGGTATTGCGCTGGGGTGTGATGCGGGTATTGATGCTGGGTGCGGTGCTCAGCGCCTTCACCAATTTGCTGTTTGCTTGGCTGGCTTTGCATGGCCACGATGTCTATGCCTTGATAGGCGTCGTATCGGCAGATAACTTGGCCAGCGGTATCGCATCAGCTGCCTTTATTGCGTATTTGTCGTCGCTGACCAATGTGCAGTACTCGGCCACGCAGTACGCTTTGTTCAGTTCGCTGATGTTGCTGTTGCCAAAATTTTTAGCCGGTTTTTCTGGCCTGGCGGTGGACGCCGCCGGCTATGCTTGGTTTTTCACAGGTACCGCTTTGTTAGGTGTACCTGTGCTCTTGCTGGTGTGGTTGGCCAGCCGTTTTCATTCTTCAGGAGACTAAACCCATGTTGCCCAACTTACCCAAACGCCGACTGACCTTGCTTGCTGCCGCCTTGCTGTTGCAAGCGGGATGGGCCTGGTCGCAAGCCTTGCCCGTGGCCTCTCCCGAGTCAGTGGGTGTGTCATCCAAACGCTTAGAAAAAGTGTCTCAAGCCATGCAAGCCGAGATAGAGCAAAAACGCTTGCCCGGTGCGGTGGTGATGCTGTCGCGCAAAGGCAAATTGGTCTATGCCCAGGCCTTTGGCAAACTCAACAACGGCAGCGATGCGCCCATGCAAATCGATTCACTGTTTCGCATTTATTCCATGACCAAGCCCATGGTCTCCACTGCATTGATGATGTTGGTAGAAGACGGCAAGGTGCAACTCACCGACCCCGTGTCCAAGTACCTGCCCAGCTTCAAAAGCCCCATGGTCAGCGTCCCCTCACTGGATGCGCCCTACAACGGCGTGAGCTTCAAATTGGTACCTGCCCACAAAGAGCCCACTATCCAAGATTTGCTGAGACACACCTCGGGGCTGGCCTATGGCGAGCTCACCAAAAACACCTTGGTGAAAGACGCTTACACCCAGGCCGGTATTTACCAACCCAGCACCGACTTTGATGCACGCACGCCCAGCAGCACCGAGATGGTGGACCGCTTGGGCAAAGCACCGCTGGCACAACAACCGGGCACCGTGTGGGAATACAGCTTGTCGGTGGATGTGCAAGGTCGCATCATCGAAGCCGTGAGCGGGCAACGCTTGGGTGACTTTTTGCAAGCCCGGTTGTTTCAACCTTTGAAGATGAAAGACACCGGTTTTTATGTGGGTGCGGCCAACCTCCCTCGCTTGGCAGAGCCTTTCCCCAAAGACCCGGCGACGGGTGCGGCGGTGAAGTTGATCGACGTGAGTCAGCCTCCTGGTAACGACTCGGGTGGTGCCGGGGCAGTGAGCACCGCAGGTGACTACTTGCGTTTTTGCCAAGCCATGTTGGATGGCGGCCATTTGGACGGCGCGCGCATTGTGTCGCGTTCCACGGTACGCCTCATGACCTCGGACCATTTGGGCAGCGCCATTGCCACGCCCCTGTCACCCGGACAGTTGCTGTTGGGCACACCCGGCTATACCTTTGGTTTGGGCTTTTTGGTGCGCCAAGCCGATGGGCTTGCTGCGGTACATGGCAGCGCGGGCGAGTTCATGTGGGCGGGCTATGCAGGCACGTATTTTTGGGCCGACCCTAAAGAGCAAACTTGCGCCGTGTTGATGACCCAGTCCAGCGGTCCCTCACGTGTGGTTTACCGACGCATGATGAAGGCCTTGGTGGCACAAGCCTTGGTCGATTGATGGTTTATGGGGGTCTGACCCCGATTAATGGGTTGGCGCGGTTCGCGCCAAAACATAGAGGGTCAATACGATGCACAAAGAGCCCAGCACATCCAGCCAGCCAAAAGGCACGTTCAACCACAACACCGCCACCAAGGCAGCAGACAAGGGCTCCGCGCAGGCATACAAACTGGTGCGTTGCGGCCCAATCTGTTTGACGGCCAACAAATAGCAATAAAACGGTACCAAGGTGCCCAACACCACAATGAACAGTGTGGCCAGCCATGTAGCGACATCCCATTCGCCTGGAATATGCCACGGCTGACTGATGCCCACATACGCCAAGCCGCCTATCAGCATGCCCCAACCCACCACCAAGGCGGAGTCATATTGCTTGAGCAAGGCCACGGGTTGCAATGTGTAAAACGCCAAAGCCAATGCCGATGACAGGCCCCACAACAAAGCTTCTGGGCTGATGCGCAAAACCCCTATGTCGCCATGGGTGACCAGCAACACCGTCCCCACCACGGCCAAAACCAGCGCTGTTAGTTCTTGCCCTGAAGGCCAGCGTCTGTGCACGGCGATCAAGTACAAGGCAATCAACGAGGGTCCCAAGTATTGCAACACCGTGCCCACTGCCGCATTGGAATGTTCGATAACGCCGAAGTAGGTGTACTGCACACCCAGCATGCCCACCACGCCAAATGCCAGCAGTTGACGCGCACTGTGCTTGGTACGCCAAATCGTCCACAGTTTTTGAGGGTGTTGCCACCCTGAAAAAATCAGCAGCAACACACCAGCCATCAGCAAGCGCACTGTGACCAACCAATCGATGCTGATGCCGCGTTGTTGAAACACAAACTGTGCGCATGCGCCAGAGATGCCCCACAAACTGGCGGCAAACACAGCCAAGCCATTGCCACGGCCCTGCGGGCCTCGCAATGGCGCGAAAAAACTCATTTACCGGCCGTCCAATCGATGAGCGCATCCAATACAGGTCGGGCTTGGTAGGCATTGGCATGGTTGACGATGGCCACCAACACATAGCGCTGTCCTTGCTTGCCCTCCACATAACCGGCCACACCCATGACATCGCGCAAACTGCCGGTCTTCAAATGCGCTGAGGCAGTGCTTTTGCTGCGTTTCATCGTCCCATCTACGCCCGTGAGGGGCAAGGAAGACATCAGCTCTGGCATAAAAGGCTGCAACCATACCCATTGCAACAGCCCTGCCAGGGCTTGAGGCGTGATGCGCGCCTCACGGCTCAGGCCTGAACCTTTGTCCATCACAGGCAGCTCTTGACCCAAGCGCTCACGCCACCATGCATCTACAACGCTTTTGCTGTTGGCTGTATTGCCCAGACCACGCTGTTGAAAACCCAGGGTTAAGAACACCTGTTCTGCCATGACGTTGTTGCTGAACTTGTTGATATCGCGCACCACCTCGGCCAAGCTGGGCGACTCGTGCGACCACAAGGGTTTGAGGTTGGCGGGCATGACACCCTCGCGGACCGTGCCACTGAGTTGACCACCCAGTTGCAACCACATGCCATGGATGGCACGTGCCGCAAATTGCGGCGGATCGGCATAAGCCACTGGCCACACTTTGTCGGCACACGCCAAAGGGTAAGCACCCGTGAAACTGATACGCGCGGGGTTTTGAAAGTCTGCTTTGACGCTGGCGCGGTAATCGCTGCAATCGGCGTTGGATAGCGGCAGAATGGCTTGAATCTGGACGCCCGCCAATGGGGGCTCTGCATGCACGCGTGCCACCTTGTTGGCGGCATCGGGCACAAAGTGCAGCAAAAACGATTTGTAACCTAGCAACAATGCGTCTGGCGAGGCGTTGTAGGGACGCAGAGGCTCGCCATCAAAACCGCCAGGGTCTTGGGGCGGCACCTCAAATGCGCTGCGGTCCAACACCATGTCACCTTGGATTTTTTGTATACCCATGCCTTGCAAGCGACGCAAGATCAACCACAGTTGCTCAACCCCTATTTTGGGATCGCCTTGGCCTCGGATATACACATTGCCTTGCAACACACTGTCGCGCACCACGCCATCGATCGCCACCGGTGTGCGCCAGGTATAGGCGGGGCCAAGTACATCCAAAGCCGCGGTGGTGGTGACCAACTTCATCAAGGAGGCTGGATTGCGCGGCACATCGGCCTGATGTGCCAGCCTTGCAGCTTGGGCTGGGCCAGCACCCAAAGGCACGACCACCACGCTGAAAGCTTCGCGAGGAATCGCGGCTTGGCGTAAAGCTTGTTCGACTTTCGGTGGCAAAAAGTCCGCCGCCCACAAGGGCGACAGCCCTGGGCTTGAGATACACCACAAAAACAGCATGACAGACATTCGCATGCTGGGATTATGAAACCCCTAGTCGGTACAGCACAGATAATGCCCGCATGCCTTTTCTTTTACACCGCCTGCGCCAGCTGCCTGCGCGCACCATAGGCGCACTTGCGGCGGTCATCACGGTGCTTATCTGGACCGCGTTTATCGTCATCGCCCGCGCCTCGGCCAAAGGGCATTTGCTGCCATTGGACATCGCTTGCATGCGCATCGTGGGTGCCAGTGTGGTGTTGCTGCCATGGGGGTATGTCTGGGTGCGGCGTTTGCGCACGGCGGATCCTGGCGCGGGATCTTTGTTCGGTTTTTCTCCACTGCCTTGGGACATCACCTTACGCTGCGGCGTGTTTGGTGGCTTGCTGTACGCGGTGATGGCCTACAGCGGTTTCTTTTTTGCCCCCGCCGCCCATGGTTCGGTGTTGATGCCAGGCACCTTGGCCTTGTGGGCCAGTTTGTTGGCTATTCCGTTGTTGGGTGAACGCCTGCACCGCAACCGCTTGGTCGGTCTGGCTTGTATCACCGGTGGTGGAGTGCTGGTCGGTGGTAACAGCTTGTTGCATGCGCTCGATGGGGGCGAGGTATGGAAGGGTGACCTGTTGTTCATGGGCGCTGCGTTTTGTTGGTCCACCTACAGTGTGTTGAGCCGTCGTTATGGGTTGCAAGCCATTCCGGCCATCATCGCCATCACCTGTTTGGCTTTTTTCAGTTTTGTCCCTGCTTATGCTTTGCTGTGTGGGCTGGGTATTTTGAACACCCATTTGTTCACCGCGCCCTGGGGTGAAGTGCTGTTTCAAGCGGCGTTCCAAGGCGGTGGTTCGGTGGTGATGTCGGGCATTACCTTCACCCAAATGATTCGCTACTACGGGCCGGTGCGCTCAACCATGATTACTTCCTTGGTTCCGGGCTTGTCGGCTTTGGGTGCTGTATGGTGGTTGGGTGAACCTTTGGACTGGCACTTGATCGTCGGTTTGCTGTTGGTCACCTGCGGTATTTTGTTTGGCGTGCAAAAAGCAGGCAAGGCATGACGCCATGAAACTGTTGGCTATCGATTGCAGCACCGAACAACTGTCTCTGGCAGTGGCTGATGGTGAGCAACGCTGGGAACACGCAGGCGAAGGGGGGGCACACGCCTCTGCCAGTTTGCTACCGGCCATCATGGGCTTGCTGGACAAAGCACAACTGTCGTTGAAGGCACTGGATGCGATTGCATTTGGACGCGGGCCAGGGGCTTTTACAGGCTTGCGTACCGCATGTGCGGTTGCGCAAGGCTTGGCATTAGGCGCCAACCTGCCCTTGGTACCGGTGGACACTTTGCTGATGCTGGCAGTGGCAGCAAGCAGCCATTCACCACGGGTACTCAGTGTGCTCGACGCACGCATGGGCCAGGTGTATGTGGCCGCTTATGAGAACACGGCGCAAGCGTGGACCTGCTTACAAGCACCCATGTTGGGTTCGCCCTCGGCTTTGCAACTTCCCGCCACATGGCATGCGCAAGACTTTGCATTGGCCAGCAACGCCCATGCGCTTTATGGGCAGGCCTTCGCGGCCGCATTCAGTCAAGGCGGCTTCGCCGTGCCTGCATGGCCAACCGCCTTGGCGTTGTTGGACTTGGCTGCGGCGGCTTATGCACGCGGTGAGACCGTGACACCCGCACAGGCCTTGCCCCTGTATGTGCGTGACAAAGTGGCGTTGACCACCGCCGAGCGCGCTGAAGACGGCGCTGCACGCAACCTCTAAACTCTCGCCCCACCATGCGCTTGAAAATGCCGTTCATGTCCGTCACCGACTTTCACAGTATCCAGCCTGTGCCGATGACGCCTGCGCATTTGCCTGCGGTGATGCATGTGGAACAAAGCGCTTACTCTCACCCGTGGACACAAGGCAATTTCTCCGACTCCATTGCCTCGGGCTACCACATGCCTGTCTGGTTTCAAGACCACCACGTGCTGGGCTATTTGGTGGCCATGCAAGGCGCGGATGAGTTGCATTTGCTCAACATCACTGTGGCCCCCGGGTTTCAGCGACGCGGTTGGGGGGGGCATTTGTTGCAGACCCTGATGGCGTGGTCACGCGAGCGCGGCGTGCATGCCATTTGGTTAGAGGTGCGTGCCAGCAACCATGCGGCCATTGCGCTTTACCAAGCCCATGGCTTTGCGCAGCAAGGTCTGCGTAAAAACTACTACCCTTTGTCATTGAACCAACGCGAGGACGCGGTGGTCATGGGCTTGCAATGGTGAGGCTTACACCATGTCGCTGAACTTGGACACCCGACAACGCGCCATGCTGGCAGCCATGGGTGTGCGTGTGTGGCAACCGCCAAGCCCAGGGCTATCGCCCGAACCACCGCCTGCACCCACGCCCCGATCGCTAGCCCCAC